>CAMDQC010000088.1 GCA_945905735.1 Prosthecobacter debontii | reverse complement strand
GCGCTCGCCGCTTTTGTCAAGAAACCGGAGAACGGCGGTATGAAACCGCCCCTCCAATAAAACCGTTTCCACCATTGCCTTTCCGAACAACCTGCACGAACCCTTGCACCCACGATGAACTCATTCCACCACACCCTCCGCGCCTTCGTCACCGCTTGGCTCTTCGCGACCGCCACGGCGCAGGTGCCGGATACGCTAAAGCACAATATCCCCGCGCCGTTCGGCACCGCGCAGACGGCCGCAGGGCTTGGCTGGAGCGTGGCGGTGGATGGTGGATATACCGTCGCCGGAGCGCCCTTTGACGACACAGGTGCGACGGACTCCGGGATGGTAAAGGTGTTCGATTCCACCACTGGAGCACTGCTCTATGTGATTCCCAATCCGAGCCCTGCGGCGAGTGACTCCTTCGGCATCTCGGTGGCGATCTCCGGCACGCGGGTAGTCGTGGGGGCAAGTTTAGACGACACGGGAGCGACCAATTCAGGGAGCGCGTACGTGTATGACCTGAGCAGTGGGACGCCGACGGTTCCCGAGGTCACGCTGAATATCCCTTTCCCTGTGGCGGGTGACTATTTCGGCTACTCTGTGGCGATATCCGGGACCCTGGTGGTGGTGGGGGCTCCCTATGACAACTACTTCGTGAGCGACGAGGGGAGCGCGTATGTGTATGACCTGAGTAGCGGGACGCCCACGGTACCCGTGGCCACGCTGAACAATCCCACCCCGGCGGGGGGGGACCGGTTCGGCTATTCGGTGGCGATCTCTGGGACAAGGGTGGTGGTGGGGGCTTTCGGAAACGACACGGCAGGGAGCGATGAGGGGATTGCGTATGTTTATGACATGAGCAGCGGAACGCCCACGGTACCCGTGACCACGCTGAACAATCCCACGCCGGCGGGGGGGGACCAATTTGGCTACTCGGTGGCGATCTCCGGGACACGGGTGGTGGTGGGGACTTATAAGGATGACACGGGAGGGACCGACGCTGGGAGTGTGTATGTGTATGACCTGAGCAGTGGGACGCCGACGGTCCCTCTCGCCACGCTGAACAATCCGAGTCCGGCGGCGATTGACTACTTCGGCTACTCGGTGGCGATCTCCGGCACACAAGTGGCAGTGGGGGCTTATCAGGACGACACGGGAGCGACCGATGCCGGAAGCGCGTATGTGTATGATTTGAGCAGCGGGACGCCCACGGTTCCTACGGTCACGCTGAATAACCCCGGCCCGGCGGCGGATGACCAGTTCGGCTGGTCGGTGGCGATCTCCGGCACGCGGGTGGTGGTGGGAGCTAATCAGGACGATACGGGAGCGACCGACGCGGGGAGCGCGTATGTATATGACCTCACGAGCGGGACACCGACAGTGCCCGTGGTCACGCTGAATAACCCTGGCCCTGTGGCGGGTGACTTTTTCGGCTACTCGGTCGCGATCTCTGGCACGCTGGTAGTAATGGGGGCTTATGGGGACGATACGGGAGCAAGCGATGCCGGGAGTGCGTATGTGTATGACCTGAGCAGCGGGACGCCGACGGTACCGGTGGCCACGCTGAACAATCCCACTCCGGCTGGGGGGGACAATTTGGCATCTCAGTGGCGATCTCCGGGTCGCGAGTGGTGGTGGGGGCCCACCGGGACGATACAGGAGCGACCGATGCCGGGATCGCGTATGTGTATGACGTGAGCAGCGGGACGCCCACGGTGCCCGTGGCCACGCTGAGCAACCCAAGCCCGGCGGCGAGTGACCTCTTCGGCTGGTCGGTGGCGATCGACGGCACGCGGGTGATGGTGGGGGCATATCGCGACGACACGGGCGCGAGTGATGCCGGGAGTGCTTATGTCTATGACCTGAGCAGCGGGACGCCCACGGTGCCCGTGATCACGCTGAATAGCCCCAGCCCGGCGGCGAGTGACTTCTTCGGCTACTCGGTGGCGATCTCTGGGACGCGGGTGGTGGTGGGGGCTTTCTCGGACGACATAGGAGCGACCAACAGTGGGAGCGCGTACGTGTATGACCTGAGCAGTGGAACGCCGACGGTTCCCGAGGTCACGCTGAATATCCCTTTCCCTGTAGCGGGTGACTACTTCGGCTACTCGGTGGCGATATCCGGGACCCTGGTGGTGGTGGGTGCTCCCTTTGGCAACTACTTCGTGAGCGACGAGGGGAGCGCGTATGTGTATGACCTGAGTAGCGGGACGCCCACGGTACCCGTGGCCACACTGAACAATCCCACTCCGGCGGGGGGGACCGGTTCGGCTATTCGGTGGCGATCTCCGGCACGCGAGTAGTGGTCGGGGCTGAAACAAACGACACGGGAGTGTTCAGAGCTGGGAGCGCGTATGTGTATGACCTAAATAACGAGACGCCCACGGTCCCCGTGGCCACGCTTGACAACCCCGGCCCGGCAACGAGTGACCGCTTCGGTATCTCGGTGGCGATAGACGGCACTACCGTCGCCGTCGGCACTCCCAACGACGACACCGTGATCACCGACAAAGGCTCCGCCTACATCTTCGCCCCTGCGAACAACGACTTCGACGGGGACGGGCTGCTCGACTTGTGGGAATACGCCCGGTTTGGCACGACGGCGGGGCACTCGCTGTTGGGGGATTCGGATGGGGATGGGCTGTGCGAGTTGCTGGAACTCGCGTTCAACCAAGACCCGACGCGGCCCGATTTTGCCAGCACTCCGCCCATCGTGAATGAGGGTGGGTTTCTCACTACGACCGTGACCAAGCGAGCGGGGGCGACGTATGTCGTGGAGAGCGCGGCCTCGCCGGATTGGGCGGCTTTTTCCGCCGCGACGACGACGGTGCTCATCAATACCGCCACGACGCTGAAGGTGCGGGATAATGTGCTCGTGGGCACGCCCGGCTCGCGCTTTCTGCGGGTGAAGGTGACGGCGGCCCCGTGAGTTTTCGATTGGCGCGATACTGCCCACTGACTCCCAATCGATGAATATCACACGCACAGGCTACGGAAGGTGATCGATGTGGTGAATGAGGTGTAAACCCAAAGATTGTACGGTTCTCGCCAAAATCGGTCTTTCCATTCGCGAGCAATTTCATCCAACTCTGCACCCATGATGAATATCACACGCACTGCCTACGGCACCTGGAACGGTGGCCGCTATATGAACTTCGGCGAAGCCATTGACGAGGAACGCTTCGACGCCTGCATCCGCCGCGCTTACGAGGCCGGCATCCGCACCTTTATGACGGCGGACGTCTATGGAAGCGGCGCTGCGGACGTGGCGCTCGGTCGCGCGCTCAAAGGCGTGCCGCGTGACACTTACTGCCTCGTGGGGATCATCGGCCACGACTACGCCGCAGCCCGCGATGGCTCGAAGGGCTTCCCGCGCTTCACCGACCCGCGCCTTCGCCAGCCGCGCGATTTTTCCGACTACGTGAAAGTGGCCACCGAGCGCCAACTCCGCTCCCTCGGCACCGACCGCCTCGACTGCCTCATGCTCCATAACCCCGACAGCATCGGCTACTCGCAAGACTCCGTGTGGAAGGCAATGGTCGGCGTGCAGGACCAGAAAATGACCGACATGCTCGGCATCGCCCCCGGCCCCGCGAACGGCTTTACCCTCGACATTATCCTGAGCTTCGAGCGCTTCGGTGCGCTCATGGATTGGGCGATGATTATCCTCAATCCGCTGGAGCCTTGGCCCGGACAAATGGCCCTCGGTGCCGCAGAGAAACACGGCGTCGATCTCATTACCCGCGTCGTGGACCACGGCGGGCTTTTCCACGACGACGTGCGCCCCGGCCACATCTTCGGCCCTCGCGACCACCGCACCTTCCGCCCCGCTGGCTGGGTGGAAAATGGCAGCGCAAAACTCGACGCCATCCGCTCCATCGCTGAAAAGCACGGCCTCACCATGATGCAGCTCGCCAGCATCTGGAACCTCAGCCAATCGCCGGTCAAGAGCGTCATCCCCACGCTCATCCAAGAAGTCCCGCAGACGAACGGCGTCACCGTCAAAACCGTCGAGGAAAAAATCGACGAACTCGCAGCAACGCCCAACGTCACGCTCTCCGCAGACGAAGTCGCCCATATCTCCGAGCTGGGGAATAACAAAGGCTGCATGGACCTCAAAGGCGGCAACCCCTCCTTCACCGGCGACCCCGCGCCCGACCGCTGGGAACTCACGCCCGACCTCCTCGATGTCGCCGCCCGCTGGGGCATCGAGCCCGTCCGTGACCTCGCCTGCACGCACACCGCCGCTTAAAACTTTATGTCCCAAACCAACGTCAAAATCGGAATCATCGGCGGCGGTCTCATGGGCCGCGAAATGGCCAGCGCCTTCGCCCGCTGGTGCGCGATGACGGATGTGACCGTCCGCCCTGTCCTCACCGCCGTCGCCGATTTGAACCCCGCCACGCTCGGCTGGTTCGACTGCATCCCGAGCTGCACCCAGCGCGTCACCGACTACCACGAACTCCTCGCGAACCCGGAGATTGACGTCGTCTATGTCGCCGTCCCGCACAACCTCCACGAAAAGATCTACTGCGACGTCCTCGCCGCCGGCAAAGACCTCTTCGCCGAGAAGCCCTTCGGCATCGACCTCCCCGCCGCTCGCCGCATCGCCGCAGCGGTAAAAGCCAGCGGGCGCTTCGTCCGATGCAGCTCCGAGATGCCCTTCTTCCCCGGTGGCCAACGCGCATTTTCCACAGCCGCCAGCGGCAAAATCGGGCGCATCCTCGAAGTCGTCTCCGGCTTCCACCACAGCAGCGACCTCGACGCCACCAAGCCCGCCAACTGGAAGCGCCTCAACGCCACCTGCGGCGAAGGCGGCGTCCTCAACGACCTCGGGATGCACGCCTGCCACCTCCCGCTCCGCCTCGGCTGGAGCCCCTCCCGCGTCTTCGCGCAACTCCAGCGCGGCTACCCGCAAAGGCCCGATGGCAAAGGCGGCAGCGTCGCCTGCGATACGTGGGACAACGCGCTCGTCCATGGCTGGACGACCATCGGCGGCGAGGAAGTTCCCCTTCGGCTAGAAATGAAACGCCTCATGCCCGGCGCGACAAATACGTGGTTCATCGAAGTCCTCGGCACCGACGGCGGCGTCCGCTTCAGCACCGCCGAGCCCAAGACGCTCTGGCTCTTTGAGCGCGGAAAAGAGCAATGGTGGAAACGCACCGACCTCGGCTTCAGCACCCAGTTTAAGACCGTCACCGGCGGCATCTTCGAGCCCGGCTTCCCCGACGTGATCCAGCAAATGTGGGCCGCCTATTTAATGGAACGCGCTGGGGAACTCGGCGACCGCTTCGGCTGCGCCACCCCCGAAGAAGCCGTAGCCTCGCACGAAGTCTTCGCCGCCGCCATGGAGTCCCACCGCACTGGGGCGAGCGTGGCAGTTTGAAAAAAGGCTGCTTTGGCAGATGAGAATTGCGCTGATGGGGAACATCGGGCATCTCGCGCCGCATGATTGCCCGTCTTTCTCTTTTCACCGCGCTGGCGCTCGCTGGCTGCGCGACTTCGCAGCACCCGTTTGCACCGATTTCCGGTGGACGCACAGCGACGGGGCAGGTGCGTTATGAAGGCGGCGGTCGCAGTGTGATCGGGGACTTGGTGGTGTCGCAAGGCGCGCAGGGAGGGCGGCTAGAGTTTGGGAAAGGCGCAGGGGTTTCGCTGCTGCGAGTGTACTCGGACAAGACGCACATCCGCTTTGAAGGGCCGCTGGCTCGCGGGGCGCGGGAGCTGCCGCTCGGCGCGAAATTGCCGGGGCACCTCATCGTGTGGGGGCAGCTTGCGGAGCGGCCTGTGGCGAGCGGTGCGGGCTCGTTTAAGCACGAGGGCGAGAAGGTGGCGTATCAACTTTCGCTCGTCCGCTGATGCGACTCTCTGACCGCGTCGCACATTGGATTGTGCATAAGCCGTGGGCGATTTGGTCGCTCGTATGTGCGCTGCTCGTGGGTGGGGTGACGGCGATTGTTTTTTGGGCGAAGCTCAATAGCGACGTGCTGGATATGTTGCCGGGACACTTCGAGAGCGTGGCAATTTATAAGCTGAATGATCGGGAGTTTAGCTCGGCGCGCGATTTGGTGTTCGGGCTACTGGCGGACTCCGATGATGTGAATATGGACGCTTACTCGACGCACTTCGCAGAAGCTCTGGCAAAGGAGCCGTGGGTCGTGCGGGTGATGGAGCGTTCGCCCGTGGAAGCCCCCGGCGGGCTGGAGGAACTGCGCGCGGTCGCACTGCCGCTGATGCTGAACCAAGAGGACATCGCGCCACTCGTGGCGGCACTCCAGCCGGAAGCCATCACGGCGCGGCTCGCGCGGCTGAGGGCGAAGCACGATGCGGGCTTAGGCACGGCGGTAGCGGAGTTGCAGTATGACCCGCTGGGCATCGTCTTCCCCGCGCTGAAGTCGGTGCGTCCCGGTCGCGCGGAGCAGAAGGAAGACCCGCGCTTCCGCTTCATCATGGCGCATTGCAAGCAGGACAATCTCGACGAGCCCGCGTGCAACGAGACGATGCGAAAATACGAGGATTTCAAAAAGCGCGTGATCGCTGCGTGGCCGAAGGAGAAGGGGCCGCAGCCGCAAATCCTCTGCACGGGCCGGACCGCATACGTCTCAGAAATGGCGGGGAAGTTGAAGGGCGACATCTTCAGCACGGTGAACAGCAGTATCCTGCTGGTGGCGCTCACATTTTATGCGGGGTTCCGGCGGTGGCGTCCGCTGCTGGCGATCATCCTCGCGCTGGTCGTGACTTGCGTGCTGGCGATCGCGAGCGGGGCGCTGCTCTTTGGTTCGCTGAATATGATCACCGTCGGCCTATGCGCGATTCTCGTGGGGCTGGGCGTGGATTTCGCGATGGTGCTGTATGCGTTTTACCTCGCAGAGCAGGCGCGCGGGATGTCGCACGAGGCGTCCATCGCGGGGGCGCTGAGGGTGCATGGCTCGGGGATTTGGTTTGGGTCCATCACCACTGCGGCGGCGTTCTTATGCCTGCTGTGGAGCGGCTCGGAGGGGTATCGGCAGCTCGGAGTTTTGATCGCGTGCGGCATCATCATCGCGGCCATAGCGATGATGACGCTGTTCTGGTTCTTCCTCGGCCTCCGCCTACTCCCGTGGCTGCGCAAAGTGCTCATCGCTCTCGTCGTGGTCGCGCACATCGCAGGCATCGCGTGGGTGGTGCGGAACTTCGACGTGCTGTGGACGCCGACGAGCATGAACTCCATCCTCGGCGGGCTCGGCCTGGCAGCGGTGACGATGCTGGTAGCCCACTACCTCTGCCGCCTCGTGCCGCTGCTGCCGCCCATCGCGATGTCGCGCCCGTGGCGCATCCTCGGGCCGGGCCTGCTGGTGCTCGGCGGGTTCGCCGCGACGGTAGCTTTACCGGGGCGGAATCTGCCGTTCGACCTCAACCCTCGATCGTTGGAGCCACTCCACAGCAACGCGGGCCACGCGATGCGCACCATCGTGGCGCAGTTGAACCCCGACCGCATCGAGTCCGTCCTCGCCATCATCGAAGCGCCCACGCAAGAGGAACTCTCCGCGTCGTGGGCCACGGCGGAGAAAGCATGGATGCAGCTCATCGGGGAAGGCGGTCTTTTTACCTCCGTGAGCACGCCCGCCGGCCTCGCCACCTCGCCCGCCCGCATGACCGCCAACGCCGCAAGCCTCGGTGCCCAAGTGGACCTCGTCGCGAGCCGGGCTGCGTTCGACGCTGCGCTGAAAGCGAACGATTTTCCGCCAGAGCAGTACACCGCCGCAGCGGGCGTGCTCGACGCGCTGACTGCGGCGGTGAAAGGCGAACTCGATGTCGTTGACTGGCGCAAGAATCTCCCGCCCAGCAGCGCGTGGTGGTTTCTCATCGATGGCAGCCTCAGCCGGACGCACCCGCTCGGAATCGCCCACCTCAAACCCGCAAAAGCCCCCGCCAACGAAGCCGACGTCATCGCCCTCCGCGCCGCGCTCCAAGTCCCTGACGTGAAAGTCGGGCTGTCTGGCTGGAGCCTCACTCTCGCGGAACTCGCAGGCTGGTCCGGGCGCAAAATGCAGCAGCTCACCCTGCTGATGCTCGGCATGAACGTCGTGCTCCTCGTCATCCTCCTCCGCGCGTGGAAGCCTGTCCTCATCACGATGGTGGGCCTGCTGCTCTCCATCGGCGCGATGCTCGCGACGCTGCAAACGCTGGGCATCAGCCTGAATCTTTTCAACATCCTCGCCTTCCCGCTCGTGCTCGGCGTGGGTGTGGACTACGGCATCTACATCGCCATCGCGATGCGCTCCGGCTCCGCCAAAGAAGAGCTGGCCACTTTGATGAAGCCGCTCCTCCTCAGCGGCCTGACGACATGCGTGGGCTTCAGCTCCCTCGCGTGGGCGGAGAATCCCGCCCTGCGCGGCCTCGGCCTGCTCTGCGGCATCGGCGTCGGCTGGTGTTTGCTTGCGACGTTCGTTTTTGTCCTGCCCGCGTGTGCGCTGTGGGCGAATGGCGAACGTAAGTGAGGCTATTTCAACTGCCACTTCTTCCGCAGCAGCCATTCGGCGCTGCCGATGAGGAGTACTAGGAGGAAGAAGAGCGGCGAGGCCCAAAGCTCGCCGTCGATGGTCGCGGAGACGCGGTCTGCTTTGGCCGAGATGGCTGCCGGGAGCTGCCACAGCGTCTCCTCGCGAAAAAATCCGCCGCCGCTGGCATCGGCCATTTGGCGCAAGAGGGTTTCATTCATCGCCGTCTCGCCGGTCTCGTAGCGCGGCACCGTCACGCTGAACTCCAGCACGGTGGCCGCGTCGCGCTTGGTGGAGAAGTGATACGTCCCCGGCGTTGAGGCGACGAAATCCCCGCGATACATCCCAGGCTGATCCGGCACGGCGCGCAGGGTGACTTCCTGCGGCGTGCCCTTTTCCACGACGAAACTCGCGGGCACCGTCGGGTCGCGCAGCGGGGTGAAGTCGGCGTTGTAGAGCCGCCCGGAGACGCTCACGCGCTCGCCCGCGGCGTAGGTCTGCTTATCCACCAAGAGCTGTGTGAGCTTGCTGCCGCCGAGGAGGTGGTGCAGCCCGAGTTTCTGCGCGAGCTGGCCCCAGAGCAGGGTGTGAAATCGCTCGCCGGTATTCCGTCGCCAGCGCCAAGTGTTGTCCGTGCCCATCCACATCACGCGCCCGAGCCCGAGCTGATGCTCTGCCGCGATGACGAGCTTACCATGGCGGTTCGCGCGCGAGTTGTCCGCATCCACCAGCAGCACTTGCGCGGTGGGCTTGGCGCGGAGGACACGCGCGACCCAGAACAGCTTCCCGAATTGCCGCCACGCCGCCATGTTCTCCGTCTCGCTCTCGCTGAGTTTGAAAATGGGATGCGCCCGGCCTTGCGCCGTCAGCTCCACACTCGTTCCCGCATTCGGCGCGAGCTGCGCGGCGGCGGGGTCCAGCTCCACGGGCAGGAGCTTCTCAAACGCAGTCCCCATAAACGCCGATGGCGAAAACCTCGGCCCCGCGACAAACAACATGCAGCCCCCGAACCGCTGAACAAACTCCTCCAGCGCCGACATCTGCATCGCCGAGAAGCGCGTCGGCGACACATCGCCGAGGATGATTAGGTCGAACTTCAATAGTTCCTCTTTCATCTCCGGCACCTTCGGCAGGAACGGCGAGTTCGGCCCCTCCGCGATGCCCGCGTCGCCCTCCAGCAGCACCGTCTTCAGCTCGATACGACGGTCTCGCAACAGCGTGCTCTGCAAGTAGCGATACTCCCAGCGCGGCGTCGTTTCCACGTAGAGGACTTTCACCTTCGAGTCCACGACGCGGATGCGCTGCGCCGCCGCATTATTATCCTGCGAAGCCTCATCCGCACGAGGTTCCACGCTGGCCCGCAACTCGTAGTTGCCGATGGCTTTCGGGGTAAAAGGGACGCTCACCAGCGCAGATTCATCGTCGCCAAATTGCACCTCTTTCTCCGCCACCACCGCGCCATCCCCGCCATCCGGCAGAGGCACGAGCCGGAGCACAACCTTCGCACTTTCCCCGCGCATCCCCTGCCCCCGCACGCGCACCGTCACCGGCAGTTCATCGCTCACAAACGCCACCTCCTGCGTCGTCAGATTCCCCACGATGATGTCGCGCGGCGACGTGATGCCGACGCCGTAGATAAACAGCGGCACGCCCTCCGAACGCGCCAACTCCGCAGCCTCCAGCGGGGACGTGCCGAAGTTGCTCGCGCCATCCGTCGCCAAGAAAATCCCCGCCAACGCCTGCCCGCGTTTGCGATTCAGCAGCTCGCGCAACGAGTCGCCCAGCGCCGTCGCCGTCGCCTCCGGCTTCACCGCATCCAGCCACGCCGCCGGGCGCGCGGGCGACGACTCCATCGGCACTTCGCTCAACGTCTTGCCAAAGGTGAACGCCGCCACATCCAGCTCCTTGCGCAGCGCCGACCACAGCTCCAGCTTCGGCGCGTTCAGCATCTCACGCATCACCTCGCCACGCGGCAGCGCCTTCACGGCCTCCGCATTGGTCGCATCCAGCGTCTGCTCCAGCCCCTTTTTCAAATCGAGCATCCCGCGCGCAATCGCCGCCCGCTTCAAGTCCGCCGGGTCGAATCGCGGGTCCGCAATCTTCATGCTGGCGCTCGCATCCACCAGCGTCAGCAGCGTGCGGCGAATCGTGCTATCCACCGTGAACGCCAGCACCGGACGCAACAGCAGCAAGAGCAGCAGCGCAAAAAGAACCATCCGCAGCGCGGTGAGCACGCGCCTTTTCACCGGCGAAAGCAGCGAGCGCGCATCCCGCCAATACGAAGCCCAAGCCAGCACCGCCAGCACCACGGCAAGCGCGACAACCCAGCCCAGCCACGCGCCATTCCGCAGCGCAAACTCGACACCAGAAACCCGCGAAGCCCCCTCGACTTTCAGGCCACAGAGCTTGAGCAAAAAATCCGTCACGCGGCGAGTATCTGTCCTAAATTCATCGCCGCGCACAATGCCGCCTGCGCTGTGGGTGTCAATTCACCCAAGCATTCCGGGAAACAAAAAAACGGCACCGACTCTTCAGCCGGTGCCGTCTTTGTGAAAATGAGGATTACTTACCGGCAGCCTTTTTTAGCGCGGCGGCTTTGTCTGTGCGCTCCCAAGTGAGGTTGGGGTCGGTTTTTCCGAAGTGGCCGTAGTTCGTCGTCTTGCTGTAGATGGGGCGCAGGAGGTCGAGCTGCTTCACAATGTCGGCGGGCTTGAAGGAGAAGACTTGCAGCACGGCTTTGAGGATGACGTCGTCCGACACGGTGCCGGTGCCGAAGCTATCGACATGCACGCTGACGGGCTGCGGATGACCGATGGCGTAGGCAAATTGCACTTCGCAGCGCGAGGCGAGCCCGGCGGCGACGACGTTTTTTGCCACCCAGCGGCCCATGTAGGCGGCGCTGCGGTCCACTTTGCTCGGGTCTTTGCCAGAGAATGCTCCGCCGCCGTGACGGCCCATGCCGCCGTAGGTATCCACGATGATTTTGCGCCCGGTGAGGCCGCTGTCCCCTTGTGGGCCACCGACGACGAATTTGCCGGTCGGGTTAATGAGATACTCGGTGTCTTTGGTGAGCATCGCTTTTGGCAGCACCTTCTTGATGATCTGCTCGATGCAGAATTTCTCGATGACCGCGTGCTCCACGTCGGCGGAGTGCTGGGTGGAGATGACGACGTTCACGATGCGCGTGGGCTTTCCGTCCACATACTCGACGGAAACCTGCGACTTCGCATCGGGGCGGAGCCACTTGGCGAGCTTGCCTGCCTTGCGGATGCGGGTGAGTTCGCGGCCCAGAAGATGGGCATACATGATGGGCGCAGGCATGAGCTCCGGCGTCTCGTCGCACGCGTAGCCGAACATGATGCCTTGGTCGCCCGCGCCTTGCTCGGCGTGCTTTTTGCCATCCGCTCCGGCGGCATCCACACCCTGCGCGATGTCGGGCGATTGGATGGTGAGGTAGTTGTTGATGAAGAGCTTGTCGGCGTGGAAAACGTCGTCGTCGTTCGTGTAGCCGATGCCGCGCACCGCGTCGCGAATGACTTTGCCGATGTTGATGACTTCGTCGATGGGCTTGGTCGTGCCTTTCTTTTTGTCCTGAAGTTTCGGGATGGTGATTTCACCACCGACAACGACCATGTTGCTCTTGGCGAAGGTTTCACAGGCGACGCGGCTCTTGGGATCAATCGCGAGGCAGGCGTCGAGGATGGCGTCGGAGATGGTGTCGCAGACCTTGTCTGGATGGCCTTCGCCGACGGATTCAGAAGAAAAAATATAGCTACGTGACATAAATAGAGATGTGAGTGTTTTTGCTGAACTGCCGCATCCCTACAAGGTCGGCGGCAAATCGGCGCGGTGCGGTTTATTGAAATTACAGCATCCGTCAACGGCGATTTCAGAAAAGAAGGCACGCAGTGCGAACGAATGATGGAATAGCGGTTGACCGCAATAGCGCTTTCCCGTAACGAGCGCCCCTCAATTTCAATCCTCATGGGTAAACAATACAACAAAACCGAAAAGAAGAAACGCCGCGAAGCCTACATCGAACGCAAAAAAGTGAAGACGAAGGCCGGTCTAGGCAAAGCCAAGGTCGTCAAAAAACCAGCAGCGAAGAAGAAGGCCGAGAAGGTCGAGAAAGCTGCCGCCGAGTAGCTCTCTCCTGTTTCTAAGTAATTTTCCGAAGCAGCGAATCGTGACAAACGTCGCGATTCGCTGCTTCGTTTTCACGCTTCATGCGCTTCCTGCTCGTCGATGCTCATAGCGTGATTTTCGGATGGCCGGAACTCTGCGCGCTGCACCGTCGGCACGCGGAGGCTGCTCGCGAGCAACTCATCGCCCGCCTTACGGCCTATCAGGATACGACCGGGACACGAGTGGTGATCGTGTTCGATGGGCAGGGGAAAAAGAACACCTCGGAGAAACTTCCATCGGGCGTTCAGGTATTCTATTCCGCATCGAAAAAGACCGCCGATGATGTGCTGGAGCGTCTCGTAGCGAAGTATGCGAACGAGCACGACATGACCGTGGCCTCCGATGATACGCTCGTCGCTCAAACGGTAATCACGTTTGGCGGGATGGCGATTTCCGTGAACAGCCTGCTCGAAGACCTAGAGCGCGCCGACGCCGAGCTGGCCCGGCAACTCCGCAACTTACGGAAGCCCCGCTAACAGCAGCGGTTCGGAGACTGGAATAGCCGCTCGTAAGCCGCTGCTGAGCGCGCCCACGAGAACTGCTCGACTGCGAGGGTGCGGCTGCTTTCCCCCATCGCGCGCCGCTTCAGGCTATCGGCTATGAGAGGGCGTAGCTCTGCGGCAAATGCGGCTGGTTCGCCGGGCGGCACGAGGAGTCCGTTCGTGCCGTGCTGGACGAGTTGCTCGGTCCCGGCGATGCGCGTGGCGACGATGGGGAGGCCGCTGGCGAGGGCTTCGAGCACGACGTTGGGCATCCCTTCGTCGTAGGACGGGAAGACGAAAATATCCGCGCTGCGGTAGAGCGCGGGCAGTTCGTCGCGCTGCGTCCAGCCGAGAAACTCGACACGCTCCGCGAGCCCGAGCGATGCGGATAAAGCGGTGAGGCGTTCGCGTTCTGGCCCGTCGCCCGCGATGCGCAGCCGCCACGCGCCCGGTATTTCGGCTAGGGCTCGAAGGAGGACATCCACGCCTTTTTGCGCAGCAAGTCGCCCGACGAAAAGCAGCTCGCAGCAAGCCCGCTCGCTGGCCACGGCAGGGGAGAACCGTGCGGTGTCCACGCCGTTCGGAATCTCGGGCACGGTGAGCCCCGGCATGAAGTCGCGGGCGAGTTGGCAGAGGCCCGCGCTATTTCCTACGACGGCGCGGGCGTTGCGCCAGATGAGGGCGGTGAGTGGGTTCGTGAGGGAGTGAAGGCGGGCGAGGTTCTTTGCATCGAAGCCGGGCACGTCGCCACCGCGCAGGGAAACGATGTAGGGCACGCCGCGCAGGAGTCGCAGCAGCCACGCCGCCGGCCCGCCGGGGATGGAGAAGAAGGCAATGACGATGTCCGGCTTTGGCCCAAACATCACGGCGGCGCACGATGCGGCCATGACGGCGCACATTTCCGGGACGCTGCACTGGCCCTGCTGTGCGCGTGGGGTGGGGAGTCGGCGCACGGTGTAGCCGTCGCGAATCTCGTGTGCAGGCAGTCCGCGAAAGCCGCCCGTGAGCACCTCGACCGTGTGGCCCGCTGCGGCCCATTCGCGGGCGAGGCACGCGGAGGCGTTCCCCGCGCCGCCACCCAGCGGCGGGAATTCGTAATTGATGATGAGCAGTCGCATGGACCCCGCGACCATTGGCGAACGGACGGACTTTCTCCAAGCGGAATCCCCTGTTTTGCTTTCCGCAATGGACAGTTGAGCCGCTTTCCGCAAATGCTCCGCGCAATGAGCAAACTCCAACTGAATATCGAAAACGCCGTGAAAGATCGCTACGCCGCTGGCGCACAATACTGCGAGCCCGCGCTCTGCTGCCCGGTGCAATACGATGCGAAATACCTGAAGGTCATCCCGCAAGAAGTCATCGAAAAAGACTACGGCTGCGGCGACCCGAGTCAGCACGTTCGCGAAGGCGAGACGGTCCTGGATTTGGGCAGCGGGACGGGGAAGATTTGCTTCATCGCCTCGCAAGTCGTCGGGCCGAAGGGCCGCGTCATCGGCGTGGATATGACGGACGACATGCTGGAAGTCGCGCGGCGCAATGCGCCCATCGTGGCGGAGCGGGTAGGCTTCTCAAACGTGGAGTTTCGCAAAGGGCGTATTCAGGATTTGGCGCTCGATTTAACCAAGCTCGACGCTGCGCTAAAGAGCGCGCCGATTGCGGGGGCGGATGCTTTCCTAAAGGCGGAAGGGCTCGTGGACAAACTGCGCGCAGAAGAGCCGCTGGTGCCCTCGGCCAGCGTGGATGTGGTGGTTTCCAACTGCGTGCTGAACCTCGTGAGCCCGGAGCTGAAGCCGCAGCTCTTCGCGGAGATTTTCCGTGTGCTGAAAGGGACGGGGCGCGCGGTGATTAGCGACATCGTGGGCGATGAAGAAGTGCCGCTGGAGCTGCAAAACGACGCGGTTTTGTGGAGCGGCTGCATCAGCGGCGCGCTGACGGAGACGGGATTTTTGCAGGCGTTCGTGGATGCCGGTTTCCAAGGCGTCCGCATCCTAAAGCGCGACGCACAGCCGTGGCAGACGGTGGGCGGCATCGAGTTCCGCTCCGTGACGATCGAGGCGTTCAAAGGCACCGGCGAGCAGTGCATGGAGCTGAAGCAGGCGGTGATTTACAAAGGCCCATTCAGCGAAGCAGCGGACGACGACGGCCACGTCTATCGGCGCGGCGTGCGCGAGGCCGTGTGCGGGAAAACTTTCGATACGCTAATGCGCGAGCCCTACGCCGGGATGTTCGAGCCCGTGCAGCCGCTCGTGCCCGTGGTGCTTGCGGCAGCGGCCCCGTTCGACTGCGTGGCCCGCGAGCGGCATCCGCGCGAGACGAAGGGGATGGACTACGACGCGACGAGCGCGAAGACAGAGTGCTGCGACGGCGGCGCGTGCTGTTAGGGGGGAAATGACGAATGACGAATGACGAATGACGAAGTTCGCCGGGTTCGTCATTCGTCATTCGTCATTCGTCATTCGTCATTCCATCGATGCCCAACCTGCTCTACATCGCCGCCCGCCTCTCCCGGCGGTTGCTGCCGACGACGCTGCCCGTATGGATGCGAAAGGCGCTGCCTTTTCTGGATGGCAACCTCGGCGCTGCCGACAGCGCGGCGATGGTGCGCCTTTACGAGAAGCGGATGGCGGAGCGGAAGCCCGCGACTTGGCCGCAAGGGCTGACGGTGCTGGAAGTCGGCACCGGTGCGACCAACGGCTCATGCTACGAACTCGCCGCACGCGGCGCGGCGAAAGCGATCTCGCTGGAGCCTTTCGTCGCGCTGAATGCCGAGGCCGACGCCGCGCAAATGGCAGGCCGCACAGAGCTGGCGTCTCGCGTGAAGCGTCTCCTTTCCACGAAGGAACTGCCGAGCGCTAGCGTGGACTGTATCCTCTCGAACTCCGTGTTGGAACACGTCTCCGAGCCCGACGCCCTCTTCGCTGAACTGGCTCGGCTGCTTCGTCCGGGCGGGTTCATGCTGCACATCGTGGACTACCGCGACCACTTTTTCCGCTACCCGTATGAGTATCTCAAGTGGTCGCGAAAAGCGTGGGACCGCTGGCTGAATCCCGGCGATCTCCCGCGCTGGCGAATCACCGACCACGTCGCCGCCCTAGAGCGCGCCGGGCTGCGCGTGGAGGTGCTGATGGCGAGGCAGACGCCCGGTTGGGATGCTGTGAAACCGCACGTCCACGCCGAGTTTTCCCATTACTCGGAAGACGCGCTGGCGACAGCGTTCGGCGTATTGTGGGCGGGGGCTTGATGAAAGACCTACTTCCTCGTCGCGAGGTACTCCACGATGTCGCGGAGTTCGGTGCGGGTGAGTTGGTCGCGGATGGTTTCGGGCATGGCGGATGGGGCGCTGATTCGGTTTTTGATGTTCGCGGCGACGACCTTCACGACTTGCGGTTTCCCAGCGGCGTCGGCGGTTTCAACGTTGAGTTGGCCGTTCGTTTCTTCCAGCAGTCGGCCTGCGACGGTGCTGCCGTCCTTGAGTTCTAGGACGACGATTTGAAAGCCCTGAGAGACTCGGGCGTTGGGGAAGATGATGGATTCCAAAATGGCGGCGCGGTCGAGGGTCGCGCCGACCTTGGTGAGGTCGGGGCCGACGAGACTGTCGCCGCCCTCAGCTTTGTGGCACTTGAAGCACTGCGCTGTCGCGTGTTCGCGGAAGGTCTTTTTCCCGCGCTCGGCGTCGCCGCCAGCAAGCGAGAGTTTGTAGTTTGCGAGCTTGTCGGCGGCGGAGAGGGAGGTTCTCCACTGCTGGATTTTCGCTGCGAGGCCGGGCTTCTTTTTCCCTGCTTCATAGACTTCGAGTTGTACTTCGGGCGGGAGTTTCCCGGCGATGAGATCGTCGAGCAACGTGCCGAGCAGCTTCTCAGCGGCGGGGGTGTTGCTTTCGGCGAGGGCGAGGACGGCTCCTTGTTTCTCGATGGCCGGGGAGCCCGAGGAAAGGACGGTGCCGATGGCTTTGAGCGCGCCGTCTGGGTCCACGGAGATGAGCGACTTCAGCGCGGCCGAGCGCAGCTTGGCGTCCTTGTCTTTGAGCGCTTCGGCTGCGGCTTTCGCGAGGCTTGGACTTTTCAGTTTCGCCATCGCGAGCAGCGCGTCGGTGCGGGCGACTTTGCTGGCTTTCTCATCCACCACTACGGCGAGGAGCGCGTCATCCGCACCGGTGATCTTCAGCTTCGCGACGGCGACGGCAGCAGCTTGGGTGACGCTGCTCGGCGCTCCGGAAAAAAGGCTGGCGGCGACAGGCGTGAGCGCGGCGACGGCGGCATCGGCGGGGCGAGCGGGGAGCGGTCGCCATTGATAAGTGAGCCGGTCTTTCGGGTCAGGATTTTCCCATGCGGCGAGGGTAATGAGCGCCTCTTTCCTGCCGGATTCGCGGGCGCTTCCATCGGCGGCGTACGCGGCGAGCTTCTGCGCGTTCTCAGTCGTGCCGAGTCGGTAGTTCGCGTTGACGATTCGGAGAAGGATGTTCGGGTCTTTGATGCGCCGGTCGCCCAGCAGTCCTGCGAGCGCGGGCATGGCTTCGGCGATTCCCTCATCGTAAATTGCACGCGCGGCTTCCAGCACGACGCCTTGGTCGGCATCGGCGAGAAACTCCGCCACCAGCGGGCTCTTGAGCCTGCGGAGGGCGACTGCCGCGCCGTTGCGAATGGACACGTTTGCATCCTTCGCACGAGCTGCCAGCGTGGCAGCATCGGCGCAGCCGACGAGCCCCATCACTGCGCCGTGGCGGAGTATCGGGTCCGTGTCTGCATTCTCCGCCAGCATCGTAAAGAACGCATCTACCGCCGCCTTATCCCCCGTCTTCCCCAGCGCCAGTGCTGCGTAAAATCTTGCACGCGGATGCGAATCTTTGAGCAGCCCCAGCAGAGCCTCCGTCGCGCCCTTCGCCCGGCGGTCGCCCAGCACGCGCGCCGCCTGCGCGCGCACCTCGCCGTCGCCATCCGCGAGCAGCCCGATGAGCGTCGGCATCGCGCCGAGTTGCCCGAGCCCCCACACGCCATGAATCCGCGCCAAAGTCCCCTGACCTTTCGTCGCCGCATTCGTCAGCGCACCCGCTGCCGATTTCCCCACGAGCTGAAACTGCGCCGCCTGCCGCACCCGTTGGTCCTCGTGGCCGAGCAGCTTCTCCAGCTCCGCATCAGCACGCGCCGCCATCCCGTCGGCCAGCAGCTTCTTCACCTCCGCCTGCTTCGCCACATCTGCCTCGGGCGACGTGAACTTATAGATGCGCCCCTTATTCACCCCGCTCCAGCCCTCCACCCAATCCAGCACATACATCGCCCCATCGGGGCCGAACTCCACATCCGTCGTCAGGAGTCCCTTTACTAAATCGCGGCGCTCCTTCAGCTCATACCACGCCCCCATCGGAACGAGCGTGATTTCATGCACCACGCTGCTGCTCGCCCCACCCCGGAAGTCGCTCAGGAAAAACTTCCCCGCGAACTTCTTCGACAGCCCCGTCCCCGGATTATACGTCAGCCCGCTCGGCCCGTTGCTGATGTTCGCGATGGGCGGGATGATATACTTCGCCTTCAGCGACTCCTTCTCATCCCACAGCAACTCCCGGTTCCACGGCCCCCGGTCATCCAGATATTGATACGTCATCCGCCACCCACAATCGCCCCCCTCGACGAGCTGGACAAAGCGCGCACGGTCCCCCGCATCCGAGTTATTATCCCCGGTGAAAAGATTCCCGTATTCGTCAAACGCCAGCTCCTGCGGATTGCGCACGCCCGTCGCGAACACCTCAAAGCCCGTCCCGTCTGCATTGCACCGCATCACGCACCCCGTATCGCTCACCTCCGACTCCTTGCCCTCCTTGTTCTTCACATTCATCCCCCGGTCCCCGATGGTAAAATACAACTTCCCATCCGGCCCAAAGCGCAGCCCGTGCATATCGTGCCCGCGAAACGCAAACTTCACCCCGAAGCCCGACAACATCCGGTCCTTCACATCCGCCTTCGCGTCGCCGTTCGAGTCCTGAAAGCGCCACAAGCTCGGGATATTCGTCCACCACACCTCATTCCCCCGCGCCAAAATCCCCGCCGCAGTCCCATCCAAAGCATCCCGAAACCCATCCGCAAACACCGTGGATTTATCCGCCTTCCCATCCCCATCCACATCATCCAGCGCCACGATGCGCTCCTCCTGCGTCTCGAACGCCTCCTTAAACTTCGCCGCGTCCGGGTAAAACTTGCGCATCATCCGCAGCCGGTCGTCTGTCGTCCGCGATGCGATGTCCTCGTTCAGCCAGCCCATGTGCCCGCGATTATCCACCACACCGCCGATGGTCGCCTTCCCATTATCCACCCGCCCCTCCTGACGGTAGCTCTCGCTCACAAACCACCGCCCCCGCTCATCCGGCGAAAACGCCACCGGATTCGCCAGCATCGGCTCATGCGCCCAAATGTCCACCTTCAGCCCGCCCTCCACCTTCACCGACTTCAGCGCATTCCCCGCATCCTTCGCCCCAGCCTCCGCCTTACCATCCCCCACAGCGAGGATAGTCCCGGTCAGAATGAAAAAGGCGTGAGCAATTGGTACGAATCGAGTCATTTTATAAAACAAGCGAAGGAGAAAGCGCGAATCCCCATCAGACTTAGGGAACGGCTGAATAAATCGCCAACGCAGTTAAATAGCGGGACCGCGAGCGACAAACTCTCGCGAGTGGAACGATCTTTGGCGATGGCGGCGGGAGCGTGGGCATTTCCTCGCGCGGAAAATCGCATGACCGCTGTATGCGCGGGTGTGATTAAAAGTGGCTTGGGCGTCCCGCCCATGAGTATCGCTCCTTCATGGGCGAGACGCCCAAGCCACTCGCACTCTTCCACTTTTAATCACACCCGTATGCGCGCCGCTTCCCTACTTCATGTCCTTCCTCAGCCCGTAAACCCGCTCCGCGTTGCCGCGGTAAATCTTTCGGCGCACTTCGGCAGGTAGATCGAGTTCTTCGAGGAAGGTGTAGTGCTTGTTCATCTGCTTGGCTTCGTCGGCAAAGGACCACCAGCCTTCGTCGGTGGCCCAGAGGATTTTGTCCTGGTTGCGGATGAGGAACTCGCGGGCGTATTTCCGGTCGCGGTCGAGCACGCTGATGACGACGTGGCCGGACATGTCGGCGTAGAGGTTTGGGTGTTCCTGGAGTTGGCGGTCGCACGTGCCGTTTTGCAACTGCCGCCACCAGTACGCGTGGGCGATGAGGTTGCATTTCGGGAATGCTTTGAGCACCCGGTCCACTCGCGCCATGCCGGGCTCGACCATGTTTTTATTTTGGTCGATGTGAAACATGACGGGCAGGCCGGTATTCTCGCACGCTTCGTACAGCAGGAGGTTCTTCGGGTCGTCGAACATCAGCCCGACTCCGTAGTGCTCGCCAAACGCGATCGCGCCATCGGCGATCTCCCGTTTGAGAATGGTAACAGCCGCATCCACGGTCTCGACTTCGCCCGCGTCGATGATCGTCATGCGGTCGATGCGGCCTTTGTACGGGAGGAAATTGGCGAGCATCGTCGCACGTTCCTCTTCGGTCCGCGGGCGCGAGCCTTTGTGGCTGAGCGGGCTCACGATGCAGCGCTCCACGTTGCGAAGCTCCATCCATTGCGACACCGCTCGCAGCCCGAGCGGCGTGACGGACATCGCGTGTACGTGTGGATCGATGAACTTCATGTCCACCGGCGGCTTGGGCGCGACGGGTTCCTCCGCATGGAAACGCGGCACCGCCAGTCCCAGCGCGAGCACGACAGTAGCCAGCGCGATGCGGCTCATTTGCCTTTCAGCAATTCCAGCATTCCTTTGCCCATCGCCTCGCCCATCTGCATGTAAGCCCCGGCGTTTTGATGATAGTGAAAGCCTTGGTTCTTCGGCGACTTCGCCACGTCGGGCCAAAAGTCGCGCGTGTCCACACTGCGCACGTTGCCTTTAAAGTCCGGGTATTTCCCCTTCGCACCGTCCACGGCGAGCTGGGCTTCGGCGATTTGCAGGCCGGTGCCTTCGCGGCCTTCATTACCGCACCCGACGGCCACGACGAATGGCGCGTTGGGCACGTTGAACTCCGCACGCAGCGTCTTGATCAAATGCACGAGGTTGTGCTCGTAGCGCGCGGCATGCGCCGGGCTGCCGGTGTCCTTGTGCCCCTGAAACCACACGAACCCCGCGATTTCGTAGCTCCTCCCTTTCCAGTGCGGAAACGACGCGTCGAAGTTTTTGAGCGTGTCTTTGGCGGCGTCAAAGCAGTCGTCATATTGCTTGCCCGCATACCAAGTGCCCGCCTTGGGCTGCTCGCCTTTCTTCCACGACGACTGCGGGTCTTTGTAGCCCGCGTGGACGGTGTCGCCCTCCTCGTATCGCTCGCT
>CAMDQC010000087.1 GCA_945905735.1 Prosthecobacter debontii | reverse complement strand
CCATCAATCAAGTGCAGCTCAAGAATGTGAACCCGCCGCGCGACGTGCAGGCGTCGTTCAACGAAGTGAATAACGCGCAGCAGGACCGCGAGAACATGATCAACGTCGCAAACGGCGAATACTTCAAAGCGGTGCCCCGAGCGGAGGGCGAAGCAGCGCAGAAAATCTCGGGGGCCGAGGGTTACAAGCTCAAGCGGGTGAACGAAGCGATGGGCGACGCGGCGGCGTTCACTTCTGTGTATGAAGAATACCGAAAAGCGCCCGACGTGACTCGAAAGCGAATGCTCTTAGAGACGATGGCGACCGTCCTGCCGACGATTCGGCAGACGACCATCGTGGATGAAAAAGTCACGCAACTCCTGCCGCTCGTGCAGTCTGCTGGAACGGGGGTGTCGAAATGAAACCACGCGGAATTATTGCTGTGTTCGTCGTTGTGTTTGTGGCGTTTCTCGTCGTCATGTCTGGTTACACGGTGCGCGAGACCGAGACCGCTATCGTGACTCGCTTCGGTCGTCCCGTCGGACTGCCGAAGACCGAGCCCGGTCTGTATTTCAAACTCCCGCTCATCGAGATTGCGACCAAGCTGGAGAAGCGCGTGCTCGAGTGGGACGGACCCGCCGTGGAGATGCCGACAAAGGATAAGACGTATATCGAGGTGGACGCGTTTGGCCGCTGGCGAATCAACGACCCTGCTCGGTTTTTCGTAGCACTGCGGGATTTGCGGAGCGCGCAGTCGCGTCTGGAAGACATCATCGGCAGCGAAATACGAGCAGCCGTCGCGCGGCATGAACTCATCGAGATCATCCGCAGCGACAAGGTCCGTGTTCTGAAAGCCGACCCGCAAAACCCCGGCACCGTCTCAGGCTCGGTGCCAGTGAAAATCCAGCGCGGTCGTGTCGAGATCGAGAAGGACATTCTGGAAGCGTCGGCTCCGAAACTCGTCGCACTCGGGATCGAGTTGCTCGACGTGCGAATGAAGCGCGTGAACTACAACGCCGCGGTGCTTCAGCGCATTTACCAGCGCATGACGAGCGAGCGTCAGCAGAGCGCACAGCGCTTCCGAAGCGAGGGCGAGGGTGAAGCTGCGCGCATCGGTGGCAAAAAAGAACGCGACCTCAGCGAAGTGCAATCGACCGCGTATAAGAAAGTCCAGCAACTCCAGGGCGAGGCAGACGCAGAGGCGACTCGCATCTACGCTGGCGCGTTCAACAAGAGCCCCGAAGCAGCCGAGTTCTACTCATTCATCAAGACCTTGGAGACTTACAAAAAAATCCTCGGCCCCTCGACGAATCTCGTGCTCTCGACCGATAGCGACATTTTCAGCCTGCTGAAGCGGGCGACGGACCGGACTAAACTGCCCGCAATTCCGCTGTCTCCGGCGGTGACCATCCCTTCCACGCCACAGTCGGCCCCGACGCCGCCTCCCGTGCAAGTCGAGGCTCCGCAGTAGGGCGGCTATCTTTCGTCCTCCTTCGAGTGCGGTAGCCTCTTGGCTCACCCGCTTTGACACAAACAAACCGCCCGCTCACAGGTCACAGGAATTGCCCGTGATCACTATTCGTTATTCCAGACTCATTCTATTCCCGCTGCTCACCTCGGTCGCAGCGGCTGCGCTCGACGTCTCGAAGCTCCCGCCCGCTGCTGTGGTGACTGTCGATTTTGTCCGCGACATCCAGCCGTTGTTCGCGGACCACTGCATCAAGTGTCACGGGCCGGAGAAGCAAAAGGGAGGGCTGCGGCTTGATGGGAAAGCGGCGGCGATGAAAGGCGGCGATGAGGGGAAAGCCTTTCTGCCGGGGAAGAGCGCGGAGAGTTTGATGATTCATCTCGTCGCGGGGCTCGATGCGGAAAAAGTGATGCCGCCCAAAGGGGAGCGACTCACGGCTGCGCAGGTCGGGCTCTTGCGTGCGTGGATCGACCAAGGCGCGAACTGGCCGGACGATGTGAAGCTTGCGCGGAGCGAGCATTGGTCCTTGCAGCCTTTGCGTCGGGCGACAGGTGACATCGACGGATTTATCAAAGCGCGGCTCGCGAAAGACGGGCTGGCGCTTTCGCCCGAAGCGGATCGTGCGACGCTCATTCGGCGGCTGACGTTTGATTTGATCGGACTGCCGCCGTCGCCGGAGGAAGTCGCGACATTTGTGGAAAGCAAGTCGCCGACGGCGTACGCGGCACTCGTGGAGCGGCTGCTCGCGTCGCCTCAGTATGGCGAGCGGTGGGGGCGGCACTGGCTCGACATCGCGCGCTACACGGAGAGTCAGGGCTTTGAATACGACCGCATTCGCGACAATGCGTGGCACTACCGCGACTACGTCATCAAGAGCTTCAACGACGACAAGCCGTACGACCGCTTCATGCGCGAACAGATCGCAGGCGACGTGATGGAGCCGGTGACGAGCGATGGAATGATCGCGCCGAGCCTGCTTGTTTGCGGGCCGTGGGATCAGGCCGGAAATGCGCAGGCGAATGCGACGCAAAAGATGATCACGCGCGAGGATGAATTGGAAGATCTCATTGGCGTTGTCGGGCAGTCGTTCCTCGGGCTCACGATCAACTGCGCACGGTGCCACACGCACAAGTTCGACCCGATTCCGCACGAAGAATATTTCCGGATCAAAGCGGTGTTCGAGGGAGTGAAACACGGCGAGCGGAACATCGCCAGCGCGGCAGAGCAAAAGGCGCAAAAAGAGGCGAGGGCTTTGCTTGAACAAGAAAGTGCCGCAGCGGAGCACATCGTCTCCAAACTCGAAGCGGACGGGCGCAAACTCGCGGCGGCGAAGCTTCCCGCCGACCCGCGCCCCGTGGGTCCGGCGCCCTTTTTGCACTGGAAATTTGAGGGAGCGTTGCCCGCTGGCGAACTCAAAGGCGGTGCGAAGGTCGCGGGAGGACGGCTCTTGCTGACAAAGGAAAACGCCTCGTATTTCAAAAGCGCACCGCTCACCCGCGACATCCGCGAGAAGACGCTCGAAGCATGGGTTGCGCTCGACGATTTGAAGCAAGGCGGCGGTGCTGCCATCTCCATCGAGTCGGCACCCAGTAGCGATTTCGACGCCATCGTTTTTGGCGAGCGTCAGCAAAGGAAGTGGGTGGCAGGCAGCGGCGGATTTCAGCGAACGCGCGACCTCGTTGCGCCCGAAGAAACTGCCGCTCCAGGCGCTCTCATCCATGTTGCCGTCGTCTATCGCGAGGATAACAGCATCGCATTTTTTCGCGACGGACAGCCTTACGGAAAACCCTACACGCCCACACGACCGCTGCGCATCTACAAGGCCGGCGAGACGCGTGTCCTGCTCGGCCTGCGGCACCACGGCGCGGGCAACGGATTTCTCAGCGGCGGAGTCGAGCGAGCCGCGCTCTACGACCGCGCGTTGAGCCCCGAGGAAATCGACGCATCCTTCCGCTCGCAAGGCCGCTCCATCCCGCTCGCCGATGCGCTCGCAAATCTCAGCGACGCACAACGCGCCGAACGCGACGCAGCGCTCGCGAAGATCGCTGCGGCACGGACACAGCTCGACGCAAAGAAGCCCGACCGCCGCCTGAGCTACGTCGGCACCCGCGTGCAGCCACCGCCGACGCGGAGACTCAAGCGCGGCGATGTGAAATCTCCCGATGAAATCGTCACGCCCGGCGCACTCTCGGCAGTCGCGGATCTGAGCCCCGACTTCGGCCTCGCCGCCGACGCTCCCGAGGCGCAGCGCCGCTTGAAGTTTGCCGACTGGATCGCCGACGCCCGCAATCCGCTGCCCGCCCGAGTGATGGCAAATCGCGTATGGCATTTCCACTTCGGGCAAGGACTCGTCTCTACGCCAAACGACCTCGGCGTGAGCGGCGCAAAGCCGAGTCACCCCGAACTGCTCGACTGGCTCGGGGCGAAGTTCATCGACAGCGGCTGGAGCGTGAAATCGCTGCACCGCCTCATCGTCAATTCCGCGACCTATCGCCAGTCGTCCGCCATCAACGATGCGGCCGCAAAGCTCGACGCCGACAACCAATTGCTCTGGCGATTCACCCCGCGCCGCCTCGAAGCGGAGGCCGTGCGCGACGCGATGCTGGCTGTCAGCGGACAGCTCAATCCCGCAATGGGCGGGCCAAGTTTCCGCCCATTCACCATCACGGAATTCAACGCCGCATTTTACCACCCCAAAGACAGCGCCGAGCCCGAGTTCAACCGCCGCACCGTCTATCGCGCAAACGTCAACAGCGGCAAAGACGCGATGCTCGAAGCCTTCGACTGCCCCGACCCATCCGTGAAAACCCCACGCCGAGGAGTCACCACCACGCCGCTCCAAGCGCTGGAGCTCATGAACAATTCATTCGTCCAGCGTCAGGCCAAACTCCTCGCCGAGCGCGCACAGAAAGCAGCAGGCAACGAGATCGCCGAAGCATACCGCATCGCCCTGGGCCGCCCACCCACAGCCGACGAAGCGACCCGAGCCACCACCGCCGCAAAAGCCCGTGGCCTCCAAAGCGTCTGCTGGGCGCTGCTCAACTCCACGGAATTCGTCTATGTGCGATAGCACGACACCACTTTCGCACAGTTTCGTCGGCGCTAAACTCTCTCATAGCGAGTGGTTCAATTTTGGGCTCTTGCTCAGTCTAAGGAAGGACTGGCGAGCTTTGCACAAGGATTGCCAACTCAACGGCTATTCGCGCTTCGGGCGAACCGATGAATAACCCGTGATCGGGCGCTCCTCGGCGGAGGTAGCCGAGCGCGATGGAAAGGGCGGCGCTCGTGATGATGCCGAGGTCTTTCTCCGGCGCATCGGCGGTGAAAATGCGGGAGCCGACGGGGATGGGCTCGCCGTTCGGGGAGGCGAAACGGCGAAGGCTGCGGTTGACGTGGCCGACGCTCTTGATGCGGCTGATGACTTCCTGGCCGATGTAGCAGCCTTTGTGGAAATCAACATGCGTCCGGTCGAGCCCGGCTTCGGCGGGGAGGGTGTTTTCATCCAGCTCGAAGCCCCAGCGCGGGATGCCGGCTTGGATGCGGAGAAGCTCGGCGAGTTCATCGCTGATAGTGGGGAACTGTGCGGTGAGCTTTTGCCAAATCGCCGGAAGTTCGTCCCGGTTCGGGAGAAACAAATCGCAGCCGGGAATACCGAGCCGAGCGGAGGGAAGGCCGAGCAAATCGGAGACAGCTTTCAGTTGCTCCACAGTCACGCCAGCGCAGTGGATCAGTGCGGCGGCGTGCGTGATGTCGGCAACGGTGACATCGTCGGCGACGATGTATTTTTCCAGCCGTGGCGGAAGGGTCTTAGCGACGGCGGCGTCCGCATCCACGATGATTGCGGCAGCGAGCGTAGAGATGAATACGTCGGCGCAGAGCTTGCCCTTCGCGGTGGTGATGCAGGCGGGTTGGACGCCGCTCGCGCCGGTGAGTTTTGCGGTGACTTGGCCGTTTAGATACCGGACGCGGTCGTTACCGGTGAACGAGAGTTTTACCCGACTGGAAAGGTCGAGAATGCCGCCGTGCTCTTTGATTGAGGCAAGGCTCACGGTGCGTCGGTCGCGGGGGGCGTTTGGGTTTCGTAAGTCTTGGCGAGGGCTGCGTAATCGAGGTCGCCCCAGCCGCGTGAGATGGCGTTGAAGAGGACGCCCGCGACGCAGCTCGTGGCGGGCACTTCGAGGTCGAGTTTGTTGGCGAGCTGAATGCCGAGCTTCACGTCTTTGAACATGTGCTTTACGGAAAAGTGCGGCTCGTAATCGCTGGCGATCATTTTTGGCAATTTGAGGTCGGTGACGCCGCTGCGCATGGCGTTCAGCTCGATGGCGTGGACGAGGGCTTCGGGCTGGATGCCGGAGCGCTTCACGATGGCAAATGCTTCGGCGAGGGTCTGCGCCGTGGTGGCGCTGATGAGGTTGGTGACTATCTTGATGACGGCGGCTTGGCCGATGTCGCCGACGCGGAGGACGGCTTTGCTGGTCGCTTCGAGGACGGCTTTTGCTCGGAGGAAGACTTGCTCGTCGCCGCCGACGTAATAGACGAGCTGGCGTTTCTCCGCCGCGCCTTTGCTGCCGGTGAATGGAGCGTCGAGGAACGATGCGCCGAGCTGCCGGACTTTCATGGCGGCTTCGAGCGTAGCGTCGAGCCCGATGGAGGCGTTGCAGACGATAATATGCTGGGCCGTGAGCGCAGGGCGGAGGAGGTCAATCATCTCCATCACCGCCGCGCCATCGGCGACGAAGAGCTGGATGACTTCGCAGAGTTCAGCGACTTCTACTGCCGAGCCGAGGAAGTTCGCGAGGGGCTTGGGTGTGCGGTTCCAGACGAAGGATTGGAAGCCCGCCTGGCGGAGGCCCGATGCGACGCGAGAGCCGATGATACCGAGGCCGATGACGCCGACGTTTTTCTTTTGGTTGCGAGGTGCAGGCATGAGTGTGTGTGTTTTCGGAAAAGGGGGGGCGCAGTGCAGCAGAGATTCCGCGCCGCTGCAAGAAGCGCGCTTGGCGAATCAGCGCTCCATCACGACGGAATCACCTTCCCTCGCGAGGAAGACTTGGAGCGGGCAGCCTTTCGCGAGTTCCTGAGCGCGGGCGAGCATTCCTTCAAGGAAATCGTCGTCGTGCGATGGGTCGTGGTGGAAAAGATAGAGGCGCTTCACTTCGGCGTCGCGAGCGACGCGAACGACCTCGTCGAGGCTGCCGTGGCCCCAGCCGATTTTGGTGACGTACTCTTCCGCTGTGTATTGGCAGTCGAGGATGACGACATCGGCACCTTGGATAAAATCAACAACGTTGGCCTCAAGGACATGGGAAACCGACTTCGGCTCCTCGGTGCAGGCTGGACCGGATTCATGGTCGGGGACGTAGCAAATGCTGCCCGCGCTCGTCTCCAACCGGTAGCCAACGCAGACACCGGGGTGGTTGACGTGGCAGGCACGTCCGGCGATTTTGCCGACTTGAAACTCGAGCGATTTCAGCTCTTCGATGATGATATTTCCCGGCATCTGGGCAAGCGCGATAGGGAAGTAGGGGCTCTCCATTTGGCCAGCAAGCGTGTCTTGCAAATCTCTGCGAGCGCCTTCGTATCCGAGGATGTGGATGTGGTTGCGAGGGTTGTAGGCGGGGACGAAAAACGGGAAGCCTTGGATGTGGTCCCAGTGGGTGTGAGTGATGAGGAGGGTGACTTCCAGCGGGCGGGTAGCGAACTCGGCCATGAGGGCTCTGCCGAGTGGTCGCAGGCCACTGCCGGCGTCGAAGACGATGTGTTGTTCGTCGGCCCGCAACTCGACGCAGGAAGTATTGCCGCCGACGCGTACCGTCTCCGGCCCCGGCGTAGGGATACTTCCCCGCACGCCCCAAAAGGTAATAGTTGCCTTACTTCCCACGGACATCAGCGCGGCCTCCTATTCGCCACAAGAGCGAGTAAGATGCAGTGGATTGGGTCGGATGCGATGGGCAATTTCGTATTCATTTGGGCAGCGTTTTTGGGTCGGGTCACGCTCCGTTTATAGAGGTGGCCCCAAATTCACAAGCCCTGTAAAGCAGGATACTGACCGCGAACGCGAATAATATTCCGGTATAGCAGCACAATTTTCTGGAGGCTGGAAATTCCATTTGACGCCCCGCGTTCGGTTCCCTATTCGTCCGGTCGCTCTTATCGAGAGTGGAGGAGGGTTACTGGCCCGACGATTCCACGGCAACCGCTTCGTTGGTTGAGAGATGAGGGTTGAGAGTTGAGAGATCGCGCAGCGCGTCTCTCGGCGCTCAACTATCAACTTTCAACTGCCGCATGGTCCAGGTGCCAAATCCAGCCTTGTCGGGCAACCGGCGGGGAAAGATGGGAGCGAAGTTCTGGGATGATCGTCCCTTTGCTTCGCCCACTTTCGACGGGAGTTCATAACTGACTATTTTTACCGATGAACAAGCCGTTTTTTAGCAATCTCAAGTGCCGCGAATGTGGGAAACTTTACGAAAAGAAAGCCATCCACGTCTGCGAGTTCGACTTTGGCCCGCTGGAGGCCGCGTACGACTACGACGCGATCAAAGCGTCCATTTCGCGCAGCGTGATCGAGAGCCGCCCGCAGACGATGTGGCGCTACCGGGAGCTGCTGCCAATTGACGGGGAGCCGACCGTCGGGAAGCAGGTGGGCTTTACCCCGCTGGTGAAGGCGGACCGGCTGGCAAAGGCATTTGGCATCAAGACGCTCTATATTAAGAACGACACGGTGAACTATCCGACGCTCTCTTTTAAAGACCGCGTCGTGAGCGTCGCGCTGAGTCGTGCGGTGGAGCTAGGGTTCAAAACGGTGGCGTGCGCCAGCACAGGGAACCTCGCCAACTCCGTCGCCGCAAACGCCGCCGCTGCTGGGTTGAAAAGCTACGTGCTCATCCCCGCAGACTTAGAGCAGGGCAAGGTCCTAGGCTCGCTGGTGTATGGGACGAACGTCATCGCAATCGAAGGCCCGTATGACCAAGTGAACCGCCTTTGCTCCGAAATCGCGGGCAAATACGGATGGGGGTTTGTGAACGTGAATTTGCGCCCGTATTACGCGGAAGGCAGCAAGACGATGGGCTTTGAAATCATGGAGCAACTCGGCTGGCGCATCCCGCGCCACACCGTCGCGCCGATGGCCTCGGGCTCGCTGCTCACGAAACTGCACAAGGCTTACGGGGAGTTTGTAAAATGCGGCATCGTCGAGGAGACAGCGTTCTCCGTGTATGGCGCGCAAGCCACGGGCTGCGCTCCGATTTCGCATGCGATGAAGCGCGGCACCGACATGGTGAAGCCTGTGCCGAAGCCCGAAACCATCGCCAAGTCTCTCGCCATCGGCACGCCCGCTGACGGATATTACGCCATCCATGCGATGCGCCAGACAGGCGGCAACGCCGAGGATGTTACGGACGAGGAAATCGTGGACGGCATCAAATGGCTTGCTGAATACGAAGGCATTTTCGCCGAGACAGCGGGCGGCGTCACCGTCGCTTGTGCCAAAAAGCTCATCGACACCGGCAAAATCCCGCGCGACGGAGAGGCTGTACTTTGCATCACCGGCCACGGCCTAAAGACGCAGGAAGCCATCGTCGGAAAATGCGGCGAGACTCGGCTCATCAAGCCAAGCCTCCGGGAGTTCGAGGAGCACGTTTACAACAAAGACATGGCGGCGGCCGTATAACGGGCGCGTCTATTCCCGGCTAGGCACCGGCGTCACAAGCCACTTTGCGAACTCCCCGACGTGACGTTCGATCATCGCTTCACAGCGAGTGAGTTCGGATTGCCGGACGCGGATACCTTCCTCGGCGATACCTTGGAGAGAGTCGATGTCGTAAAGATAGACGCCATCGAGGTCGTTCACCGTCGCCTCAAAATCGCGCGGCACGGCGAGGTCAATGCAGAAAAGCGGACGGTCCGTGCGGCGACTCATCAGCGGGGCGAGCTTGGCTTTTGGGACGACGGCGTGCGGCGCACCAGTGGACCCGATAAGAATATCGATCTCGCCGAACTCAACGTCCCATTCATCGAAATGGATCGCTTTCCCTCCGAGAGTTTCCGCGAGGGTGGCTGCGCGTTCGTAGGTCCTATTGGAGACGAAGATGGCTTTTGCACCCCGCGATTGGAGGGAACGGGCCGTCATCTCGGCGGTCTCGCCTGCGCCCAGGATCATCACATTACAATGCTCGAGTTTGCCGAAGATTTTCTCCGCGAGTTCCACGGCCACGCTTCCCACGCTCACGGCACCGCGGGTGATACCTGTCTGCGTGCGAACTTCTTTTGCGACGTTAAACGCTCGCTGAAACATCTTATTGAGGCAGCGCGAAGTCGCACCGCCCGTCTGCGCAGAAAGATACGCCTTCTTCACCTGCCCGAGAATCTCCGTCTCGCCGATCACCATGCTGTCGAGGCCGCTCGCCACGCGAAAAAGGTGGCGGATTCCACTATCCCCACGAAGGCGGAAAAACGAATCGCCCATCGGCATCTGCGCCCGTTCTGCGGCGAACGCCTCCACTTGCCGGAGCGCCTCGGAGCCGTCTTCTGCGGCGACATAGTATTCGACACGGTTGCACGTCGAAACGATGACGGCTTCGCGTAGGCCAGCCATGCGGGCGAGGACTGCGGAGATTTCGCCCAGATGCGAGTCTCCGATCGCGAACTTCTCTCGCACTTCGATAGGGGCTGTTTTGTGGCTCAGGCCGAGGCAGACGATTTCCATCACCGGCTGATATGCAAAAAATTCAGCGCCCCAAGCGTGGATAACGCCAAGACAAACGCCCCCACCGCCAGCCACGCAAACCGCCGTGGAGAAAACGGACGCTTCCACCGTAGCCACAGGAGTACGCCATACGGGGCCCAGACGAATCCCGAGACGAGCATCGTCGCTTTATAAAATGCCGGGGACCCCGCCAGGAGCCCCGCGAGCAGCGCGATGGTGAGCAAGGTAAAGCCCGCGAGCATCACCCGCTGAAGCGCTACGGAGAGTTCCGCGATGGGCGGGAGAATGTGAAAGAAGGAGTTGAGCCGATGCTTCTTCAAGAGCTTCTCTTGCACGACATACATCACCCCCGCGACCGCCGCCAAAGCAAAGGCCCCGTAAGCGACAAGCGCGAGCGCCGCGTGCAGTTCCGGCCAAAAGCCCGCGCTCGGCCGACTCAGCACCGGGGCCGATGCGGACGGCAAAAGCTGCGCAACCGAGAGTAAAAGAAAAGCCAGCGGCGCAGTGAATGCCCCGAGGAGCGAGAGCCGGTAAGTCCCGCCGACCACGAAGTACAACAGCACGAGCGCCCAGCTTAAAAAAATCAGCACCTCAAAGAGGTTCGTAAGCGGACAACGCCCCACCGCTCTGCCACGCAGATGCAGAAACTCGGTGAGCAACACAAAGCCTGCGCCCATCATGAACACGCTGCCACGCGAAGGCCGCAACATGCGGGCACCCAACGCATACATCGTGTAGGCGAATCCAAAAAAGAAACAGACAGTCGAGGCCAGCAGGCAAGCACGCTCCATTACCGAGATGCTTACGGGGTGACGGCGAAAATGGGAAGATGTTTGGCGGAAGACCGACCTTCACTCCCTATTTCCCGCGCGCTGCGGCCGTCAGCGGGACATTCTCCACATCCCACACGAGCGTGTCTCCGCGAACGATTGCACAGCCCAGGCGAGTCCCACCGGGGCTGAAAAATAGCACACCAGGAGTATTGGGGCCGGAGTAAAGCTCCTCGACCATTCGCCCCGTCGTGGCATCCCATAGGCGCACGGTATTGTCTGAGGATGCGCTGGCGATAATGTCGCCCCGCGAACTCCAGGCGAGCGAAGTGATGGATGCGTCGTGAGCACGAAACTCACGGACGACCGAAAGCGAAGCGGTATCCCGAATACGGATAATCTTGTCCACTCCAGCATCGGCAATCAGCTCGCCGCCCGGCTGCGTGGCGAGGCAATTGAGGGAAAATGGATGCTTTACGCCCGCAATGTTTTTCCCCGTATCGGTGTCCCAAGCGAGCAGCCACTCCTCCGCGTTTGCTCCCCCGCGCCGATCATTGAGCGTGTAGGCGGTGAAGAGGATCTTCCCATTCGCGCCATGCCACGCAGCGTCCGCCGCCGTCGTTGCCTTCCCTTTCTCAAGATTTGGCAACGCCTTGCCGTCCGCCGTGAGGAAGAGGCGATCCTGGGCCCATGGAGAGAGCGTGATGATACGCGAGCCATCTCGATTTAGCGCCAAGCGGTAGGGCTCGTTCATCAGGCCGACCTTACTCGCTTCGACAAACTTACTGCCGTCCACACGCACGATGCTTACCGCGGTGTCGCGTGGAGTATTTTCAAAGTGAATCGCGCCCGTCTGCCCGTCGCCGCTTGTGAAGGTCGCCCAACTATCCAAGCGACTCGGCCTCCACTCCTCGATGGTTTCCCCGGTGCGAACGGCTTTACCATCTTGGGATGTAAACACGGCGGCGATCCTTGTGAGCGGCGACGCGGCGGCGAGACGCCCGACGGCAGCCACACCGTTTTCGCTGTGCGAGAGAAGTAGATTCTCGCCTCCTAAGAATCCTCCGCTCCGCCCGCGACCGACTTTACGATACGCCCAATCCGCAGAGCGCATGGCCGACGACCAGACGCGCGAGGATGTCCCGGTAACCAAAACCTCTCCGGACAACGGATGAACGCACAGGGACTCGATATTCCCCGTCCCTCCGCGCAATCGGCGCAGTGGGTGCCCGGTGGCTGCGTCGCGGATTTGCAGGAACTGGTTATTACCCTCAGGCATTCCGGCTGCGGTGACGAATCGCGCTCCATCAGCCGTAAACGCAGATGCGAGGACACTTCCCCCGTCGCCTTGGGAGGCTTCGAACAATGTCGCCCCAACCACGAGATTCACGCCTATGGTTTGACCTGTCTCGGTCGCCACAACAAGCATCGTCCCTGCCGGATTCATACTGGCTGAGTCGGCCTGCAGACCTTTGTTAAATGGAAACGCTTCCAACTCCCGCCCATCCTCCGCCGCGAGAATGCGCACGTATCTGCGGCTGACCGCTACGATCCGCTTCCCATCCGGCATGAAGAAATGCCTCAGCCCGTTCTTCGCGCTCCATAGTTCCTGCCCCGTCGCTGCGTCCCAAAGAGATGCGTCGCTTGGTAGGCAACTTTGCAAAATCTTGCTACCATCCGGGCTGTAGTCGATGCGGCGCGACCCTACGCTAGTCTCCCATTTGTGCAGTCGCTCTCCGGTTTCCGCATCGAAAACGGAGATTCCCGTACTTTGCAGCCAACCAGCCGCGAGTTGCTTCCCATCTGGGGAATACGCGAGGGCCCGCGTCCATCCCGTGCTGGACTGCATCGGGAATTCGCGCACGGTTCTCCCCGTCTTGCCATCGAATATCACAATACGGGAATGATCCGCATCCGTCGCCGCCGCGAAAATCCCCGGCTGCGTTGGGTGCGCTGCTGAACCGATGAAATAGCTCGAATCTTCACACCCTGGCCGCGCGATAGAATTGTCCGCTCGCTCCGAAAGGTAATGCCAAGTCGTGTCCCTCAGATCATCGGAAACACCCGAGAGTTCCGCCTGCATTGCCGCCGTATCGGCGTCGCGGTACGCAGCATCAGCGAGAAAGATTCGCGCCTTCGCAAGAGCCACGCGACTCATTTCCGTCTTCTCTGTAGCCACGCGTTCCGCGCTCGTCGCAGCGTGCGCATGTCGCGTCGCATCGTCCGCATTCTCCATCGCCCGACGCTCGCTTGCGACGAGTTCGAAAACAAAGGCTGCTGTCATGATCAGCAGCACCAACGCGGCGACGGATACCGCGCGATGACGTTTAATCAGCAGCCAAAGCTGGCCCAATGGCGAGACCTGCTCAGCCGTCGTCGCAAATCCGCCGAGGTAAGCGTCCACGTCTGCCGCAAGCGCCGCCACCGTCTGAAATCGATCCTCCGGCTTGAGCGCCAACGCCTTCATCACCACCGCGCCGAGCGAGTGCGGCAACCGCTTGCAACAGTCAGGCAGTTCGACTTGCTCGACCTGTTTAATGTTCCCCGCACGCACGCTCGCGAGCATGGTGGTCACCGACGCCTTTGCGATCGGCGCGTGCAGGGTGAGAATCGAGTAGAGGATGCCACCGAGTGAATACACATCGCTCCGTTCGTCGATGTCCTTGCTCCCCTCCGCCTGCTCCGGTGACATATATTGCGGCGTGCCAATGACCAGGCCGACAAGCGTCAAACTCTGCTCAGATTCGATGACTCCACGGGTATCGGGCCGGGCAATATCGGTGCGGCGATTCCCTTTTATGGACCCCGCCAATCCCCAATCCATGACCATCACTTCGCCGAACTCTCCGACCATGATGTTGTCCGGCTTCAAATCCCGGTGCATCACCCCCCGCGAATGTGCGAAAGCCACTGCGTCACATACCTTGCGAAACACCTCCAGCAAAGCCTCGCGCGACCATTTCGCCGTTCCGTCGCGCATTTGCACGAGAATCGCCGTCAGCGTCATCCCCCGAACGAGCTTCATCGTGTAATAGAGGCCGCCATCCCTATTCCGACCGAAATCGTAGATCGGTATGATATTCGGGTGATCGAGTTGCGCGAGCACCTGAGCTTCTCGGAAAAAGCGCTCCGTCTCCTCGGCATCGGACGCGGTCGTCAGCGCCACCTTTGCCGCCACATCGCGCCTCAAGCTCGCCTGCCGCGCACGGTAAATATAACCCATCCCGCCCTGCCCGAGCAGAGCGGTCACATCATGCCCCGGTAACATATCCAGCGCCGCCCCAGACGCCGAACTCGGGTTTGCGCGATGCGTGCCCTCATGAATCACCGCACAGCTATCGCAATACCGTTCGTCCGACAAAGGGACGAACGACACGCAACAAGCACCGCATTCGATTTCACAAGAAGTGAAGGGCATAAGACCCCGAACAGACTGCACAACGTATGCCAGTCGCCGATGCGTGCATAAATCGTGTAATTTCCCGCTTGCCGTATTCGCATTAGCGGGAAGACTCGCGCCCGAATTTTCTTCAATCTCATGGTCCTCGAAATCGTCAAATACGGCAAATCCGTCCTCCGCTCAAAAGGCGTCAACGCTAATCCCAACGACCCCGCTATCGCCAAACTCGCCGACGATATGATCGAGACGATGGACGCAGCCAACGGCGTCGGCCTCGCCGCCCAGCAAGTCGCCATCCCGCTCATGATGGCCGTCGTTGATGTCACTGGCGTGGAAGACCGCCCGAGCACGATGGAGATTGATGGTCAGCAGCTCAAAATCGAAGAGCACATGCCGCTCATCCTGCTCAATCCCGTCCTCGAACTCGGCGATGAGAAAGAGGACGGCATCGAAGGCTGCCTCAGCTTCCCCGACCTCACCGGCGACATCATGCGCTCCAAGAGGGTGAAAGTGAAAGCCCAGCGGCTGAACGGCAGCCCGATGGAGTTTGAAGCCACGGGACTCCTCGCCCGCGCCCTCCAACACGAGGTGGATCACCTCAACGGCATCCTTTTTATAGACCGGATGAACGCCGCTCAAAAAGCCGGGATCGCCGGACGCCTCAAGCGCCTGCAAAAGGACAATCGGTAAGGACGCGAGATTTTCACACCTTGCTCCTTGCCCCCGAGGGCAAGTCTAGCCACTTTCCGCCGAACTTTAATGCCACCAAAGACCGCCGAAGCGCCCGCACGTTCCCCGAAACACTACATCCTCGACACCAACGTGTTGATCCACGACCCAGGATCGCCGTTCCAATTTAAGGATAACGTCGTCTGGCTTCCCGTCGAAGTCTTTGAAGAGCTAGATCGCTTCAAAAGCGAAAGCTCCACCCGAGGTGCCAACGCCCGCGAAGTCCACCGCCGCCTCAGTGAAAAATTCCGCACCGCCGACGACATGAAGCACGGCGTGAAGCTCGAAAATAACGGGCTCCTCCGCGTCTGGCTGAATCCACTCGCCCGGTTTGACGGCAAAGACTGGCAGATGGTCGGCGACTCCCCGAAGCTCAAACTCCAGCGCCAACTTTTCCCCGACATGACGGTGCCGGACAACCGCATCATCGCCGCCGCCTGCGCCGTGGCAGACGCGGAAAAAGGCACCGCTATTCTCGTCACCAAAGACCTGAACGTGATGCTCAAAGCACGCACGCTCGGCCTCGAAGCGGAGGACTACCGCACCGACCGCGTGGACGACATAGACATCCGCAAAACCATGCGGACCAAGGACGAAGAATACGAGTCCCTCGACGTGTCCGGCCACACCGTCCAAGCATTTGCCAGCCAAGACGCGATGGTGCTCGATAAAGCCGCCAACTTTCTCGCCAACCACTATCTCCTCCTCCGCAACGAAGAGGAAACCACCCACGCCATCCCCGCCCGCCACACCGCAGGCGGCGAGCTGCACAAACTCCGCCGCGACCGCATCACCATCCGGAACGGGCGTTGGCTCTCCGCGCTCAATCTCGGCCAGCGATTCTTCCTCGATGCGCTCTATGACCCGAACATCACGCTCATCACCGTCTATGGCAAAGCCGGCACCGGCAAGACGCTCCTCTCCGTCGGCGCGGCGCTGGAGCAAGTCCAAGTCGGCGACTACGAAAAGCTGCTCATCACCCGCGTCATCATGCCTACGGGCAAAGACATCGGCTTCCTCCCCGGCGGCATCTCAGAGAAGATGCAGCCTTGGGTGCAGCCCGCATTCGACGCACTGGAACTCCTCCTCACTCGCCCACGCAAACCCGAGCAATTTGAGAAAAAAAAGCAGAGCCAGCGCAAGCAGGACGAGCCCCAGCACCACGCCCCGCAGAGTGGCCCCAGCAAGCCGCCCGGTCGCCCGTGGGAGCCGCTCATAGCATCCGGCCAGATCGAAATCGAAGCCATCACCCACATCCGAGGTCGCAGCATCCCCAACGCGATCTTCATCGTGGACGAAGCCCAGCAGCTCACCCCGCACGAAGCCAAAACACTCATCACCCGCATGGGCAAAGGTGCGAAAATGATCCTCATCGGCGACCTCGGCCAAATCGACAACCCGTATGTGGACGCCCACACCAACGGCCTCGTCTATGCCCGCAACCGCCTGCAAGGCCAGCCCTGGATGGCCCACATCAACCTCTTCAAAGGCGAGCGCAGCGAAATGGCCGAAGTCGCCGCGAACTTGATGTAATCAAGCCAAGCGAAGGGAGGGGCGGAGCCCCGGTGCCATCACGGGTTGAACCGGTCCAACCCCGCGCTCCCATTTCCCGTGATGTATTGCGCGGCTTTGAGATACCAGGCGGTCACGTAGTTGAGGAAGCCCGCGCCATCGGTCTCGCCCCATACGGCGGCCATGTCGGCGCTTTGCTCGGGGGGCTGCCATGTTTTCCCGATGAACGGGGGGCTACGATGAGGATGTCGCGCTCGGTGGTGTACCCTGCGCCGCCGCCAGCGTAGCCGGGAGCCAAAGACCTTCGCGAGAAACCGCGAAGGTTTTTTTGCAAGCGCCCGATGGTTCGCGATGTTGCGCGCGCGTCCGCCCGAATACTCGCAGCGGCACGTAAATTCTGCCGGATTGCGTGCGAGCACATTTCTGCTCAGCGTCGCTCGATGATTCGCCTCGCAACATTTCTCTGCATGACCGCATTTGCCACCGCCGCCGATCTTCCCGACGACCCGCGCATTTTCCGCACGACTGTGCGCAAGCAGGGCGACGACGGCGTTCACACCTATCGCATCCCCGGCCTCGCCACGACGCCGCGCGGCACGCTCATCGCGGTCTTCGACGCGCGCAACAAAGGCGGCGGCGACCTGCCCGGCGACATCGATGTCGGCATGGTGCGCTCGACCGACGACGGCGCGACGTGGGGCGCGATGCAGCGCATCATGGACTACGACGCCGCCGTTCCCGGCTCGCGCGGCAACGGCGTCGGCGACCCCACCGTGCTCGTGGATGCAAAGACCGGCGCGATTTTTGTCGCCGCGCTGTGGAGCAAAGGTCCGCGCGCATGGGCGGGCAGCGGCCCCGGCATGACGCCCGAGCAAACGGGGCAATTCGTGATCGTGAAAAGCACGGACGACGGCCTCACATGGGGCAAACCCGTGAACATCACCGCGCAAATCAAACGCCCCGAGTGGAAGCTCCTTTTCAACGGCCCCGGCAATGGCATCCAGCTCCGCGACGGCACGCTCGTTTTCCCCGCGCAGTTCAAAGGCGCGGACAACGTGCCGCACTCGTGTTTCATCGAGAGCCGCGACGGTGGCACGACGTGGAAAATCTCCCCGCCCGCCATCCCCGAGCGCCCGCCGACCAGTGAGGCGCAAATCGCCGAATGCAGCGACGGCTCGCTCCTGCTCACGATGCGCAACGAAGCCCGCACCGGCCAGCGCGCTTGGGCCCGCTGGCGCGATGGGAAATGGAGCGAACCATGGCTCGCCGTCACCGACCCCACGTGCATGGCCAGCCTCATCAGTCACCCGAAAGGCGTGCTCATTTTCTCGAATCCAAACAACCCTGCCCGCCGCGACCGCATGACCATCCGCCACAGCGCCGACGACGGCAAAACATGGAGCGACGGCAAGCTCCTGGATCCCGGCTTTTCAATGTATTCGAGCATGACCGTCCTGCGCGACGGCCGCATCGGAATCCTCTACGAAAGCGGCGACACCGCTGGCCTAGTCTTCGCCCGCTTCCCGCTGGAGTGGGTGATGGAGAAGTAGCCCGCAACTTTCGCGTTCCCCAGCGCACTCTTCGGCCCCACTTTTGTTCACGCCCTCACTTCAGCGCCGCGAGCGCCTTGAGCACATCGGCTGCGTGGTCTGCGGTCGATGTTTTCTCCGTCATCGTCCACGCGACCTTGCCGTCTTTGACGAGGAACGACATTCGGGCGTAGATACCCGGCAAACGCGAAGGGACACCAAACGCCTTTGCGACCACGCCGTCGTCATCGGCGATGAGCGGGAAGGGGAAGGTGAACTTGTCGCGGAACTGCTTTTGCGATTCCGGCTTGTCTCCGCTCACACCGAGGACTTGCACGCCTTTCGCCTTCAAGTCCGCCCACGAATCGCGGAGCGAGCAGCCCTGCTTCGTGCAACCGGGCGTGTCGGCCTTCGGGTAGAAATAGACGAGCGTCGTCCCCGCCTTATATACATCGGCAAAGGCGACGGCTTTTCCGTCCTGGTCTTTCGACGTAGGCGTAGGAGCTGGCGAACCGACAGCGAGTGGCTCGGCGAAAGCGGTGGAGACAAATAAGGACGAAACGAATGCGAGAATCTTTTTCATATCACTCGCATCCATCCACGAGCGACCCGTTCGCTTAGGGTGTCATTGCTTCCATTTACCCCGCGCGGTTCATCGCGCTGAGAACGGCTTTGATGCTGGCGATTTCGATGTTCGTGTCCACGCCTGCGCCCCAGCGGAGTCTGCCTTCGGTGAGTTGGAGCTGGATGTAGCTGATGGCGCTGGCTTCCGTGCCGCTGCTGAGGGCGTGTTGCTTGAAGTTTGCGACCTTTGCGACGGGCGCACCGACGGATTGCAGGGCGGCGACGAATGCGGCGATCGGGCCGTTGCCAGTGCCGGTGAGCTTTAGCTCGGTGCCGTTTTGTAAAAGCGAGACGCGGCACTGGAAGGTGCCGTCCACTCCATCGGCGTGGAAATGGATCAGCTCCCACGGCGCGGTGCGGTCCACGTATTCTTTCCACAGCATCGCCTTGAGTTCATCGCCGCGCACTTCGCGGCCCAGCGCGTCCACGAGGTCGTTGGCGATGGGGCCAAACTCCCGCTGCATTTCCTTGGGTAGCTCGATTCCAAATTCGCTCTCCAGCAAATACGCGACGCCGCCTTTTCCGCTCTGCGAGTTGACGCGGATGACTTCGCGGTATTCGCGTCCAAGGTCGCTGGGGTCTATCGTCAAATAGGGAACGTCCCAGTGCTCGCGCCCGCTTTCCCACTCGGCCAAGCCCTTCTTGATGGCGTCTTGGTGGGAGCCGCTGAACGCGGTGAAGACTAGCTCACCGGCATAGGGCTGGCGCGGGGGGACGGTCATGCCGGTGCAATTCTCATACATTTTGATGAGTCCGTTGATGTCCGAGAAATCGAGGCCCGGCGCGATGCCGTGCATGTAAAGGTTCATGGCGACGGAGACGATGTCGAGGTTGCCGGTGCGCTCGCCGTTGCCAAAGAGCGTGCCTTCCACGCGGTCCGCGCCCGCCAGCAATCCCAGCTCCGTCGCGGCGGTGCCGGTGCCTCGGTCGTTGTGCGTGTGGAGCGAGACGATGAGCGCCTCGCGGTTGCGGATGTTCGTACACATCCACTCGATCTGGTCGGCGTACACGTTGGGCATCGCGACTTCCACGGTGTCGGGGAGATTCAGGATCATGCGCCGCTCGGCGGTCGGCTGCCACACGTCCATCACCGCTTCGCTGATGTCTTTGGCAAACTCCAGCTCGGTGGCGCTGAAGCTCTCCGGCGAATACTGGAGCTGCACTTGCCCGCCCGCGTCTTCCAGCCGGGAGAGGCGCTCTTTCACCCAAGTCGCACCGCGCACGGCCATGCGGATGATCTCATCTTTCGACATGCCGAAAACCACGCGGCGCTGTGCGGGCGACGTGCTGTTGTACATGTGAATGATGCACTTCTTCGCGCCAGCCAGCGACTCGACGGTGCGCTCGATCAGATCCTCGCGCGCCTGCACCAGCACTTGCACGGCGACATCGGCAGGGATGCGGTTTTCCTCAATGAGGCGGCGGTTAAACGTGAACTCGGTGTTCGAGGCGGCGGGGAAGCCGACTTCGATTTCTTTGAAGCCGCACTTCACCAGCGCGTGAAACATTTCGAGCTTCTGCGCGACGTTCATCGGCTGGGCGAGCGCCTGATTTCCATCGCGCAGATCGACGGAAGTCCAGATGGGTGCCTTGGTGAGTGTGCGCGTGGGCCACTGCCGATGCGGCAGCGGGATCGGGGGAAACGGTCGGTATTTTGAAGAAGGTTGAGACAACATGGAAATTAAGAAAATGCGGGCAGGATTTGAAATAAAGACGGACCTTGCCGTGTTCCCGCCCAAGGCTTCCACGACACCAGTCCCACAGCGCAAAGCTCCCCGGCGCGAGCCCTAACTAAAGAGCGCTCGCGCAATCGCCGGGGAGCGGGATAAGTCGAAACACAGACAAATAAATCACGCACGTCCAATACCCGCCTCCTCCGCAAGACGCAAGCGCCTCATTTCACACACACTTTCTAAACTGATTGCGGTGTGGTTGCCGGTTGCAACTAGGATGTCTATCGCTATGAAGCTCGCCATGATTTCACACTCTCTGAACCGCCGCTCTTTTCTCGCCATCAGCCTACTTTCCGCATTCGCCGCGCACGCCCAAGCGCCGGGCAAGCCAGCCGCATTTGTCGCCGCGCTCGCGGGGAGAAAGCAGACGATTGTCACCTACGGCACGAGCCTCACCGCAGGCGGCGCATGGGTCGGGCAACTCACGAAAGCCCTCGAAGCAAAGTTCCCCGGAAATGCCACCGTCATCAACAGCGGCGCGGGCGGGAAGTGGTCCAAGTGGGGGCTCGATCATCTCGACGAACGCGTCATTTCCAAAGCCCCCGATGCCGTCTTGATCGAGTGGGCCATCAACGACGCATTCCTCGAATACAAAACCTCGCCGGAAGATTGCCGGGCAAACCTAAACACGATGCTCGACCGCATCCTCGCCGCGCATCCGAAGTGCGAACTCATCCTGCAAATCATGAACCCGCCCACCGGTGTCCACCTTGAGCGCCGCCCGAACATCGCCGCCTACGAGCAAGTCTATCGCGAAGTCGCCAAAGCGCGGAACCTCCGCCTCATCGACCACGCGCCGGGCTGGGCCGCGGAGATTGCAAAAGGCGAAGCGTCGTGGAAAGCCCTCATGCCCGACGGCATCCACCCAAACGCCAATGGCTGCAAGCAAGTGATACTGCCGGTCTTGCTGAAAGGGCTGGGGATTTAGGGCTCATCGCTGTTTAGAGTGGGTAAAATCATGAGGGTTTGAGGGAGGGGAGATTGAGGTTAAGAGAGGCGGCTTTGAGGTAGGAGATGGCTCGGAAGAACTCAAAGTTGCGGAAGCCTCGGGCCATGCGTTTGGCGAGTTGGAGTTTG
>CAMDQC010000086.1 GCA_945905735.1 Prosthecobacter debontii | reverse complement strand
TCTTCAAGCAGCGCGGGTGAAAAAGTCGCCGTCAATGCAATATCCTCGTCGGGCATTATGAATGAAAGCGCCTTTGTCGTCGCGGTATAATAACCAGACCAGCCGTTGAACAGGTTGTCTCCCGTAGATGGCTTCGCGATGATCGTATATGAGGTACCAACTTCCAAAGCCTGAACCCCTGTGAACGCCGGAGGAATTGAGCCGGGACCAACGACAGTCGTGGTAAGATTACGCGGCTTTACGTAGGTAAACTCGACACCCGAAATCTTGGATTCATTTCCCGCTTCATCAATGGCAAACACTTCGAGAAGGTTGCTCCCGAGCGCCGAGTGAGTAGTGATGTCAGCAGACCAATCGTTGTTTGTGAGTGTCGCGACATTCCACGCGCCGCGATTGAGCCGAAACTGAACCTGCGCGACGTTTGTGTTGCTCAAGCTGTCGGGGTTATCCGTAGCATTGCCCGATGCTGTGATTGTATCCGGGGAATTGACCCGAGTTTTCTTCACCGGTGTGGCGATCGTTATGGTTGGCTTGATTGCGTCTGGCGCGGGTTCGTTATCGAAAATCCGAACCTCCACCGTCCGGAAAAAGCCTTCCTTGTATTCAAGCCCCTGAGACACCCCGAGGATGATAGTTTTCACAGGGTTAAACTCGGAATTATCGTTCGCGTGAATCGTCACGGTCGTGGTCGCTTTACCCGGCGGGATGGTAACGACCGCTGGGAACGGTGGATCGTAGTCAACCCCTGGACGCGCGGTCCCTGATGGCTCCAAGAAAATATTCAGGGGGGAATCAATCAGCGGAGTGTCCCGAGTGATAGTGAATACAATGTCTTCGGGTGAGTTTTCCAGCACGCTCGCGACAGAACTGCTAACGGAAACTGGCACCAAATCGTTGTCCAATAAGTTGATGCTCGCTTTGTTCGGCACCCCAAGATTGAAGCTGGCATCAGGTATGAGCGCGAGCTCGACGATCTCAGTTCCCTCTGAAAGACGGTCATTTCTCGGTTCGATGACTACATCTATAGATGTCGCGTTAGCCGGAATGGTTGCCGACAACGGAATCTCAAAGTAATCGAGGACGTGCGTAGCGTAATTCGGCGTTCCAGAGGCGATGGGACCTGGAGCAGGCTGAGTTAAAGTGAAGGTCACCGTCAATGGCGTGACCGCCGGGAGCTTGCGGCTGATTGTAAACACTCCATTGTCAGCAATTTCGGTGGCCAAATTCCGTTCTGTAGCCGTCGGGTCGGTCGCTACCACAGACACCGAATTTCCTTCATCATCGTCGATTTCGACCGTCTGGACACTGACGCCGCCGAGCGTGCCGACCGACGGGTTGGTAAGAACGATATAAAAATGTTCATCACCCTCCGTAGTGGGGTCGTCGTAAATCGGGACACTAATCGACTTTACCTCCTCACCAGAGGCGAAGGTTAATGTTCCACTCACGGGGGAGAAATCTCCGTCTGGTGGGTTTACTCCGACCGTCGCCGCCGTTGCGTCCGTAGTCGTGCTCACGAAATAATCCAGCGTGGCAGCCCCAGTGAGACTTCCCTTACGGCGAACCAACGCCGATAGGGTTCCCGCACGCTCGCTGACAAAGTCAATTCTCTTATCGAATGTGAATCGTGTGCTACTGGTCGAAGGGGTCCCGAACAAACGCACCCGCGCCTTACGAAGCGTTCCGGCAGTGCCGGCTTGAGTGTCGTTGATGTTCACGGTCCAAGTACCTGCGCTCTCTTCGCCCCAATGTTGAGTGGTCGAGAAAATCCACCCCAGATTGCCATCTGTGTAGTCCACGTCAGAGTTTCCGTTCGTTGGGTGGGCGCGCTTTTCGATCAAGCGACTGACGTGTCCCGATGGAGACTTAATGGTAATAGCCAAGTCACTGCGATGACTATGCGCGATGTCGAGTTGAACTTCAACGTGTTCAACCCGCAAGTTTGTCGCCGTGAAGTTGAAATCTCGCGAAACGCCGTTGGCATCCCCATCAGGGATTGCGACTGGTACGGCCGGTGTACTTAAAATACGCTCCAATTGAGTTTCAGGAGAAAGGTTGACCCAATCTTGTGCTCGAATGACAGCTTTCGTCGCGTCCGCCATACCTCCGCCATAGCCGTGGTTGAACAGAAATCCGGCACCGTTTGTAGCCCAACCGATATTGCTCGGGTCAACCTTGGCCGCCGTGGTCGTAAGGATTTCCATTACATCCCGATAGCCCAATGCAGGATTCGCTTCTAGGATCAAACTAACTACGCCTGCCACCAATGGCACCGCAGATGAAGTCCCTCCAAAAGAATTGGTGTAGTTGGAATCCCCTGGCTCCCCGAAGGTGAACCCGTCGTTGTATCCCCCGCCACCGCTGACATCGGTCGTGAAAATGCCGAGTTGCCCGCCGTTCGATGGCGCGCTGACAAGCAGTGGGGATCCGCTCTCGCTGTAGAACGCCTGTTTCGCGTTATTGCCGATTGCGCCGACCGCAACCACATACCTCGAGTTCGCATAGCCATCCATGTTGACGTTATCACTGTTCGCGCGGCCGTTTCCACCCGCCCAACAGAATACGACACCTTTGCCAGCTCGTCCTGAAATCGTTGCCGTCTTTAAACCGTCCAACGATAGAATCCCCGGTCCTTCCAGCCGCACATCGTCAAACGGCCCCCAGCTATTTGACGAAATGTCGATCACGGTGGGTTCACCGCCACCCGCCCAGGTGAATGCGCCGTTCTCGTCCGCGTCTGTAAAGGCTCCCGAGACAAGGCGAAGGCCCAAGAGGCTGGCCTCCGGTCCGCCGCCCGAAACGCCAAGACCATTATTGCCCCGTGCCGCCGCAACGCCAGCGCACGATGTCCCGTGTGCATCGCCAAAGCCCGGCGATGGGTCATTTGGGTCGCCATCATTAAAGTTGTGGTGCGGGCCGTTGACGCCCTGTGGAATGACGTTCCCCGCAAGATCTTCGTGCGCGAGGTCCACGCCGTCATCCACGATAGCCAAGGTTACACCACGTCCCTTAAAAAAGTCCCACGCCAGCAATGGATTAATATCCGTCCCAGGAACGCCATTCCCTTGCCCGATATTCTGAAGGTGCCATTGCTCTGAAAAGAAAATGTCGTTCAGCACTGCGCGCTTGTTCGCCTGTTTGCGCAACTGCGGCTCGGCCTTTAACCCACCTTTGCGCAGCTTCTCCGTGCCGAGCAGTGCGTCTGTGGCTGATGCAAAATCCAGCATCACATACCCGTTGACGCTTGTCGCCTTCGCGCTCGTTGCACCGGAGACCTTCACGAGTTCCGCTTGGTCCGCGCCCGCGGCCAACACTTGTGCCGTCACGATGCGGCGCGACGTGTCCTTCCTCGACTGCCCCTGTTCGTACATCACGGGCTCGACTTCCGTTCCTCCAACAGCACGCGCTCCCATAGCTTTTTTCCAGCCCCCTTGCGGGAATCGCACCACCACGCGATTACCGAAATCTTTCACGATGACGGCGTCGCCCAACGTGGATTTCACATCCTTCGCGAGGTCGGCACCCTTGCGGGATAGCGACACTTCGTCGTCAGCGATCTCAAATTGGCGCGGTGCTCCGCTGTCCTGAATCGTGTAAACTGGACCTGCCCACGCAGAGCCGACGGCAAGGACAATAGCTGGAAGCAGGGCGCCGGCGAAACGGCGTCCCGGGTTGGTTGGTTTGATCATGGTCGTTTGATTAAAGCACGTTTGGCGATCCGTGCGACGATTTTTTATAGAGAAAATGAGAAGCACTGACAGCTTCATCAACTCATACTTCCGTGCGACCGGCTGCTCTTGAGCAAGCGCGGCGGCGAGAACGAAGGCGCGTTTCATAGGTGCACCTTGGAGAACCGGCGTCCCCGCCAGCCATTAAAACTCGCTACAGAAATCCTCTACGCCTTCCCGCAGCAATCCTTGTATTTCCGCCCGCTGCCGCATGGGCAGGGTTCATTGCGTCCGACTTTCGGCTCGGCGCGAACGGGCTCTGGCGCAGGCTCCGGCAACGCCGCTGGCTCGGCTTCGGGGTTGAGTCCCGTGCCGATGGCGCTTTCATCCGGCGCGCTCAGGAACGTCGGCAAGTTCGCGAGGAACTGCTCGAAGGCCATCACGTTCGACGTACTGCGGAAGAGATTGTGGAGCACCTCGTCCTTGATGCTGCCCATGAGCACCTCGAACATTTTGAAGGCTTCTTGTTTGTATTCAATGAGCGGGTCTTTCTGCCCGTAAGCGCGCAGATAGACGCCCTCGCGCAGCCCGTCCATGCCGTAGAGATGCTCCTGCCACAGCTTATCAATCGCCGAGAGCATGATGTAGCGCTCCAAGTTCGTGATGGCCTCGGGGACTTCGTGCTGGCTCTTGAGTTCGTAGGATTTCTTCACTCGCTCGGCGATGAGCGTGGCGATTTCTTCCTCAGTCTTTTTTGACAGCGTGCCTGCGTCAATGCCCACGGGGAATGTCGTGTTCGCCCACGCGGCGAGTCCTTCGATATTCGGCGCTTCTCCCTCGGGGAAAAACTCCGCCACTTTCTCGGGGATGCGGTCGTCAATTACGTCGTAAAGCAGCACGCGCGGCGTGTCGCTGTTGATGGCTTCATTGCGCAAGCCATAAACAACTTCGCGCTGGCGGTTCATCACGTCGTCGAAATCGAGCGTGCGTTTGCGGATGAGGTAGTTCCGCTGCTCAACGCGCTTCTGCGCCGTCTCCACGCTCTTATTTAGCCAAGCGTGCTCTAGCGCCTCGCCCTCTTCCATTCCGAAGCGCTCCATGAGTTTCGTCATGCGCTCGGCTGCACCGAAATTGCGCATCAAGTCGTCTTCAAACGACACGTAGAACCGCGAGTAGCCGGGGTCGCCCTGACGCGAGCAGCGCCCACGGAGCTGCCGATCGATGCGCCGTGATTCGTGACGTTCTGTCGCCAGCACATAGAGCCCGCCGACATCAGCCACGCCCTCGCCGAGCTTAATGTCCGTGCCGCGTCCCGCCATGTTGGTGGAAATGGTAACGGCTCCTTTTTGCCCAGCACGTGAGATAACTTCCGCCTCCTGCTGATTGTGCCGCGCGTTCAACACCGTATGCGGAATCTTCGCCCGCTGGAGCATCCGCGAGACAAGCTCCGACGCCTCCACGCTCGCCGTGCCCACGAGCACCGGCTGGCCTTTTGCGTGAGCATCAGTGACCTCTTTGACCACGGCGGCGTATTTCTCGCGGCGTGTTTTGTAGATGAGATCGTTCCCGTCTTTCCGGATGCACGGGCGGTTTGCCGGCACCACGGCCACGTCCAATTTATAGATGTCGTGGAACTCGTTCGCCTCCGTCTCCGCCGTTCCCGTCATACCGCTCAAGCGCCGATAAAGGCGGAAGTAATTCTGCACCGTGATGGTCGCCAGCGTCTGCGTTTCCTTATCGATGACCACGCCTTCCTTCGCCTCGACGGCTTGATGCAGCCCATCGCTCCAGCGCCGCCCCGGCATCGTGCGGCCCGTGTTTTCATCCACGATAACCACCTTGCCGTCCGCCACGATGTAGCTGACATCTTTTTCGTAAAGGCAGTATGCGCGGAGGAGCTGCGAAATATTATGGATGCGCTCGCTTTGGAGGTTCGAGTGCTCTTGCGCCTTCGCCTTCTCGGTGACCTTCTCCGCCTCGGTGAGCTTCGTATTTTGGTCCAGCTCCGCAAACTGCGTGATCAAGTCCGGCAACACGAACGCCTCGGGTTCGCCGGGCGACATAAACTGACGCCCTTGCTCCGTGAGGTCCGCCTCGTGCGCTCGTTGGTCGATGGTAAAAAACAGCTCCTCTTTCAGCCGCCACATCTCCGTCTTTTGCACATCGGTGTAAAACGACAGCTCCATCTTCTCGATAGCCTTCCGCCGCTCGGCGTCTTCCATCGCGCGGAGGTAGCCTTTATTCAGCGGCTGCCCCCACTTCACTTTGCACATAATGCGCGCCGCGTCTTCGATCTTTCCGGCCTCGAAGAGCTGACTCGCCTCACTCGCAAGGCGGTTGATGAGCATCGATTGCTTCTTCACGATCTGCTCCACGAGCGGCTTGTACTTGTCGAACTGGTGCGTCGAAACCGTCACCGGCCCGCTGATGATCAGCGGCACACGCGCTTCATCGATGAGGATGGAGTCCACCTCATCCACGATGCCGAAGAAATGCCCGCGCTGCACCTGCTGCTCCTTGCTCGTCGCCATGCCGTTATCGCGCAAGTAGTCGAAGCCAAACTCCGAGTTCATCCCGTAGCAAATGTCCGTATAATACTGCGCCCGGCGCTCGTCGGGATACTGGTCGTGCTGGATGATGCCGACCGTCAGGCCGAGAAATTTATACAGCTCGCCCATCCACTCACCGTCACGGCGAGCGAGGTAATCATTCGTCGTCACGCAATGCGCCCCGCGCCCCGTCAGGCCGTAAAGAAACAGCGGCAACGTGGCCACAAGCGTCTTCCCCTCACCGGTCCCCATCTCAGCAATCATCCCCTTCGAGAGACAGATGCCGCCGATGAGTTGGGTGTCAAAATGCACCATATACCAAGTCATCGGCTGCCCGCAGACCGTGAACGTGTGCTTGCGCTCATTCAGGCGAAAAGCCGCATTCTTCACCACCGCGAAAGCCTCCGGGATGAGCGCCGTGACAAACGCCACCTGCTCGCTCCACGGTTTATCCGCCAATTCCGCCTTCCAAGCAGCCACCTTCTCGCGAAGCTGGTCGTCGCTCAGCGAGCGATATTGCAGTTCCAGTTCGTTGATCTTCGCGATCGTGGGGCGAAGACTTTTCACCATCCGCGCGTTTTTGTTTCCGAAGAATTTTTTAAGAAGCCAGCCGATCATTGTTTGTAAAAGTATCTAAAATTGCGCCCCGAGTTCGTGCTCACCGTCCCGCCGTGACCTCGATTTCCACCTTCGCCCCGCGTGGCAACCCCGCCACCGCAACAGTCGAACGCGCCGGAAACGGCTCCGTGAAATGCCGCGCATACACCGCATTCATCGCAGCGAAATCGTCCATCGTCGTCAGGAACACCGTCGTCTTCAGCACATGGGAAAACGTCATCTCATTCGCAGCGAGCACCGCTTTGATGTTCTGGCACACCTGCTCCGCCTGCGTCGCGACATCGCTACCGACGATCTCACCCGTCGTCGGGTCGAGCGGAATCTGCCCGGCGCAAAACAGCAAGTCGCCGAGGGCGACGGCCTGTGAATACGGGCCGACAGCCTTCGGAGCAGTGTCAGTAGCGATAGTTCGTTTCATGGAAAAGGGGCCGGACGCTAGCAGGCAAGAGTTGCGTGTCAATCGACTGGTCGCTCCGATTGCGCGCCGGAAAAAACAGAACCGCCGCCGGAAGTCTCCCCAGACTGCCGACGGCGGTTCAAACCACCCTAACTCTGAACCCTAACATTAACCAACGTCACCCTTCGACAGCAGTGAGGGAGGTTCGTTCAAAGAAAGTGCATTTTATTTTTGGCCCAGGGTGCGGAGGTAGGCATTCAGGTCCGCAAAGTCACTCGGCTGGAGCCCGGTGAGTAGGGCGGGAGGCATGAGTGAGACTTTGCTTTCTTCGCGGCGTGCGATGTCACTTTCCGCCAGTCGCACCGTGCCGCCAAGCGTCTGGACGATGACTCCGTCCGCCGAGAGAAATGCCACGAACCCAGCGACGAGCGTGCCATCTTTCATCGTGAACTCCGTCGCCCGGAACGCCTCCGCGATATTGCGCGAGGGGAACTGAATCTCCGCCATCAAATCCCCCACCGACAACCGCGCGACCGGGCCAGCCAGCTCCGGGCCGATGGGCGAGGTGCCGCTATGGCACGTCGCACATGCGCGAGCGGTGAAAATCGCCGCGCCCTTTGCCGCGTCGCCTTTTTCCCAAGCCACCGCCTTGAGCGAATCCACGAACGGCTGGAGGTCGCCGGGAGGCTGAGGCGCGGGCTCTTTCGCATTAAAAAGGGCGAGTTCTGCCGCAGTCGCGCCGCGCTCTAGGAATGGGCGCAGGGCTTTGCGCAGAGCGATATTTTTCCACAGGTGGAGCAAGGTCGGTCGCGCTTCGGCGAGCGGGCCGACAAGCCGGACGAGCTCTGCGTTCCAAGGCCATGCGGCGTCCGATTTGGCTGCGGAAAGGAAGAGCTGCGCTGCGGCGGCGCGCTGCTCGGCGGCAAAGACATCGACCATCGCCAATCGGCTCGGTGTGGCAAACTTCGGGGAGTCGAGCAGCGCCGCCGCCAGCCCCGGATGCTTCGCCAAAAGGCGGGCGACGACCTCGTTCAGTCGGACCGCCCAGTTCTGCTTCGGGCGCTGGTCACCGCCCGCGAGTTTCGCATCCAGCGCAAGAATCGAGCGCGCCAGCAGCGGCACGACATCGGGTGTCGCGCGAAGCCGTGCGTAACATGCCAGCGCGTGCAAATCTGCCGTCGGCCCGCTTTTCTCCGTGAGCGCGGCGAGGATGCGCTGCGCCGAGATTTCCGAATCATCCTCCAGCATCGCCAACACACGCGCAGCCTCGGCGAAGACGGACGCATCGAGCGACAGCAGCGCCGCCTGCGCATAGCTGAGCGCCCGCCGCCGTTGCTCATCATCGAGCCCTTTTGGCGACGCGGCCTCGTAGGGGACGAACATCTCCGCGCTTGCGCCCGTGAGCCGCCAGCCACCGAGCTTGGCTTGCACGACTTCCAGCGTCGCCAGCGTCGCGCTCGCCTGCCGGGGCTGTGCGAGCACTGCGGGCAGCGCGTCGTTCGCAGCATTTGGCGCGATGCGATAGACGGCACCGCGCGTCTTCCGCCCGCCGATGCAGATGAGCAGCGCGCCGTCCTTCGCCAGCTCGATGTCAGTCGGCGCAAACCCGTGCGAGCCCAGCGGCTCGATGAACACCTCCGGATCCGTCACATACTCCAGCCCGCGCAGCCCCGTGAGCAGCCCATCGTAGCTGCCGAGAATCTCCCGGATGTCCCGCAGCGCCGCCGCTTCCACCTCGCCCGTATCCTCCGCAGGTCGCTGCACGAGCGGGAGGAAATGCACCCGCCCAAACGTCCAATCGCACACGAACAATCCGCCGCGATAGTACCGTGGAAATTGTTCCCCTTTATACACCAGAACGCCCGTCGGAGAACCGCGCCCGAGGTCCGCCAGCGCGGGCACCGTACTCGGCATATAGTCGGGCACGCGGAAGCTGCGCTGATACCCAGGCAACCGCCAGCCGTGGCTCCGCCCGAGCACCGCCTGATACACCCGCGTGCCGGAATACCACGGCAGGAAATAGTCGCGCTCGCAGTCGCTGTCATACGTGAAAACATCGCCGCGTTCGTTGAAATCGAAGTCGTACGGATTGCGAAAGCCATCCGCCACGACCTCGCTCGTCCGCAGGTCCGGCGAGATGCGGAGGAGCGCGCCAGCCAGCGCGCGCTTCTTCGGGTCGTGCCGCCCGTCAATGCCCGCATCATTTCCCCCGATCACCCACCACCAGCCGTCCGGCCCTTTGCGGATCGCGTGCCCGCCGTGTTCCCCGCTGGAAAAAGGCAGAATCTTTCGCGGCACGCCGTCCGCCACGCGGTCGAGATTTTCGTCGCGATACTCCCACAGCCAGCCGTCCTGCATCACGAGCAACTGCCGCCCTTCTTCGCCAAAGCACAGCCCCATCGCGCCCTTCACCTTCGCAAATTCGACCGCGCGCTCGGCCTTCCCGTCGCCATCCTCATCCAGCAACGTGGCGATGTAGCCCGCGCCGGAGACGACCACTTCCCCGCGCGGCGAGATCGTCATGCTCCAAATATCGTTCGCAAGTTTCTCATCCGAGAAAAGCGACACGCCAAACCCGCTCTGCACGCGCAGCCCAAGCTCCGGCACGTCCACCAGCCCCGCGTGGCACATCGCCGACATGCCCAGCATCGCGGCCCAATGCGAAAAGACTGATGCCCCCACGGAACGGAAGCGCAACGCGCCGTGGAGTGCGGCAGCCTGCTGCCGCTTTTGCAAGCCAGCCTGCTGGCGGTGAGTAGGACGGATGCTCCTCAACACCGAGCGCCAAACGCTGCGCACCCGCCCCGTCGCCATGCTTCGGAACTTCAAAAGACGCACCGCCAGCAGGCTGGCTGAGAAAAGCGGCAGCAGGCTGCCGCACTCCAAAGCCTCGCGGCACTCACTCGCTGCTCTCGTAGGGCTAAACATATACGAAGGATGATTCATCGGATGGCTGAGAAAACGGCTACACTACGCGGAGACATCGTGATTTCCGCCATCGGCTTTCCGCCTTTCCTGGTGATGACGTTCGTCGCTTTTCCCTCGGCGGGAAATTGCGCGACCAGCTTCAGGTCGCTGCCCTTTCCGAGCAGCGGACGCGCGCCCGCCATGAGCTGCATCGGTGCGCCGGGGAGGCCGGTGATGGAGGTCGCTTTCGCTGCGTTGAAGACGACGATGACCGCCTCCTTTTCCGTATATCGGGCGAAGGCGAAAATGCCGTCGTCCTTCGGCGTATCGCCGCTATCCACCCACAGCGGAACCATCTCGCCCATCGTCAGCGCGGGGAGGTCGCGGCGGAGCTGGATGAACCTCGCCGTGCTGGCAAACGAAGCGCTCGCTTGTGCGGCGGCGATGCGCTCGGGCTCATCGGCGCGGAGGAACGTCAGCCGCCCCGTCTCGCTGTCGCCCATGAGCTTGCCGTCCTCGTCGTGCAGCGCCGCTTCGGTGCCGTAGTAAAGGCACGGGATTCCTTCGGTGAGCAGCACGAGCGCGTTGGCAAGGGTGTTCGTGCGCTCGCTGATTTTCAACGCTCGGAAGCGATTCAGCCCGTCGTGGTTTTCGACGAAGTTCACCATCTTCTGCCGAGCGTTCAGACCGTCGAGCCCGAGCGTGGGATTGTAAGATTTCCCGCCCGCATTTTTGAGCGCGTTCTCCAGCGTAAAGGGCGAGCCGTAGCCCTCTGCGGAGTGGCGCAAGTATTGCCGCGCGGCGAAGCAGAAGTCGAAGCTCAGCACGCTGTCGAGGCACGGGTCTGTGCGCTTCGGCCACTGCTCGCGGAAAGTGTAGCGCCCGGCGACGGAGGGCGATCCGTCGTAGATTTCGCCGAACATCAGCAGCCGCTTCGCCCGCTCTGGCCCTACGGCGGCGCGCAGTCGCTCGGTGAATGCCTCCCAGAATCCCCGATGCACATGCTTCACCGTATCAATGCGCAGTCCATCCACGCCGACCTCCTCCAGATAGAAGCGGTAGATCGCCACGAACTCATCCACGAGCGCGCTGAAGTGCGGGCTCTTCGGGTCTGTATCAATGTCGCGGAGCGCGAAGAAATCGCACGTCACCTCCTCGCCATCGCTCTTGCCCAGTGAATCGCCGCTCATCCCGCGCCGCCCGTAAGTGCTCAGCTTTTGCAAGACGCCGTTCGTTTTCACCTCGCGCCCGAGGACCGTCTGCGGGCCGCTGGGCTGGGTCTGCGCGGCGTTCCACTCGGGGACGCTCATCCACTGCGCGTTGCCGTAGCCGCCCTCTTTGCGGAAGGGCTGCATCCACTCCATCGGCTCCTTGCGGTCGAGCGCGCCGTTGCCATTGACGTCGTAGTAAAAGACGGGGCCGACGTGATTGCACACGATGTCTTGGATGACCTTGAGCCCGCGTTTGTGCGCCAGCGCGACGAGGTCTTTGTAGTGCTGCATCCGCCCATCGCGAGTGTCGGCGTAGTCCGCGCCATTGAGCGATTTGCGAGAGACGAGGTGCGGGTCCACATCCAGAAAATCCTGCGTCCAATAGCCGTGGTAGCCGGTCTTCGGCCCGCCGAGGTCCGTGAGCGAATACCACACATTGCGCACGGGCGGAGTAATCCACAGCGCCGTGACGCCGAGCTTCTCGAAATAGCCCGCCGCAATCGCCTTCTCCAGCCCACGGAAATCGCCGCCGTGATACTTCGCGATGTCGCGCTGCCGGGCATCGTAAAGCGCGGGGTCGCTCCCGGCGGGGACGTTGTTCGCCGGGTCGCCATCGGAAAAACGATCCGTCAGCGCAAAGTAGATCACGTCTGTATTCCAAGGCCGGGCCTGCGGTTCCTGCGCGGCTACGGTGACGAACGCAACGGTGGTGAGAAGAAGATGTCGAAGCACGCCGCGCTTCTACACCACGGCGGGGAGGGGTGGGAAGTGTGGGGTGGGCAGTGGATATGCGTCATTTCAAGAAAGCCATTGTCCCCCGCCGTCGCAATCCCGTAGCGTCGCCGGATGCACATACGCGACCTTTCACCAGAGCAGAAAAAATCCGGCCTCGCCGCTTGGCTGGGCTGGATGTTCGACGGGCTGGACATGCACATTTACACGCTCGTCGGCACGCTCTTCGTGGCCATCCTCGTGTTTGGGCCGCAGACGACGGACAGCTTTCAAAAGCTGGACCTCAACGGCGACGGGCGCATCGCCGCTGTCGAGTTTTCCTCCAAATCCCTCGCCCTCGCCGACCGCAATCTCGACGGTGCGATTGACCGCGAGGAGTTCGATGTGTTCGCCGCGAAGTCGCACACGGGCGACGAGAAGGCGCTCATTGATCAGCGAGCCGGCTGGATACAAGCGTCCTTCCTCATCGGCTGGGCCGTCGGCGGCGCGTTCTTCGGGCGCATCGGCGACTTGCTGGGGCGTGCGCGGGCGCTCTCCTTCACGGTGCTCACGTATGCGGTTTTCACCGGGCTCTCGTTCATCGCGACGGAGTGGTGGCACTTGCTCATCTTCCGCTTTCTCGCCGCGTTGGGCATCGGCGGAGAATGGGCCGTCGGCTCCACGCTGCTCGCCGAGACTTGGCCAAAAGAGTGGCGTCCGTGGACAGCAGCAGTGCTCCAGACCGGCGTAAATATCGGCGTCCTCATCGCGTGCGGCGCGGGCTATTTGCTCGGCGGGCATCACCCGAAATGGATTTTTCTCATCGGCGTCGCCCCGGCGCTCCTCGTGTTTTGGATTCGCAGCCACGTCCCCGAGCCCGCCGCGTGGTCCGCAGCGCAGACAGGCGGCGCGAAGCCCGGCATCCTCGATCTCTTCCGTGGCGAGACGCGCCGCATCACGCTCCCCAGCATCGGCGTCTGCGCCTTTTCCCTCACGGCTTGGTGGGCCTTTATGTTTTGGCAGACGCAGCACGTCCGGCGTCTCGGCGAGCAAAGCGGGCTGAGCGGGACGGAGATCGGCAAGCTCGTCACCACTGGCTTCGCCCTCATCATTGGCATCAGCATCCTCGGCAATTTCGTCGCGGGCGGGCTGGCAAAAAAGTGGGGCTATAAACCGGCGCTCGTCTGCATGTTCGCAGGCTTCACCGTCACCATGTTCGGCGCGTTTCGCGTCCCGCATGAGCTTGGGTCGCTCGTCTATTTCTGGCTGCCTGCGGTGGGCTTTTGGAGCGGAGTGTTCGGCCTGTTCACCATGATGCTCCCTCCGCTTTTCCCCACGCTCCTGCGGACGACGGGCGCGGGCTTTTGCTACAACATCGGGCGCATCGCCGCCGCCATCGGCACGGTGTTCGCCGCATCCATCACCAAAGGCGGCGACTACCGCACCACGCTGCTCTACGACGGCTTCCTCTTCATCCCCGCCATCCTCTTCGCGCTCGCACTCCCGCTCAAAGAAGCACCGGAGGAAAAGTGAGCATTTTCGCCCCAGCCGTGTCACACTGAGCGCGCCATGCCACGCATCATCCGCTTCGCCGCACTCGTCGCAGCACTCATCATCGGGTGGATGTGGCTTTTCCCCGCAGACCGCAGCCCGAGTCGCGTGCCTCTGCGCGGCACCTCCGCCAGCAATAGCGCCGATCCCAAGTCCCCCACCCTTCCTCAAGAACTAGACACCTCACCAGCCGGCATGATCGCACAACTCTTCGAGCGCCTCCGCAACGGAACCTTCACCCCCGCAGACCTCGCAGCCCTGCGCGCCGCGCTCCTCGCCGCCGACCCCGAGCAGGCCATCGCCGCCATCACCGCATTCCTCGCCACCGGGCAAGACGCCAACACCGGCGAACGCTTCAGCCTCGGCGAAGGCGGCACACTCTCCGGCGCACCCACCATGCGCGTCCTCCTCCTCGATCTCCTCGGGCGCATCTGCAAAAAGTCCGGCAGCCCAGCAGCCGCAGCCCTCGCCCGCTCGCTCATGGAGCGCAAGACCTCCGCCGACGAATGGGCCATCGCCCTCCGCAACGTCGGCTGGAGCACCCCCGGCGAAACCACCTACATGGCCGGGAAAATGAGAGAGATGCTCCGCTACGAAGCCTGGCGCAGACAGCCCAGCGGCGGCTTCCTCGAAACCTTCGACGTCATCGTTTTCCTCCGCGACGCATCCTTCACCGCCGACCTCCAGCAAATCGTCACGGGCGAAGACAAAGCCCTCCAGCGCGCCGCCGCCATCGCCATGGACCGGCTCGCCGAACTCAACCCGCTCGACGTGATGAACTACCTCAACACCAACCCCGCCGAGTTCAGCGCCAAGCCCATGCTCCGCGCCGACTACTTCGCCAAAGCCGACTTCTCCCAGCTCGCCCAGCGCCAAGCCGTAGAGACCTACCTCTCCCGCCTCGATGTCGAGAACGCCGAGAAAAACAAACTCATCAACGGCATCGCCGCCCCCGGCAGTTTCGCCGCCGAAAACCTCCTCACCGCGCCCCCGCCCGAAGACGACCCACCGCAGAAAATCGAAGCCCTCCGCAAGACCGTCGGCGACTGGATCAAAGACAACCCCTACCCCGTCCTCCTCCCCTCCCTCCTCCAGCTCCAAGCCCGCATCGCAGAGTAAATGGCACCTTCACGCCGCCCTTGGTATCGCATCCTCTACGTGCAAGTCATCATCGCCGTGCTCATCGGCGTCACGGTGGGCTTCTTCTGGCCGGACGCCGGGAAGTCACTCAAGCCCCTCGGCGACGGCTTCGTAAAACTCGTCAAAATGATGATCGGCCCCATCATCTTCTGCACCGTCGTCCACGGCATCGCATCCGTCGGCGACATCAAGAAACTGGGCCGCGTCGGCGTGAAGGCGCTGTTCTACTTTGAAGTCGTCTCCACCCTCGCCCTCATCATCGGGCTCGTGGTCGTGAACGTCCTCAAGCCCGGCGTCGGCATCTCCTTCCACGCCGACGCTGCCGCAGTCAGTGCCAGCGCTGGGCTTTCAGAAAAAGCCCATGCGCTCAGCACCACGGACTTTATCCTCAATATCATCCCCAACACATTCCTCGGCGCATTCGTCACCGGCGACCTACTACAAGTCCTGCTCGTCTCCCTCCTCGTCGCCCTCGCCGTCGCCGTCATGGGAGAGCGGGGCCGCCCCGTCCTGCATGTGATTGAATCCGCCGGGCAAGTCTTCTTCGGCGTGATGCAGCTCGTCGTCAAAGTCGCCCCTCTCGGCGCGTTCGGCGCGATGGCTTACACCGTCGGCGCGCACGGCATCGGCTCCCTGAAAAATCTCCTCGGGCTCATGCTCGGCTTTTACCTCACGGCGGGGCTGTTCGTCGTCTTCGTGCTCGGCGGTATCGCCCGCTGGTGCGGGTTCTCCATCTTCCGCTTCCTCGCCTACATCAAAGACGAACTCCTCCTCGTCCTCGGCACCAGCTCCTCCGAGACCGCGCTCCCCGGCCTCATCGAAAAAATGCAGCGCCTCGGCTGCTCCAAGTCCACCGTCGGGCTCGTCGTCCCCACCGGCTACAGCTTTAACCTCGACGGAACCAACATCTACATGGCCATGGCCGCCGTCTTCCTCGCCCAAGCCACGAATACCCCGCTCGACCTCCCCCACCAAATCAGCCTCCTCCTCATCGCCATGATCACCTCCAAAGGCGCAAGCGGCGTCACCGGCGCAGGCTTCATCACACTCGCCGCCACCCTTCAAGCCGTCCCCAGCATCCCCATCGAATCCCTCGCTCTTCTCGTCGGCATCGATCGCTTCATGAGCGAATGCCGCGCCGTGACAAACTTCATCGGCAACGGCGTAGCCACCGTAGCCATCAGCCGTTGGGAAAAAGAAGTCACCCCCGAACAACTCCGCGCCGCACTTTGAACTCCGGGAGATGCTACAATCCACATCAACCAACCAATAAACCAAAATAACTAAAAACCCTCATAGAGAGCGGCTCAAATACCGGGGGCACGCCAAACAAACATGAAGCTTTTCACGCTTTCAAAATGTGCAGCGCTTCGTTGTGGCCCGAATCTGAAAGCGCGGCGCACTTGACGGGTTTACTATTCGACGGCGTCGAAGTAAGCCCTACGCCGTCGCACGCACCACACCACGCCCACCCCGCGCAGCAGCCGCAAATTGCTTGCTCACCCCGTCAAACTCCCGCCCCAGCGCCCTCGCGCAATCGCGTGGAGCAATACAGCCGTGTCCTAGAGCAAGACAGCCACGTCATGCAGCAAAATAGCCGCTTCCTAGAGCAATACAGTCGCCTTCTATAGCAATGCAGCAGCTTCATAGAGCATTACATCCGCTTCCTAGAGCATCACAGCAGCTTACTAGAGCACGACAGCAGCTTACTAGAGCATTATAGCCGCCTCCTAGAGCAAGTCAGACTCCTTCTCAACGACGCTACATTCCTACTTGAGCTTGATTTTCCACGCCCTCTCTGGTTCACTTCACTCCCACAACATGAATCCCGCATCCGCAACCGCACCGCAAATCCCATTCGATAGCCTCCTCACCGCCATCTCCGACAAAACCCGCTGGCGCATCCTCGACGAACTCTTCAAAGGCGAAGCCCTGCCCGCCATCGAGATTGGCAAACGCCTCAAAGTCCCCGCCACGAACATCTCCAAGCACTGCGTCGTCCTCCACCGCTGCGGCATCCTCAAGCGCGACTACGGCCTCTACAAAATCCACCCCGCCCACCTCATCCCCGGCGAACGCGCCCTCGACCTCGGCGCCGTAGTCATCCGCCTCGACCGCGCCGACCTCGTCAAAAGCTAAAGATTCTCAAGTCCGCCCAGGGCCAGCTTCCCAAATACTCGATTTTGTCCGCCGACTTCAAGGAGTGGAAGGGAACCGATCTGGATTTCACGGTAAATTACCTCCCCGGGGAAGGAGAACGTTTCATCGAGAAAACCGCCATGCTCCGCTGGGAAACCGCCACCGATAAATTGCGCGTGCTTTCGGTTGAGGGGAGAGAATAGCCGGAGCACTCGGACAAACCCCGGCGGCAATGGCCCACGCCTTCCCCAATTTCGCCCGCTCAAAATCACACGAAAAACAGAGCCTCTTTCATCGTAATCACCCCGCAGGAATCTTAGCCGTCCGCGACACGAATCTCAAGTCCTTGCCTCGTTTGAAGGGTGAATTTGAACTCCGCACAAACTCGGCTGTAATCCAAACTGGGAACTCCGAACGGAGTGATGTCCGTGCTGCTCAGATTAAGGTTCACGCCTGTAAGGTTCGACGCGGCCTCGTCACTGTTAAGCTCAATTAAATTGCCACCAGCAACGATTTCAATGGCCGGTGTGTGCGCGATGCGGCGACCGGCGTCGACAAGGCCAGTGAAATGTAAGCGACCTTCAATTTTGAATCGGCGCAGCTTCGCCATCAAACCTAGCACAAAGTAACGCGGGGGCACGCTGTCGTCTTCGATGCACAGTGAATTCTCGCCTTCGCGTTTGTGTTCACTCGTTCGCCATAGGTATTCACAGAACTCACCGCCAATTAAATGCTTGCCGGTTTCCGGGTGGTTGAAAACGCAATCGTCGGGGTTCGCGGGTCCCAAGTCGGTTGTACAATCCAGTGAATCCGTTCGACGAAACGCAAAAATTCGGAGTTCCCAAAGCTCAAACTTGATCGGGAAAACCAGTCCGTTGGGCCATGTTTCGCTGCGGGTATCGCGAAATGTGAACAGATTGATGAGCGCGTTCTTCGCCACCTTTTCCGCACTACCACTGAATCCAAGCTTTGAAACCATCATGCCTGCGTGGGCCTCAACGTCCCGCATTTTCTGAATAAAAGCTTCAACGTGGGGAACGTCGACCTTTGTATTCCAGCATTTGCATTCAACGACCACTCGAAGGGCTTGAAGCGGAAATTTGTGGGTGATCAAAACGTCAATTTCGCGAAGCGTCTCAGTGATCCGCCCGGAGATTTTAACATTCCGCTCAACAACGGCGTGAGGGTGAAAAGCCGCCTGTAATCGCTGAACCACCTCCTCAAGTTCCTTCCAATCACGTCCGCCCGAATTCATTGCGTCCCGGCGCGATTTCACGCCTTCGCGTGAACCTCCGCGCCCTTCTCCACGAAATGCTTGCTCTTTTCCGCCATGCCTTTGGCCAGCGCTTCTTCTCCGCTGATGGCTTGTTCGGCGGCGTATTTGCGGACGCCTTCTGTGATTTTCATGGGTGTGCCTCCGCCGGGAGTAGGGAGATGACGAAGTCGTAAATGGTTTGGGCGTGTTGCAGGGCTTCGTCGAATTCTTCGCGCGTCGGATATGTGTCGGCCAAATCGTCCGGGTACCGGAATTCCCAAGCGTAAGGCGTGAGCAATACGGCCAGTTCCATCATTTCGTTGAAACGCGGCTCGTGTGCAACGGCCTCAATCGTGAGCCTGCGAATGTCGTGGGTTTTCTCGGGTGAGAGTTCCTTGAAGACAAGAAACGCCTTCACCGCTTTCTCCGCAGTTTGCTGGCAATGATAGATGGCGGTGTCGAGCGGCGCGTCGTCAGCGGAGCCGAGGACGCGGGCGCTTTTCAAATCGCTCGCGGCCTTCGTGAGCCAAGAGCGCAGCAATGCCCGGCGGGTGTCATCCATATATCTTGCGTCCCTTTTGCAAGACCTCGTGGGTGAGGCTGCCTTGCAATTCGCGGACGCGGTTGACCTCGTGCCGTGTCCGCACGAGCACATCGGCGGAAACCGGCAGCCGCCCAAGGCAACGCTGGGCGCGCTGGTCGCGGCGAATGGGGCGCTCTTCGCTTTGTGGGACGATGACCATGAGGTCAATGTCGCTGTCCTGATCAGGCGTGCCCCAGGCGTGCGAGCCGAACAAGTAAATCTCCTCCGGCTGAAATTCCGCCACCAGCCGTTGAGTGGCTGTTTCGAGCAAATCTTCGTAGGCCGCGTTCATGGTTTGTTTCTATCAGAGCGCCGCAGGAATGGAAGGCCCGGCTTCGGCGTATTTGCGGACGTCTTCGGTGAATTCGGGCTGTGTGGCGGTCATTGGGAGAGTGTGTGGGCTGTCTTGTCCGTGGATTTCACCGCCTTGAACTTCCGCGAGAACTCGATGAGTTCCGCCACACGCCGGAGTTTTTTGGCGTAGGGAAGTCGGGCGAGGAGCTTTCGCGTTTCGGTGGTCATCGGGCTTTAGCGCTCCTCCCAACCCTAGCCTTCGCACGGCGACGCGGACGAAGGGCCTTATCGGTCGCGGCGATGAGGCGGGCCTCTAAAAGCGCTTTTGGGGACGCGAAGGCGATCTCGTGCGTTCGCTCGTATTCAAAACATTCGTCCAACCAGTCGGGTGTTCGCGTGGTGCTCATGTCACTCATAGTGTTCGCGAAATTCTGATTCGGCAAGACGCCGTTTCATCTTTGCCCGATACTCCGAGTTCAATTGCGACAGCTTCTCCCGATCGACGTGGAAGAGGTCGCGCACCGCTGAGAGTTGCAAAACCTTTTCGTAAAACAATGCCGAGCGAACGGTCGCTTCGCCCCACAGGCATCCCATGCTTTGAGAACTCGCGATTCCAGCGAGGCTCATCAGAACGCCGGTGCCGACACCGGTAATCGGTTGATTTTTGAACTTCAGCCCCGGCCTTACGGCGAGGAAATCGAGGACGAGATGATTGCACCACGTCCGGCGGCAGTATGCGACTGCGAGAAACTTATATCGGCTCGCCCAAGGTGCAGTGGCGACTAGAAGGAATGCGAGTTCACTCTGCTCGTTGCGCCCGATGGCTTGTTCCAGATCGTTGAGGCTCTCAACGGCCGAGTCCTCACGGGCGTAGTAAAACCAGCGCTTTGCCGCGAGTGCGGCGAACTCACCAGCGTCGGCGGGTTTCAACTGTGGTTCAGTTTACGTTCGGAATGCGTAGCGATAGGGCTGCGGAAACCATTTGCCGGGGCTTTCGACGTGTGCTGAATTATTCACACCATGAATGCACCCGATGAAGAATCCCGTCCGGAGGATGAGCCGGAAGTGTCCGATGCTGAATTGCGCGAGCAGTTTGAGGAATTTGGTCGCCGCCTTCAGTCGGCACGGGAGGATGGAGCGGAGATGCTCCGGTTGAGCGAGGAGTTGGTGCCGTTTGTGCAGAAATACCGCGAGCGGCTTGCCAAGGCGCGATTATCCTCGGACGGGCATCTGAATCGTTTGCTGGAGGCCGCAGCGACGCTGAGGAAATCGCAGAAGGACGTGGAGCAGAAAGAGGAGGAACTGCTTCAAGCCTCGGCGGACGTGGCTGAGAGCCAGGGGGCGTTGACGGAACAGATTATCGAAGTCGTGCACATCATTCATTCGAAGTGGGATGAGTTGGACTACGCCCAGCGCGAGCAGTTTGGCGAAGTCATCGAAGATTACATGGACAGTCGGGAGGACTATCTCGCTTCGCTGCCCATCGAAGACCGGCTGAGGCTGGAGAAGCTGTATCCGAAGTGGTGGTGATGCGATGAGGCTGCTACCTCGCGTTTCTCGGCAGCGGTACGGGCGACCGAGGTCCTCCACCAGCGCATTCGTGGAGTGGACAGCGAAGAACTGATTGCCTGGATGCAGGAACTCGTTTGCGAGCAGGCGACGCTCGATACGAAATAACAGCCCGGCGGGATGGCGCGTTTAGGGTTGCTTGGGGGGCTCCACGCCCGGCTCCTTCTTCACCAGAGTCATCTCTGGAGTCACCTCGATCCCCATGCGACGGTAGAAATCGAGCCATTTGATCGTCGCAGCCTGGCTCGCCTCCAGCCCGAGCCGCACACACTCCGGTGGCTCCACGGGCGCGTCCTCTTTGACGTTGGATGAATCGAGCATGGTTGAGATTTCTTCGGGGCGATGCGTTGTGCTGTCCGCCACACGTTGGTGAGGTGGACGCGAATTATCCCACAGCACCCACTCGTCGGCAAGCGGCAGGTAAATGTCGGTGAATTGCGCCCTGCTGCGCCGCAATCGCCGCCGCACATCCGCCTCCGGCACATCATGCCCGCCGTGCGAAACCCGCAGCGCCACACGCTCCACCGCCTGAGTCGCAGAATCCAGAAGGACATAATGCAACACCACCCGATAGCCGCGCTCCTTAGCATCCCGAAGCAGTCCGATGTGGGTCTTTCCGCTGAGCGTTGATTCGATGGCGAAGCTGCTCGCAGCCTTCAGCAAGGTGCGCGATTCCTCGATCACTAGCCGCCCCGCCCGAAACGCCGATAAAGTCGGATCGAGCGGCGAAAGGCCGCGTGCGATTTCATCCACATTCAAAAACCTCCGGATGCCCATTCGCAGAAGCAACTCTTTCGCGAGAGTCGTCTTCCCAGCGCCATTACAGCCGCCAATGATACAAAGCGTCGGTTTCATCGAGTCGCCCCCACTTCTCGAAATTACGCCTTCGCGTAAAGCTCGCTGCCTTTGTCGGCGAACTCCTTGCTCTTCTCCGCCATGCCTTTTGCCAGCGCTTCGTCTTCGGAGATCTGCTGTTCGGCGGCGTATTTGCGCACGTCTTCGGTGATTTTCATCGAGCAGAAATGCGGGCCGCACATAGAGCAGAAGTGCGCGCTTTTTGCGCCTTCCTGCGGGAGGGTTTCGTCGTGGAATTCGCGGGCTGTTACGGGGTCGAGGCCGAGGTTGAATTGATCTTCCCAGCGGAATTCGAACCGCGCTTTGCTCAGCGCGTTGTCGCGGTATTGCGCGCCGGGGTGGCCTTTGGCGAGGTCGGCGGCGTGGGCGGCGATTTTGTAGGTGATGACGCCATCCTTCACGTCCTTTTTGTTCGGCAGTCCGAGGTGCTCCTTGGGGGTGACGTAGCAGAGCATGGCGCATCCGTACCAGCCGATCATCGCCGCGCCGATGCCGCTGGTGATGTGGTCGTAGCCGGGCGCGATGTCCGTCGTCAAAGGTCCGAGCGTATAGAATGGCGCTTCGTGGCACCATTCGAGTTGCTTGGCCATGTTCTCTTCGATCATGTGCATTGGGACGTGGCCGGGGCCTTCGTTCATCACTTGCACGCCTTTGGCCCATGCGCGTTTGGTGAG
>CAMDQC010000085.1 GCA_945905735.1 Prosthecobacter debontii | reverse complement strand
GAAGACGCTGCCGCTGATGCTCTCATGAGCGCGCTGGCGGGTCATCTCCATGAGGCCGAGGGGGCTGATGGGCAGGATGTGCGTTTTCGCTTTGTCGCGGCGCATCCGGTCCTTCATGCGGAGGAAGACGGCCTGCTGGTCTTTGCGGCTCTTCATATCAATGAAGTCGCCAATGATGAGGCCACCGATGTTCCGCAGGCGGAGCTGGCGAGCGATGGTTTCGGCGGCTTCCATGTTGGTGACGAAGATGGTTTTTTCCACGTCCTTGCTGCCTTTGTTGCGCCCGGTGTTCACGTCAATGGCGACGAGCGCCTCGGTTTCATCAATGACGATGTAGCCGCCGCACGGGAGCCAGACTTGGCGGTGAAAAGCGTCGTCAATCTGCTTCTGCACGGCATACCGCTCGAAGATGGGCACGGGCTCTTTGTAGTGCGTGATGCGCTGGATGCTGCGCTTGCTGACTTGGGCGACGAGTTCGCGCATCCGCTCGACGGATTTTTCGTCATCGCAGACGACTTCTTCGATTTCATCCGTGAGGAAGTCGCGGACGGTGCGCTCGACGAGGTCGGGCTCTTCAAAGACGCACGCCGGGGCGCGCTTCTCGGTCATCTGCTTTTCGATGCTGCGCCATTGCTCGACGAGGTAGGCGAGGTCGCGGACGAAGTAGCGGGCTTTTTGCCCCTCGCCGACGGTGCGGATGATGATGCCCATGTTTTCGGGCAAATCGAGTTCGCGCAGAATCTTGCGGAGACGCTCGCGTTCTTTCGGGTTTTCGATTTTGCGCGAGATACCGCACTGGTCGGAAAACGGCATCAACACAAGGAAGCGGCCAGGGAGCGAGATGTTCGTGGAGATGCGCGGGCCTTTCGTGGAGATGGGGCCTTTGGTGACTTGCACGAGGACTTCGCTGCCGACGGGGTAGATGCTTGGGATGTCCTTCGCGGTGATGCGCTGGCGTTGTTTTTTGCTTTTGCGCTCCACTTCCTCAATGCCGGCGTCGAGCGCGGCGGGAAGTGCGTCCCAGAAGTGCAGGAAGGCGTTTTTCTCGTAGCCGATGTCCACGAACATGGCCTTGAGACCGTGCTCGATGTTGCGGACGCGGCCCTTGAAAATGGAGCCGACGATGTTGCGGTCGCTGGTGCGCTCGATGTTATATTCTTCGAGGACGCCGTTCTCCAGAAGCGCAACGCGCCTTTCGAGTTTTTCGACGGTGATGATGAGTTTGTTGCCGGTTTGACGCGGTGATAGTCCGATGAGTCTTTTCACTTTTTGTATGATAGAAATTGCTGTTTGGGTGATTTTTTTGAGCACTGTTTAGCGTGTTCGTGGTTGTTCTGAGGGGGAGGAAATTGGTTTGCGCCCGAGCACGGTGCGCTCGAACCAGGTCGGCTGGCGCACGGGTTTGTCGGATGCCTTCATGGTGCCGCGCGCATCGGCGGCTTTCTTGGCGGCGATGGCAGCCTCGGTGCGCTTGCGGTCTAGGACGGGGGCATTTTCGTCGTGGTCCATGGGCTCGTCGTCGGTGGCACGCGGTGCGCCGGGGCGCTCGTCTTTGAAACCGTCGGCGACGATCTTCGAGAGGGTGCCATCCGCTGCCATGGTGACTCGGCTCACGGGGGTAAAGTTGCCAGCCACTGCGGTGAGCAGCGCGGGGCGGAGTTTTTCATCGCTCTCCTCCTTTTTGTCCAAGGCGACGAGCGCAAGAGCTTCCCTCATGACCTTTGTGGCGATAGGCGCTGCGACCGAGCCGCCGCGCGCTTTGTCGCCGCCGCTCTCGACCATGACGCAGATGGCGAACCTTGGGTCTTTATACGGCGCAAATTCCGTGAACCAGACGTGGTAATCCTTCGATGTTACCCAGTTCCCTTTCGCGTCCCGTTCGTTGAGGCGGCGGGAGACTTGGGCGGTGCCGGTTTTTCCTGCAACTTCGATGCCTTTGATTTTTGCGCCTTGGCCAGTGCCGCCTCCGTCATTGACGACTCTCCACATTCCTTTACGGAGGATTTCGATGTCGCTCGCCTTCAGTCCGATGTCGAGGAGGTTGGCCCGGAGTTTTGGTTCTACGGGCACGACAAGTTCGCCGTTTTCATCGCGGACATCGTTGCGCTCGCTATCTACGACTCGGGAGACGAGGCGCGGGTAGTAGCTCTTGCCGCCATTGGCGACGCTTGCGGTGATCATGGCCATTTGCAGGGGCGAAACGGAGACTTTGCCCTGACCGATGGAGGTGTTCGCGAGCTGGCCGCCGGAGTCCATTTCCGAAAGGAGCCCCTTGGAGGTGAAATACTTCGGCCCCGGCAGCAACCCGGCAGTCTCGCCGTCGAGCGGCAACCCGGATTTCATGCCGAGCCCGAGCGCCTGCCCAACGGCCTCGACTTGTGCGAACCCGTCCTTGGAGCCGGTGCCGATAGCGTTGCTCATCTGGTAAAAATACGAATTGCAGGACTTCATGATGCCGTCGGACATATTCATTGAGCCGTGGGAGCCCGTGCATTTCATCAAGCGATTGCCGTAGGTGACTCCGCCCGTGCAAGACCACGTCTTCGTCGGCGAAATCCCTCCGCGAAGCCCGGCCAGCGCGGTGATTTGTTTAAACGTCGAGCCGGGTGGGTAGCTCTGGGTGCAGCGAGGAGTGAGAGGGTCCGTCTCGTCTTGCTCCAACTCGTCCAGCTTTTCCACGAAGGTATTGGCGTCGTAATTCGGGACGCACGCCATCGCGAGGATGTCGCCATTATTGGGGTCCACGACGACGACCGCCGCGCGCCCGACTCCGGATTCCCGCAGCGCCTTCTCCGCGCTCATCTGGATGCGGGCATCGATGGTGAGATAGACGTTGTTGCCGGGAGTGGGCTCGATGCGCCCGGTTTCCGCGCCGGTTTTGCCCTTGGCGGAGCGTTCGAGGATGCGCTGGCCGGGTTTGCCGCGCAGCCATTTGTCGCAGTGTTTTTCGATGCCGTATTGGCCTACGATGTCGGCTTTGTAGTAGTCGAAAGCGGGCTTCTTTTCGCCTCGGTCGTTGGTGGTGTAGTAGTCGGCCTCCTCGGCTTCGTCTTTGGTGTTCCCGACGTAGCCGAGCATGTGGCAGGCAAAGGCGCCGTAGAGGTAGTGCCGGACGGGCCTCATGCAGGGGTCCACACCCGCGAGGCCTAGGTCGTTTTCGCTGATCTTCGCCACGGTGTCGAACTTCACATTTTCCAAGAAGGCAAATGGGACATGCTCTCGCGCGAAGTAGTGTTTCTCTAGGATCGATGCGTTGAAATCGAGCTTTGCAGCAGGGTCGTCGTCGAGCCCGAGGCGGTAAAGTTTCGGCTGCACTTCATTTTTTATAATGGTGACGATGTGAGGGATGGAGACGCGCGCCATCATCTCCCCGCGCGCCACATCCACCTCGCGGAGTGGGAGTTTTTCGAGCGTTTCCTCTATCTCCTTTTTCGTGAGGTGTTTCCCTTCTTCGTGGAGCTTCGCCAGCTTCTCTTTGTTGCGCTCCTTCACGGTGTCCTTCATCGCCTCCACCATTTCCGGTAGGTAAAAGTCCACGCCGTAACTAGCTCGGTTTTCTGCGAGCACCCAGCCGTTGCGGTCGAGGATGTCGCCGCGATTGCTCGGGATGCGAACGATGACTTTGCCCACGGATTTGATCTTCCCGACCCACTTTGCGTGTTGGGCAGTCTGCTCCTTCCAAAGCTTCGCAGCCAGCGCACCCATGCCGGACAGCATGACGAGGCCGAAAAAGATGACCCGGAGCGATGCACTCGGCAGGTTACGAATTTCGCGGATGCGTTGAAAGCGATTCTTCATGGGTTAGTCGGGGCGCATGGTGTCGAACTTGATCGCGCCGAGGCGGCGACCGAGCCAGGTGAAAACTGCAAATGCCGGGATCGCCAGCAACGCTGCCGCGAGTCCGCTGCCGCCGATGCGGTACCAGATATCCCTCGGCCAGTAAAAAGCGAACGGTTCCCGGCGAAACGTGATGATGAGAATCTCCATCAGCACGATGACCGACGTGAGCACGCCCGTGAGGATGCAGTGCAGTTCCCACCGGCCCCGCAGATACATGGAGCGCAGCCCGTTCATGATCGCGCCCAGCGCACCGTAGAGCGCCACGCTCCAGCCGAAAACGACCTCCGATTTCCCCGCCGCATCGGGATACACGGTGAGCGAATCCCACATGATCCCACCCACGACCGCGAAGAAAAATACCGACGGGAGCGGGAGCGCCGCCGCGATGAAAAAGAACACGACTGGCAACAGAACAACCTTCCCCCCGAGCCCAAGCATTTCGCCAGTAAAATGCTGCGCGACGAGCGCGAAGAACATGCTGACGACGAGTGAAAGATAGAACGTCATTTCTTCGCCACTCCTTTCAGCCCGGTGACGATGAAAACATCCGTCAGGGCAGCAATGTTCACGGTAGGCTGGATGGTTACTTCCGTCTCCAGATCGCGATCGACGGCCTTCACTACTTCGCCGACGATGACGTTGGGTGGGAACACCTGGCCGAGCCCGCTGGTATAGACTTTCCAGCCGGGCTTGACCTCTAGCCGTTTTGGCAAAAACGACATCGCCATCCGAGGCTGCTGCATATTCGTAAACCGATCCCCGCGCACCACACGGACGATACCGGGGTGCGCCTGCCCATCCGGCGTGCTGAGCGTCGCGGAGACGCCACACGTTTCATCCGAGATCAGCAGCACCGTCGCCGCATTATCCGTCGCGGCGATGACCTTTCCCACGAGGCCATCCGGCGTGATGGCGGACATATCCTTGCCCACACCGTCCAGCGTGCCGTGGTCAATTTTCACCGTGCTCCACCAGTTCGATTCGCTCCGCCCGATGATGCGCGCCGGGAGGAGAGAAAATGGCGACTGGTCTTTGTAGCCAAACGCCGCCTTCAGCCGGAGGTTTTCCGCTTCCACGCCTTGCAGCACTTGGTTCAGCGCCTTGAGCTTGTCGTTCTCCACTTTCAGCTTGTCGTTATCCGTCTCCAGCTCTTGCAGCGACTTGAGCTGATGCCGGAGTTTGGCGACCGAATTATCCCACTCGGAGCCCTTTTTCAAAAACGGCGAAATCAGAGAAAGAAACCCGTTTTGCACTCGCTCGCGATTACCGGGACTGAGGAGTAAAATCCCGAGCGTCACGAACACGAAAGCAAGGACAGAGAGCACGTTTTGTCGGCGCGGAGTCATAGTCGCGCTGCCTCCGTGCTCATAGGTCGCGTGGGGCCTATTCTGTAACGTGTGTTCATCGGCGTAGGGCCGTAGCTATAGGTCAGCTTGCGCTGCCCCGGAACTGGTGCGTCGAGGTGACTTGCCGCAGGAAGCGCACCTCGCTCAGTGCGCGGCCCGTTCCCTCGGCCACGGCACTCAACGGGTCTTCCGCGATATGAACCGGCAAGCCCGTCTCCTCACTGAGAAGACGGTCCAAGCCGCGCAACAGAGCGCCACCACCAGCGAGCACGAGGCCGCGGTCCACAAGGTCCGCGCTCAGCTCTGGTGGGCAACGTTCCAGCGTCACCCGCACATTATCCACAATCGTAGAAATCGGCTCCAGCAACGCCTCGCGCACCTCTTGCGAAGTGATGCTCAGCGTCTTCGGCAGGCCCGCGACGAGGTCGCGCCCTTTCACTTCCATCGTTTGTTCCTTCTCGATGGGATAAGCACTGCCGATTTTGATTTTGATGTCCTCCGCCGTCCGCTCGCCAATCATCAGATTGTAAGCGCGCTTCATATACTGAATGATCGCCTCGTCCAACTCATCACCCGCCACGCGGACACTCCGGCTAAACACGATGCCCGACAGAGAAATGAGCGCCACTTCCGTGGTCCCACCGCCGATGTCGATAATCATGTTTCCCGCAGCATCCTGCACAGGCAGGCCGCAACCGATAGCCGCAGCCATCGGTTCCTCGATGAGGAAAACTTCGCGAGCACCAGCATGGAGAGCCGATTCTCGGACCGCGCGTTTCTCGACCTCCGTGATGCCCGAAGGCACCGCGATGACAACGCGCGGGCGTGGTTTGAAAAAAGTGCGACGCCCGTGGACCTTCTGGATGAAGTGCCGCAGCATCGCTTCTGTGACCTCAAAGTCAGCGATAACGCCATCCTTCAAAGGCCGAATCGCCTGAATGTTCCCAGGCGTGCGCCCAAGCATTCGCTTCGCCTCGTCGCCCACGGCCAGCACCTTATTGGTGCCCGCCACGACGGCGACGACGGAAGGCTCGCGAAGGACGATTCCATGGTCCTTCACATAAACGAGGGTATTGGCAGTGCCGAGGTCGATTCCAATATCATTGGAAAATAGACCAAGTAGTCCGTTAAACATCTAAGGTTGTTAAAGTTGCGTCGGAGCGGCCAGGCCGTCCGTTTGGGTTAAAGATTACCGTGCGTGCCGGACCCCGCAGGGTATCGGTCAAATTGCACGGAGGTGGCGTTACTATCGTAAAAACTACCGGTTTGTAGGGCGGCGAATTCGAGGCGTCAAAGGAATTTCCGGCACGGCGGAAAAATTGACCGCGAGAAACTCTCAAAGAGAAATCCTGTTTTGGAAAATAGCGGCTCGACGAGGATGCGATGGTTGTCATGTCCCTCCTAAAACGTAGCATCTTCCCATTTCTTTCAAAAAATCTGCGAAATATCCGGCGTTTGACGAGCGCAGACAGGTGTGGTTTAACTTCGCGCATGAGCACCGCCGTCGAACACATCAAAAAAGAGATTCGCGCACTGGCACCGACAGAGGTGGATGAACTCCTGCGCGACCTCCAGCAAGAATACGTAATGCCCGACGATGCCAGCACAGAAGCCGAGTGGGACGCGGAAATCGCTCGCCGAGTGAAGGATGTCGAAGAAGGGAAAGTGGAGCTGATTTCGGGGGGGGAATCCGACAGGCGAATCGGCGCTCTCTTCGCAAAACACGGCATTCAGCGTCGCCCGTGATGGCAGATTGGGCGATCCATCCCGCAGCCGAGCAAGAGCTGGAAGAGGTCTTCGAGCACTATCTCACGATTGATGCGGAATTGGCTCATGCGTTCGATGAGCATTACCGGAGACATCGCGAAATCATCCTCGCCACCCCGCTCCACTACAACCTCCGCCAAAAGCCCACCCGGCGCGTGAATCTCACACCTCGTTTTGGCGAGACGTATATCGCCTACATGCTGTGGAAGGAAGCGGTCGTCATCCTCGCCGTCGCCCACGCCAAGCGTCGCCCTTACTATTGGCGCAAGCGGATCGGCGAAGCTCGCGAGATATTTCAGTGATAAAAGCGGGCCGTTTTGCAAACTCCTGCTTGAAGTCTCCCGCTCCGAAACGCGATACCTTCGCCAGCAATGCGCATTCTTGACCGCTACGTTCTGCGGAATTTCATCGAACCATTTCTCCTCTGCGTGGCGGCCTTTATCGGGCTGCTCATCATCGCGGACTTGTTCGACAACGCGGAGGACTTCATCAAAGCGAAGGCTTCGTTCAAAGTCGTGGGCGGGTTTTACCTACGGCAAATGCCCCATTTTATCCTGCTGTCGATGCCGCTCGGGCTGTTGCTGGGGCTGCTGTTTAGCCTCAGCAAAATGTCGCGGTCGAATGAGATCATCTCCATGCTCACGGCGGGGCGGAGTGTGCTGCGGGTGCTTGCGCCGCTCATCATGTGCGGGGTGCTGGCGTCGGGCGCGTGTTTGTGGCTGAACTACGAGCTTGCGCCGCACTCCGAGGCGGTGAGTAAGGCGGACTTGGAGCGAATCAAAAACGCGAAAAAGGCCGAGCAAGCGGGGAACGCCGTGTCGCTGCTGGTGAAGGACCGCCGCACGAACCGGCTTTGGTATGCGCGCCGCATCCGCCCGGCGCAGAACGCTCTGGACGATGTCCATATCTCGCAGCTCGACGCCGACGGGCACCCTCGCACGCGCTGGTATGCGGGCGGAGCGATCTACGAGCCGCGCAACCGGACTTGGGTGCTGAATTACGGGCGGATGGTGACGTTCACTGCGGACGGCGACGTGATCGCGATCCGCGATTGGTCGTCTAAGGATGCGGAGAAAAACTTCGAGAGCATCACCGGCTGGAGCGAGACTCCGCAACGCCTCGCCAGCGCACTCATGCAGGCCGAGCAGCTCTCCGTGCCGGAGCTGGAGAACTACCTTTCGCTGAACTCGGACTTCCCCGCCGCGCAGCTCGCGCCCTTTCACACGCACTGGCATCACCGCTGGGCGCTGCCGATTTCCTGCCTCGCCGTGGTCTTCATGGCCGCGCCGATGGGTATCGTGTTTTCGCGCCGTGCGGTGCTGGCATCGGTCGCGGGGTGCATCGGGATTTTCTTCGTGTTCTTGATGACCATGTTCTCCTTCCTCTCGCTGGGAAAAGGCGCGCACCTACAGCCTTGGGTGGCCGCGTGGGCTCCGGTCATCGGGCTCTTTTCCATCGGCTGCTACTTGCTGTATCTACGCTCGACGAACCGGGATTTCCCGAGACTCTTCTTTTTGAAATGAACACCGATTGGACCATCCAAGGCCGCTCCCAAGTCTGCGCCGCGACGGGCCGCTCATTTGAAGACGGCGAGTATTTTTACACGCTGCTCTACTATGAAAAAGCGGAGTTTCGCCGCGAGGATGTGTGCGAGGAGTCCTACAAAAGCCGCAACGAAAATGTGCAGCCGTTCTCCCACTGGCGCTCGAAATACGAGGCCGCACCCGCAGTCATCGAGACGGTGAGCAAGCAGACCGCCGAAGATTTGCTGCGCAAATACATGGAGGAAAATGCGACCGACTTTGCCAACGCGCGCTACATCCTCGCGCTCATGTTGGAGCGCAAGCGCATCCTCAAGGAGCGCGAAGTGAAGCGCGGCGACGACGGCACACTCACCCGCATCTACGAGCACGCGAAGACCGGCGAAATCTTCGTCATCCCCGACCCCGAGCTGCGGCTCGACCAGGTCGCCGAAGTCCAACAACAAGTCGCCTCCCAACTCGGCTGATATGCGCATCATAGACCGCTACCTCACGCGCCAGATTCTCGTCACCGCGCTCTTCGCCATCACGGTGCTCACCGTCGTGCTCGTGCTCGGCAATGTTTTCAAAAAGCTGTTCGATCAGTTTGCCAATCCGCCGCCAGACATCTTCTTCGCCATCATCGCGTACGTCGTGCCGTTCTCGCTCACGTTCACGATTCCGTGGGGCTTCCTCACCGCGGTGCTGCTCGTCTTTGGGCGCATGTCGGCGGAGAACGAAATCACCGCGCTCCGCACCAGCGGCGTCAGCATCCCACGGCTCTGCGTGCCCGTCGCCCTCCTCGCGGTCCTCTTCGCGTCCGTGTGCGCTTACATCAATCTGGAGGTCGCACCGCGAGCGCAGGAGAAGATGAAGAACGCGATTTTCAACCTCGCCACGAGCAACCCCATCGCCGTCTTCGGCAACGACAAAATCATCGACGTCTTCCCCGGCCAGAAAATCTACGTGGAGAAAAACGACAAGGAGAACATCGCGAACATGATCGTCTATGTTCACGATAAAGAGGGCAACCTCAACGAAGTCACCGTCGCAGGCAGCGGCTCGCTGAAAGTCAAAGAGATGCCCGTGAACGGCGACAAACAGAAACAACTCGTCCTCAGCTACAAAGACCTCCGCTACGAGCAAGTCACGGAAAACACCGACGACCCGAAGAACCGCTTCGACCGTCGCGGCATCAAAAGCGGCATCGTCGCCAGCGAAGGCGAGCTCGTGATGTCCCTCCAAGCACTTTACGAAAAGAAGAAGAAGACCGGCGGCATCGGGATGCTCACCGTCGCGCAACTGCTCGACGACGATAAGCCGGAAGCCGCCGTGGAGCTGAACAAGCGACTCTCCCTCGCGCTCGCCACCATCGCATTTGCCCTGCTCGCCGTGCCGCTAGGAATCACCGCGCAGCGAAAGGAAACGTCCGTCGGTTTCGCAATCAGCCTCGGCATCGCGATGCTCTACTTCGTCATCCTCATCGCCGCCGACATGACGCGCAACCGCCCGCACCTACACCCCGCGATGCTCGTGTGGCTACCCAACGTGATCTTCCTCAGCATCGGCGCATATCGGTTTGCGCAGCTCGCGAAGCGGTAAAAGCTACGCCGACGCTGGCGGCAGGAGGCCGCGCGCTTTTTTCACGGCGGAGACGTATTTCGCGGCGAGCTTGGTGATTTGGGAGAAGTCGCCGTTGTCTAGCAGAGCTTGGTTCACGAGTTGCGAGCCAGCGCCGACGGCCACGCAGCCGGCCTTGATGTATTCGCCGACGTTCTCCGGGGTCACTCCACCGGTGGGGATGATTTGCAGCGCGGGCAGCGGGGCGAGCAGCGACTTCACGTAGCCGGGGCCGAGCGTCTCTGCGGGGAAGAGCTTGATGAAGTCTGCGCCTAGCTCGTGCGCGGTGAACGCTTCCGTCGGCGTCATCGCACCCATCAGCACGGGCACGCCGTAGCGATGCGCGAGCTGGATCACCTCGGGGCGCACGATGGGTGTGACGATATATTCCGCCCCCGCCAGCAGCGCGGCGCGGGCCGTCTCGGCATCGAGCACGCTGCCGACGCCCATGCAAATGCTGTCGCCGAGCGCGCGCTTTGTTTCGCGGATGATGTTGAGCGCGCCGGGCGTGGTCATGGTCACTTCCACCGCTGGGATGCCGCCGGCGACGAGTGCCTTAGCTGCTTCGATGAGCTTCGCGCCGGTGTGCGAGCGGAGGATGGCGATGATGCCGGATTCAGTGAGACGACGGGATGTTGCGAGTTTGTTCATGCTGGTTTCGAGTAACCGCCGGTGAAATCATTTCTTGGACGCGCCACGCTTCGCCGCCAGTGCGGCCTCCACTTTCCCGAGCGGCAAGCAGTTCACGACATCGTCGCGCGTCAGCCAGCCTTTGCGCGCTGCGCAGACTCCGAAGGACACATACGCAAGCTGCGAGGTGTGGTGCGCGTCGGGGTTGATGGACGTTTTCACGCCCTTGGCCTTCGCCGCTGCCCAGTGCCGCCAGTCCATGTCGAGGCGGCGGGGGTTAGCGTTTAGCTCGATGATCGTCCCCGTTGCCGCCGCGGCGTCAATGATGGCCCCGATGTTCACGGAGTAAGCATCGCGCTGGAGCAGTAGCCGCCCGGTGAGGTGCCCGAGCATGGTCACGTATTTGTTCTCCATCGCGCGGATAATGCGCGCCGTCATCTCCGCCTCCGTGAGCTGGAACGACGAGTGGACGCTGGCGACCACGTAGTCGAGCTGCGCCATAATCTCGTCGGAGAAATCCAGCGCCCCGTCTTTCATAATATCCACCTCGCTCCCGCTAAAGATGCGGAACTCGCCGGCATACTCCTCGTTCAGCGCGCGAATCTCCGCGACCTGCGCCAGCAGCCGCGCCTCGTCGAGGCCGCGCGCTTGCACGGACGATTTCGAGTGGTCCGCGATGCCGAGATAATCCATCCCCAGCTCCCGCGCGGCATCCGCCATTTCGCGCAGCGTGTTGCGCCCATCGCTCTCCTTCGTGTGATTGTGAAAACACCCGCGCAAGTTTTGCAGCTCCACCAGCCGAGGCAGCGTGTGCGCCTCTGCCGCCGCGAACTCGCCGTGATTCTCCCGCAGCTCGGGCTCGATGAAATCAAGGCCCAGCGCCCGATACAGCTCCGTCTCATCCCGAATCTCCGGCACCGGTTGCGGCGTCACCTTCGGCGATTCGTCCACGCCGAGGCGATACTCATTCAGCGTCCAGCCGCGGGAGAGCGCCCGCTGCCGCATCACGATATTATGCTCCTTCGAGCCCGTGAAATAGTTCAGCGCAAAGGCGAACTGATCGTCCGTCACCACGCGCAAATCCGCCTGAATCCCGCTCTTCAGCCGCACCGAAGATTTCGTCGCCCCGTGCGCCATGATGCTCTCCACCATCTCGTGCTTCACAAAGAACTCGCTCACCGACTCCGGCGACTTTGTAGAAACCAAGAAGTCCAAATCCCCGCACGTCTCCCGCCGCCGCCGGAAGCTCCCGCACGCCTCCACGCGAATGACCTCGGGCAGCGAGCGCAAGTCTTCGCGCATCGCTTCCGCCTCCGTTGCCACATCGCCGATGCGGAAGCGGCCCGCGTGCTTCTTCATATCCTCCATAGCCTTCAAAATGTTCGCCGCCGTCTTCTCGCCAAAGCCCTTCAGTCCTGCCACGCGCCCATCTTTGCACCCCGCCTCCAGCGCCTCGACGGTCGTGATGTCGAGCTGCTTCCACACCGCCTGAATCTTCTTCGGCCCCATCCCCACGATGCCAAACATCGCGAAAATTCCCGGCGGAAACTCCAGCTTGAGGATGTTGTAATAAGAGGAGTTCCCCGTAAGGACGATCTCCGTGATGCGCTCGGCGATGTTCTTCCCCACGCCTTCAATCTCCGCCACTTTTCCCTCGCCGACGACCTGCGCCAAGCTGCCCGAAAACGTCTCAATGCCCCGCGCCGCATTTTGATACGCGCGAATCTTGAAAATGTTCTCCCCCTTCAGCTCCAGCATCGTCGCGATGTGTTCGAGGATTTCCGCTACTTGATCTTTGGTTACTTCCGCCATGCGGCAAAGTTACGCATTCCGAGCAACACCGCGCCAGCAGCGATTATTAACCGAGCGTGAACCGCGGGCTGATCGTTTTCTGTTCCGCCACAAAGACCTCCACCGAGTCCTCCGCCGCTCCCGTGCTGGCCACGCTTGAGCGCACGGCGGCGGCGGCGAGTTCGGGCGAATTGCAGTCACGGCTCAGGTGTCCGAGCACGGTTCGCTTTAGATTTCCGCCGACCATTCCCGCGACGACGCTTGCCGCTGCGGCGTTGGAAAGATGGCCGTGGCGGGACATGATGCGCTGCTTCGTGGACCACGGGCGCTTCGTGTCGTTTTGCAGGAGGTGCTCGTCGTGGTTCGCCTCGATGACGAGCGTTTGCGCCTGCCGCACCCGCTCGCACGCGAGCTTCGTGGCAAAGCCGAGGTCGGTGAGGAAACCGAGCGCCGCCGGGCCGTGGTGGAGAACAAAACCGACGGGATCCATCGCATCATGCGGCACGCTGAAGGTCTGCACGGCGATGTCTTTGATGGTGAAATCCGAGCCTGTGATGAACGTGCGCCAATCCTTTGCTAGACTGGGAGACTGCCGTTTCAGTGCTTCTGCGGTGAGCGCGTTGGCATACACGGGTGTTTGGAATTGGCGGCACCAAACATCCAGCCCACCGGCGTGGTCGCCGTGCTCGTGTGTGAGGAGGATGCCATCGAGCTCCAGAGGATTTACGCCGCACAGCGCAAGACGCTGTTTGATTTGAAGACAGCTCAACCCGCCGTCGATCAAGACGCGCGTTTTCGGCGTCTCCACGAGCGCGCAATTTCCCGCGCTTCCACTACCGAGGATGGTGAGATGAAACATCGCGCGCATTTTTGCCACACCGCAGCCGAGTGTCGAGCGTGGGAACGAATTTTGTGGCCGGATGAAACGAACAAAGAATTATTTCGGCGGTTTGCGTTCTGCGTGATTTACTGCGCGGACTTTATGGCCAAACGCATTTCCAGAAAAGACATGGCGAAGCTGTCGTTCCGTGACTTTCTCAGCGCGGCGCGAGGGCCGTATGGGCGACTGTTTGGATACATGAAGCCCTACATGGGGCGATTCTGGGCGGGTATCTTTTTTGGCGTCTGCTTTGCGGCGTCGAATGCGGGGCTGGTGTTTGTGTTTAAACACGTCGGCGACCTTGTGCTCACGGGGGCTCCCGGTGCGAAAGTGGAAAGTCTTTCCCATTTACCCGAGGCCGTCCGGGCTTGGGCTGCGCCGGGGGCGGATGGGCGCTCGCCGAAGCATGTGGTGATGGCGATTTGCATGATCATCCCCGCTGTCATGGCGGTGCGCGGGCTCTTTTCGTATCTGAATGCGTACTGCGTTTTGTGGGTGAGCCAGCGGGTGCTCGATGACATCCGGCAGCAGGTTTATCGGCACACGCTGGGGCAGGCGATGGAGTTCTTTAATCGGCAAAAAGCGGGCGACCTTGTGCAGACGGTTTTCATCCAGACGCGCACCGCGCAGCAAGCGCTGACCAGCATCGCGGCGGACATCGTGAAGCAGCCGGTGACGATTATCAGTGCGGTTTCGATGATGCTGTATTTCGACTGGAAGTTCACGCTGGCCGCGCTGCTGCTCTTCCCTATTTGCCTGCTGCCCGTGCTGATCGTGAGCAAGAAAGTGCGCAAGAGCGCCGCCCGCGAGGAAGAGGAAGCCGGGCAGATGATGGTGCTCATGCACGAAGCGTTTGGCGGCATCCGCGTGGTGAAAACACACGCTCGCGAGGACTATGAGGCGGACCGCTTTAACACCGCCAACCAAGCCATGCTGCGCTTCGTGATGAAGTGGCGGAAGGCGATGGAAATCACCGGCCCCGCTGTGGAGACGGTTGCCTCGTTCGGCATCAGCGCCGCGCTTTTCTACGCGTGGTGGGTGCCGCTTCCAAACGGCACGCTGCTCGCGCTCGTCGGTGCGCTGGTGCTGATTTATCCGTCGTTCAAAGCGATGAGCCGCATCCACCTGATGATGCAAAAGTGCCTCGCCTCCACGTCGAAGATTTTCGAGCTCCTCGACCACGCGCCCACCATCCAAGACGCGCCCGACGCCGTCGCGTTGGTGAACGTGCGCGGGGATATTCGCTTTGAGGACGTAACCTTCACCTACTCTGGCACGACCGAGCCCGCCGTGAACCACGTCTCCTTGCACATCCCCGCAGGCACGACATGCGCCCTCGTCGGCGAGAGCGGCAGCGGGAAGAGCACGCTCTTCGCGCTGCTCCAGCGGCTCTACGAGGGCGAGCAGGGGTCCGTGAAAATTGACGGCCACGATTTACGGAAAATCACCCAGCCCTCGCTTCGCGCGAACGTCGCCACGGTCAGTCAGGATGTGTTCCTGTTCCACGACAGCATCCGGCAAAATATCCGGTACGGGCGGTTGGAGGCCACGCAGAAAGAAATCGAGCACGCCGCGCAGATGGCCTATGCCCACGACTTCATCGCCGCACAACCGCAGGGCTATGAAACCGTCATTGGAGACAAAGGCTGCAACCTCTCCGGCGGCCAGCAGCAGCGCCTCAGTATCGCGCGCGCATTGCTCAAAGACGCGCCGATTCTCCTGCTTGATGAAGCCACGAGTGCGCTCGACACCGAGAGCGAGCGGCGCATCCAGGAAGCACTGGAAACACTCTCCAAAGGCCGCACCGTTATCGCGATTGCGCACCGCCTTTCCACGATCCTCAAAGCAGACCAAATCGTCGTCATGGACCATGGCTGCATCAAGGCCGTGGGCAAACACGCCGACCTCTATGAGCGCTCTCCCGAATACCGCCGCCTCTACGATCTCCAGTTTAATTCACACCAAGCTGCCGCATGAAAACACTCCTCGCACTCCTCCTTCTCGCCACCTCGCTGCCCGCGAAAGAAATCGCGAAAAGGATCACGAACAGACAGTTTGAAGATGGCACATGGAGCTCCAAGGAGACGGACCCAGAGAAGCGCCGCGCCATCGAACGTTTCTACGTCCTCGGCTCCAAGACGCCCTACCAGACCATCCTCTACCAGCTCGACGAAGACATGAACCCCATGTCCGGCATTTACTACAACGCACGGAACCAAGTCTTCCAGAAGTGCACCTACAAACTCGACGGAGGCAACCCGCCTCGCGTCATCCAAGAAGTCGTCTATAACGCGCAAGGTGTCCTCACAGGCACGAACAACAATATCTACGGCACGCGCGACGGACGCTCTACCCTCCTCAGCGTGGACCGCTATGACGCCAGCGGAAACCTCATCCCTCGCGCAAAAGTGACCGGGCGGAAGCGGTAAGCTTCACCGCGCAATATACGCCTCCCACTCGGGCGGCAGCGGAGCGCGCTCCACGCCATCCGCGATGCGGCCCTCAAACGCTGGGTTAAACTTCGTGCTCGTCCCATAGACCATGATTGTATCCACCGAGCCTTCCGAGCGCAGCGCATGGGCCACGCCTGCCGGGATGACGACGCCCGCATTGTTCGGCCCGCGCTGGTCGTCGCCTTCAATGATGAAACGCATCACCCGCCGAGGCATCCCCGCGCGCTCATCCACGAGGAGCATCTCCACGTTTCCCGCGACAAAGAACATCGCATCCCACTGTTCTAGGTCGTAAGGCCGCAGCGCGTAATTTTTCGGCTCTTCTATAAAGAGACGCTGAAACCAAGCCTCCGGAGAAGTCCCCTCCGGGATGGACGGCGGGTGAATGTGAAAGCCCTTGGCCGTCGTCGCAAACATCCGCGCTGTCGCCCACTGCTTCGGCCAGAGTCCGATCGCGTTCAGCACCCCGTCTTCCATCCGCGCAAATTCTCCGAAAAAGCCCCGGTGCCGCTGAGGGAAAACGCGCCGTGTGAACAGCTCCACGCCCGGAATCCACGCCGCATCCAGCTCCCCGCGTTTGGCGATGAGTTCCCCCGCGTCCACGCCGCTCGTCGCCAGCCGTTCGGCGAGCGATTTCTGAGAGTAGTCACGTTGGCCCAGCATCGCGCGGGCGTTTGAGTTCAGGCCATTCCAAAGATCAGACATGCCGCGCACTGTAGAAGCCTGCGTGCCGAAGCTCACTCCTTTTTTCGCTCAACGTGGATAGGGGCGTTCGGACTCCGAGAAAACCGTGGACATTCCCTGTTCCATGAATAGTCTGCCGCCCCTTTTTCTGGGGCGTTTAGGGGGCGATTCTTGCCATCCATCCGCTGCCGGAAGGGCACTTTTCTACATACACATGACTAGCTTTCTTTTCTCGATTCTCGCAGAGGCACCGATACATGAGCCACCAAAGCAGCAGGCCAGCATCGCCGACAGCATTCCGATGATGCTGATGATGGTTGTCGTCTTCTGGCTCTTCCTCATCCGCCCACAGCAGAAGCGCCAAAAAGAGATGACCAACCGGATTAACGCATTGAAAACCGGAGACCGCGTCGTCACGACCGGCGGCATCCACGGCACGGTCAGCAACGTCAAAGACGGCCCGACGCTCGTTCTCAAGGTGGACGATTCCACGAAGCTCACGGTGGACAAGTCCTCCATCGCTAACGTCCTCCCGAAAGAAGCCTGATCCTTTTCCTACCATGTCACCAGTCGTCATTACTTTCTGCACGGGGTTCCTGATCCTCGTCCTTTTCGTGTGGTATCTCGCCTCATCTGTAGAGCGGAACAAGCGCATCCTCGGAACGCTACTCACGATTTTCGTCACCGCTCTGTGCGTCTATTCGGCCTATCCGCCGTTCGATGAGTTCACGGAGAAAGACGGGGTGACAACCCGAACCACCATCGGCAGGATCCAGCAAGGCATTGACCTCAAAGGCGGCATGTCGTGGCAGATTCGGCTCATGCCTTCGCCCGATAAGGACGGGAATACGAAAGTCATCACCCAAGCGATGATCGATCAGGCCATCGAGACCTTCCGCAAGCGCGTGGACGACGGCGGAGTGAGCGAGCCCCTCATCGCTCCAGCGGGACCAGCCGAGACCGGGCGCATCCTCATCCAGCTCCCCGGCGTGGACGAAAAATCCGTCGCCAAGAACCGCGAGAAAATCGAGAAGGTGGCGAAGCTAGAGTTCAAAATAGTCCACCCCGACAGTCAGAGCGCCCTCATGGGAATCGAAAGCGGCACACAGGTGATGGACCCCGCCTACGAAGTCAAAATCCTTAAACACGAGAGCGTCGACAAGCTCGGGAACAAGACGAGTTCTGAGGAGAAATTGCTCGTGAAGCGTGAGACGGACATCCCCGGCTCGATGGTCACGCAGGCATATCCCTACTTCGGCGAGAAGGGCTGGGAGATCATCCTCAACTTTAACTCGGAAGGCGCGAAGCTCTTCGGCGAACTGACGACGAAGCACGTCGGCAATCGCTTCGCCATCATGCTGGATAACGAAGTCCACAGTGCCCCGAACATCAACGAGCCCATCAACGGAGGCCGCGCCAACATCAGCGGCGGCTCCATTGACGAACAGGAAGCGCGCAACCTCTCCAGCATCCTCGAAAACCCCCTCGAAAACCCCGTGAAGATCGAGTCGCAGAGCGAAACCTCCGCCTCGCTCGGGCAAGACGCCATCACGAGCGGCATCAGCTCCGGCTTGCTGGCATCGGCGATCACCGTCTTCATCGTGCTGCTCTACTACCGCTTCGCCGGGCTCGTCGCGAATCTGGCGCTCATCGTGTTCATCACCATGCTCTTCGGCTCGATGGGCATGTTTAACGCCGTGCTCACCCTCCCCGGCATCGCGGGCATCCTCCTCACGCTCGGCATGGCCATTGATGCGAACGTGCTCATCTACGAGCGCCTCCGCGAAGAACAGGCTGCGGGAAAATCTCTCACCACCGCACTCAGCGCCGCTTACGACAAAGCGTTCTCCGCGATTTTCGACTCGAACCTCACCACGCTCATCACCGCCGTCATCCTTTACTGGAAGGCGACCGGCCCGGTGAAAGGGTTCGCCGTCTCGCTCATCATCGGCGTCATCGCCTCGATGTTCACGGCGCTCGTCGTCACGCGCAATCTGTTCGAGTGGGTGATGAAAAAAGGCATCCTCAAGTCCATCACCATGTCGAACATCATCCCCGCGACGAACTTCAACTTCATGGGCAAGCGGAAGACCGCCATCACGTTCTCCATCCTCGTCATCGTAGCCTCAATGGCTATCTTCGGCGCACGCGGCTCGAAGAACTTCGGCGTGGACTTCCGAGGCGGCGACCGGCTCGTCCTCCGCGCCGAGGGCACCCGCCCGCAGCTCGACCCCGTGCGCGAGGCGTTGAAAGAAATCAACTTTGGCGAGGCCTCCGTGCAGACGGAAAAATCCGCGCAAGCCGAGTTCCTCGTCGTCCGCGATGCAGAAGGCTCCGCCGAGAAAATCGAGGCGCACCTGAAGGAAAAATTCCCCGAAGCCAAGTTCGTGAAGCAGAGCAAAGAGACCATCGGCTCGCTCGTCGGCGATGAACTGGCCAAAAGCTCCGTCGCCGCGCTGGTTCTCGGCATGGTCGGCATTTTGATCTACCTCACCGTGCGGTTCGAGTTTTCCTTCGCCATCGGCGCGCTCGTCGCGCTCATCCACGATGTCGCCATCACGATTGGCGTCTTCGCGTTGCTGGGCCGCGAGCTTTCTCTCGTCACCGTCGGCGCGATTTTGACCATCGCCGGATACTCGGTGAACGACACCATCGTCGTCTTCGACCGTATCCGCGAAAACATCAAAGCGGGCAAAGGCGGCTCCATCGCGAGCATCATGAACGTCTCGGTGAACGAAACCCTGAGCCGCACCGTCCTCACCGGCGGCGTCACGCTCATCACCACGCTCATCCTTTTCTTCATGGGCGGCCCGGTGTTGAACGACTTCGCGCTCTGTATGCTCATCGGTATTTTGGTGGGAACGTATTCATCCATCTACATCGCCTCGCCCATCGTCCTCTGGTGGTCTGGCCGTGGTGGGCGCAACCTCAAGAGCGAAGTACGCAAGGGCGACGAAGAAGCCATCGTGCCCGCGTAGGTTGGGGGAAATGACGAATGACGAAGTTCGCCGAGTTCGTCATTCGTCATTTCACAGGCCCGAGCTGCTTACGCAGCCCCACCACCATCCGCTGAATATGCGAGTGCTTTGACCTTGGCTGGAGCACTTTTAGGCTCATTGCGGCACTGCCCCATTCGATGATCTCGATGTCCACGAACCGCACGCCCCATGCGTTCATCTCGCGACGAGTGGACTTGTAAATATCAATGGTTTTTCTCCCCACGAGCGCGCTGCCGTAGTCCTCGATCACGAAGTCCTCACCCGTCGCTACGATGCGGAAGCGCGTTCCGAGGGGCATCCAGCTCCAGTCCGACGCCGCGCTGTGGGCTGCGGAGAGTTTCCCGCCGATGCCATTGGCTCGCCCGCCCGGTTCGCTGTGGTGGTAGGCGGTGGTGCGCACCTTCATCCGGGTGCCAGACGAGGGCTTTGGCGCGTTCCCTCCCGTAGAAGTGCAAGCGCCCAAGAGCGATAGTATGAGGAGGGCGGAAGTGGTGCGCATGAGTTCTAGGAGCATTAAATGAAAGTTCTCTGTTCAATGGCGTAGCGGGCTGGGCGGTCTTTGGGAAATGGAAATTGCGGCTCGCAAACCCGCGCGACTCGCCTAGATGTTTCGCCATGCGTGTCTGTATTCTCTTTCTCGCCACTCTCTGCTGCTCACTCCGTGCGAACCACGGCGCAAACGTCTTCGAACCGCTCGGCGCGTACACCCCGGCGCTTTCGTTCACCGAATCCGCCGCACAAGCCATCGTCGGCTCGGGCGACAATCGCGAGACCGTGGATAATTACTCCGGCTCTTTCCAAATCCTCGTGGAAAGCGGCGACCTCGCCGCGCTCACGGGTGCCTCCATCGTCCGCATCCGCATCGGCACGTTCCTTTTGGATAAAACGCTCGCCGATGCGCCTGACTACGTCCTAGGCGGGGACCACGCGACGTTCACCATCCTCGATGGCGCGGACTCCATCGGCACCGTGAAGGCGAAGTGGCGTGGCGAAAAGCTGACCATCACCGGCTCCATAAAATCCCGCATCATTCCACAAGCCGCGAATAGCTTTCACATCCCACTCCTCACAGAAGACGACCGTTACTTCATCAGCGACGCGTCGGATGTGTCCCTCATCTTCGGCGATACTTCCGGTAGCCGGAAGATGGAAGTCGCGGGGAAATCCACCTTTAAAAGTGTCCGCATTGGCCCCGCTGATAATCCCGCCTATGAGGACGATCTGTGGGCCGTCTCCGTCTCCGGCGCGCTCGATTTCACTCCGCCCAAAATGAAGCTCCTCTCGCCGGGCGCGAAGACCAGCGCTGCGCCCCAGCGTTATACGCTCAGCACCTCGCCGGACGTGGAGTCCGTCACCGTCCAGCTCAATAGCACTCCTGCCAGCGACCCGCTTCTCGGCGATATTCCCGATCCCCTCATCGCGAAACCCACGGCTCGCCTTTGGGGCGGCGTTCTCTACCTCCAAAACGGAGCGAACGCCGTCCGCTTCACCGCCATTGACCGCAGCGGCAACTCCACCTCCACCACCTTCACCCTAGAACACGACTTCCGCTCCGGCCTTTACTCCGGAATCCTCGACACCGGCACCAGCGATATGACCCGCACGCTCGTCATCAAAGTCGAGCCCGGCGGTGCATTCACTGGCACCGTGCAGCTCGGGCTGGAAAAACTCCGATTCAACGGAACCTTCGACGCCCTCGGCGACGCCACCTTTACCATCCCCCGAAAAAACGGCGGCGTCTCGCTCGACTGCACCTTCTCCCTGAAGCAAAACGAAGACGACTTCGTCGAAGAACCCGACCCGAAGCCCACCATCCTCACCGCCACCATCAACGATCAATTTGGCTCCTACACCATCGACGCATCCCGCGCCGTCTTCGACTCCGAAAACGTCCAGCCCCAGCTCATCTCGGGCTACTACACAGCCCGCATCGCCCCCGACCCATTACTCGAAGGCACCGGCGCACCAGAAGGAATCGGCTACATAACGATGAAAGTCGGGAAGCTCGGAACCATCAGCGCGCTGGGGAAACTCGCCGACGGCACTCCATTTACCACCGCAGGACTGCTCGGCGGCGATGGGCGGTTCCTCGTTTCCGCACAACTCTACAGACCCGCCGACGGACTCCTTCAAGGCTTTATCACCTTCACTGCCGCCGAAGATTTCGGCAGCACTTGCGAAGGCAATCTCCGCTGGGTCCAGCCCCTCGGCGCGACGAAAGCCAGTGGCCTTTTCCCCAACGGCTTCAACGCCGAATGCCCCGTCACCGGCGGCATTTACCGGCCCGGTCGCCGCGTGGTGGACTTCGACACCACCGAAGACTTCACCGCACTCGGCTACACCGAGGCGCAGATCAGTCTCCTCCTCGGTGAGTTCGGCGATACGGCCCTCGTCGGCTCCTTCGACATCGATTATAGAGGCAACGTCCGCATCGTGAACCCCATCCCTGCGGACCGCGTAAAGCTCACGATCAAAAACAAAACCGGCATCTTCACCGGCACCGCCCAAGGCACCGGGCACACCTCACCCGCCAAGAAAATCTTCGGCGTTATCGTCGGCCAAGAGGGACGTGGAGAAGGAACCTTTACCAGCAAGACTGACAGCGGCACCGCGACCATCGAAGCGCGATGAGCGACCCGCTCGCCGAGCAGTTCCTCGAACATC
>CAMDQC010000084.1 GCA_945905735.1 Prosthecobacter debontii | reverse complement strand
CTACTGACTGGAGAGCCGGATGCGGGAAAACCGCCCGTCCGGTTCGGAGGGAGGGGCGGGGAGTAATATCCCCGTCCCTACCCCAATCGACTGCGGCTTGCGCCGCTCCTTTGGCTCCTCTTTCTTCCGAGTCAATCGCGGCGTTCGGGTTTATACCAGCTTTGGAGGCGAATTCGCTCTACGCACCGGAAACTGTCACAACGCGGACGGGCGTCGGGGAGTGAGGGGGTCTGTTTTGCCTGCGCAGCGGGCGTCACACCCAGCGGCTGGCTCGCGGTAAAGGATGGTTGCCGGATGGTGGATCGGCTTCGTTTGGCAAAAACCTACTTGGGGGCAAGACGGCTACGGACGCAGGTGAAGGGGCGGAGGATGAAATCGGGAGAAGTAGAAGAATCCGTCGGCACGTGGACGGTTTCATTTTGATTTCAGCTCGAAGAATCGCAGCGCAATCCCACGCTTGTGATTCTCTGCGTTCACGCTCACCGGAGTTTGCACCCGGATGGTTTGCGTTCCTTTTTCCAGTTTCAATTCCACCGGCTTGGTGTCCTGCCACAATCCGAATGCGCCGGGGACCAATGGAATTGGAACCGCTGCGACGACTTTATTGCCGGAGCTCACTTCGAGAAGCTGATCGTCGTTGATACACGCCGCTTTCATCGTGATTTGATAGGTCCCCGCCGTCGGCACTTCGATGGTGTAGTCGGCCCATTGCTCCTTCATCTGCTGCTGGAAATACGCCTGTTTGCCGCCTCCGAATGAATCATGCACGAGGACATTCGGAATCTGCCCGCCCCAGGAAATCTTGCCGCCGGTTTTTGCAAACGCAGCGGCCTCGACGTGGATCACGCCAGACGCCGCCTTGCTTGTGGTCGCCGACGGATTGACCGAAATCGCCCCAGGCACTTTCGGTGCTCCGGCCTTTGCCGCGGCTTTGACGCCGGGATCCGCTTCCGCCTCATCCGCCTTGTGCGATGCGGTGATGTCCGTCTTCGGAAGCGTGATGGAATCGTGGATCTTCTGCGCCACCCCCATGACTGCGGCGGCCTTTTCGGGTGGCGTCACCGCGCCCGCGAGCCAGCGCAGATGCTCGACTTGCGAGAACTTCGCGGCATCCGACCGTTTTTCGATGCCTGCCAGAAAGTCGGGCCCCTTCAGCTTGTCGTAAGGCGTGTCGTCAATCGTTGATTTGTCCCATCCAGCACCGTAGCCAACCTTCCACGCGCTGCCGGGCTGGGGCTGGGTCATCGGGTTCGCCGCTTTGTAAGCCACACACGCGTGAGCGGGCTGTCCCACGCCGATCGCCGGGATTCCGAATGCATGGCAGACCATCACCGACCACGACGAACGCGGCCCGCATTTGCCACCACCGGCCAGCACATTTTGGAAATTTTGATATCCGCCATTCGGGTAGAAAACAGCGGGCGCGCCGCGTCGCCACACGAAGCTGGTCGAGTTCACCACCAACTCATCGGCGCGCAAGTCGGGCCGGAAGGAATTGATCATCTGCCGCGCCCAAGTCAGGTCGGCATCGGATGCGCCTGAGCACAGGATCTTCGAGTATTCCCAAACCGTCAGGCGATCGAAGCTGGGGAACAGTTCCTTTTTCTGGTGCGCGGTTTTGAAATAACGGTAGCGCGCCACCGGGTCAGCGGGCGTCGCCGCACCACCCGCGCCGATGTTCACGCAACCGGGCGGACGCAGCGCTGTGGCGATGGCGAGCTTTTGATAGATGCCATCCTTCGCATCCGGATCGGCCTTGAGAATCTTCTGCCAGATTTGCAGCGAGGCGGGATCGAGTGTGTAGGCGTTCTTCTCACGCGCCGCGAGTCCGAGCGGCACGGCGGCCTCGAGATATAGATTCATCGCCGACGTATTCCCGAGCAACCACTCCAGAAACGCCTGATTCGCCGCGTCCGCCTTTGCAAAAGCCGCCAGCTTGTCCGCACCGATTTTGGAAATGAGTTGCCGCCGAGCGAGAGCGTTTGCAAATGCCGGGTCCGCGATAAGCGCCATCAGCGCCGCATCAGTCGGCTTCGCTGGCACCTGGTCGTTGAGCCACGAGTTGAGGATGCTGAGGGCGCCGGAGAAATCGCCCGCCTTGCTGGCCTTCTCCACGTTCGCCTGGCTCGGCGGCGCGGCGTGAATAGCCACAGGCAGCAACCACAGGAGCGCGGTCGCAAAAATGGAGGAAAGAATGGTGCGGTTGTTAAATTTCATGATCACTCCGATTTCATCAGTTCCAGCATCGTCTCGGCAAAGCTCTTGCCGAGCAGGATAAAAAACCGGCCTTCGCCAAAGTAATGAAAGCCCTGGTTGGAGGTCGCACGTTTGAGCATCGCCTCTTCCTCCTGCGTGATGGGCTGCTTCTTTAAATCGCGTTCCTTATTCACCCAGCCGGCAGTCTTGATGGCGACGATGTCGGGATGCAGCAACGGCGCGGATTCGATCGCCTTCACGTTCCCTTTGAACTCCGGCACGGTATTCACGAAGCGCTGCCCTTCGCGCACTTCCTTTTGCTTGATGTTCACCTCTTCGACCTTGACCCCATTCACGCCCATCACGCCGACCACCGTCTTCATATTTGGTGCTTTGAATTCCTTGCGGAGGTCCTTGATCAAATGCACGAGGTTCGACCCGTATTCCGAGCGGCTCTTGTCGTCAAAAAGGTCGTTGTAACCCTGGAACCAGACGAAGCCGACGATCTCGTATCCCGCTTTCTCGTCGTAGGCGGGAAAGTGCTTCTTGAGATTGTCGAGCGTCTCGTGGGTGTAGTTCACCAGCACGCGATACTGCGCACCGATGTCCTCCGACTTCACGCCTTTGATCTCCGGTTTTCCCGCGCTCGGCGGACGGAAATTCGCATACAGGCTCTGCCCGCCGGGGCCATATTTGATAAGCAGCACCTGCTCCTCCATCGCCTCTCCCATGAAATAGCCGAACGCATATTCCGGCCCGATGTTGCTACCGAGTTTGTCATAGTTCTTCCGCCCGCCGAATCCCGACTGGATCTTGTCATAGACCCCGCCGTTCGCCACCCACACATCGTCGCGCGTGACGAGTGCCTTGCCGTCAGGCTTGAAGGTTTTCAGCAACGCCGCCCGCGCCGGATCTTTGTCCTCGCCAAGAAAATCAATCGTCGAGACATTCGCCTGTCCGTCCATGTTCGACTGCCCGGCGAGGATGAAGACCTTCAGCGGCTTTGCATCAGCGGTTAAAGCGGACGCCGCGAGCGCGATTGAAAATGCGAGCAAGGTGTGGAGTTTCATGGATGGACGGAGGTTTTTGAAAGAGGGGTAAAACTACTGCAAGGAAATTGCTTTCACGCCCGCCGCACCGGAAACGGTCGGAACGCGGACGGGCGTCGGGGAGTGAGGTGACCTGTCGGCCAAAGTCTCCACATCGGATGCGGGTAGCATTTCGATAACTTCTTCGATTTCAGCAAGCGTGCTCATGCGTGGAAATTGCCGGGAGTCTTGCGAGGCGTGAACGAGCGGATTTGCTGAACCATTGGGATGTTCCCGCCCCGCTGCCGTCGGCTTTTCTTAAAAAGCAACGTCGTGAAATGTCGTTCGCTGAGTTCGGGAAGAAAACAGGATTACCTCCTCCCTCTTTGTTCCGATTGGAACAATGCCAACAAAGTATCACGCTCGGGAAGCTGCACGGGATGCTCAAGAAGTTGAAGCTGACGCTTTGAGATGTTTTCGGTGTGAAGTAGTGCGGGTGCAAGGCCGTAGTGGAGGTGGCAGCGAGCAGGTGGTTTCGCCGGTGTTTTTGCGTGATCGCCGAAAGCGCCCGCTGTCACGCTTTGATGAGGCGGGCGCGGTCTGGACATGGCGAAAACGACCGGTTTTTTTCGCGGTCCAAATGTCCCTGAACATCGACCAACACCGGCGAACGCACGGTCAGCAAAAAACTCACTTTTTTGGGTGTCGAGATGCGTTGCGTGCAGCGAAACCGAGATCAAAGAGCAGGAAATCCAGAACGAAGTGAGCGGGTCGTGTGACCCTGCGACTTCAGGGACCATAGCGAGACATCGTCAAATATGGTCTTAGAATGGGTCTTAGTGGCCCACGCTGATTTGCGCAACCCATTGAAAATCAATGGGGAGCCGGTGAAGGGAATTGAACCCTTGACCTGACGATTACGAATCGTCTGCTCTACCTCTGAGCTACACCGGCACTTCTTCGCGAAGGGGCGCGACTATTGTAAGTCGCTCCAATCTTGGCAAGCGGTTTGTCCGAGCAATGACGTTTCGCGCTTGCCGGGCGAGGGCGTGGCGTGCGAACCACGGCGGGTGATGTTTGCGCTATGAATCGTTATTTCCGCGAGTTGTCCGTGGCTGCGGCGTTGGGGGTGTTGATGCTGACGCTTGCGGTTTTTGCGCCGCATTTTTTTGCGCTTCAGCCGCTCCTTTCGCGACTCACGGCGCAGACTCCGGCGCTCGTCGTGGCTATCGGGATGACGTTGGTGATGGTGGCGCGGCAGATTGATATTTCCGTCGGCGCGCAGTTCGGGATGTGCGCGGTGGTGGCGGGGTTGCTGGCTCCGCATGGGCTGGCGGTTGCCATCGGTGGGGCGATTGCGACGGGGGCGCTGATGGGGGTGCTGAATGGCGCGCTCGTGGCATGGCTGGGGCTGCCGAGTATCGTGGTGACGCTGGCGACGATGGTGACTTGGCAGGAGGCGCTGCGGCTGTGGCAGGAAGGGCGGCTGATCAATCTACCCGTCGGCGTGCAGTGGTTCGGGATGAGCCAAGCGGGCGGGCAGACGACGCTGATTGTTTTCTCGGTGGCGATGCTGGCTGTCGCTGCGTGGATGATGCGCAACGTGGCCGCTGGTCGCCACGTTTATGCCGTAGGCACAGACGCGGAAGCGGCGCGGCTGGCGGGAGTGGACCCGAAGCGGGTGACGTTTGGCGTCTTCGTGCTGATGGGCGCGCTGACGGGGCTGGCGGCTGTTTTGAACACGGTGCAATCGCCCCAAGTACAGCCGACGTGCGGCGATGGACTGGAGATGAAAGTGATCGCCGCTTGCGTGGTCGGCGGCGTGGCGGTGAGCGGTGGGCGCGGGCGGCTGTGGGGCGTTTTCCCCGGACTCATTTTACTGGCCAACGTGAACCCGGCGCTGACGCACTTTCATGTGCAGGCGTATTGGGAGAAGGCGATTCAGGGCTTTGTGATCCTGCTCGCTGTGGTGGCGGATGGGCTGCGGGGACGGAAGGGGCGCTGAGCGGATTACCCGATCTGCGCGCGGTAGTCGGCGGGACTCTTGAGCGTTTCGCGCGCGGCGGCGTCCTTCGGCTCTAGCTTGAAGAGCCAGCCTTCAGCGTAGGGCGCGGTGTTCACCAGCGCGGGGTTGCTGCGCACGGCTTCGTTCACGGCGATGACGGTGCCGGCGACGGGGGCGTAGATGTCGCTGGCGGCTTTCACGCTCTCGACGACGCAGGCGACTTGGCCGGCGGCGACTTGCTTGCCGATTTCCGGCAGGTCCACGAAGACGACATCGGTCAGTTCGTGCTGGGCGTGGTCGGTGATGCCGACGGTGCCGTCGGCGCGGAGCCATTCGTGGGATTCTGCGAAACGAAGATCTTCAGGTACGTTCATAAAGTGGCGGATGTTCTGGCGTGGATGCGGTGCGTTTGAAAAGCGCGAAGTCTATGCTTTCGTTTTCCGGAGCGGTTTTTTCTCCACGATGGCGGTGAAGCGCCGCCCACGGATGTCTATCTCGATAGGCGTGCCGGGCGTCGCGTCGGCTACGGGGAGGTAGGCCATGCCGATGCCCGCAGCGAGCGTCGGCGACAGCCCGCCGCTACACGTCTCGCCGATTTGCGTGCCGTCGCGATAGACTGGGTAGTGGCTGCGTGGAGGCGGCGTGGTGCCTTTCATTTTGAAGGCGACGAGCCTCCGCTCGATGCCGTGTTCTTTCTGCGCGGCGAGCACGGCGCGTCCGATAAAGTCGCCCTTTTGCAAGTCCACGAAAAAGCTGAGCCCGGCCTCGATGGGCGTGCGCTCGGGCGAGAGGTCGTTGCCGTTCAGCGGGTAGCACATCTCTAGGCGGAGCGTGTCACGCGCGCCGAGGCCGCAGGGCTTGATGTCAAACGCTGCGCCGCTCGCCAGCACATCATTCCACACCTGCACCGCGCTCGCTGCTGGGCAGAAAAGCTCGAAGCCGTCCTCGCCCGTGTAGCCCGTCCGCGCGATGAAAGTCTGCCCGCCGCCGATGTCTAGCCGGACGATGTGATTGCGCGCGGGAGCCTCGCATTTTCCACCCACATACGCGTCGAACCACGCCGCCGCTTTCGGCCCTTGCACGGCGAGCCCGGCGAACTCGTCGCTGCGGTTTACCAGCGTCACATCGGCAGGAAGGCGGGACTGCATCCATGCGAAATCTTCGTCAATCATCGAGGCGTTCACCACGAGCAGCCAGTCGTCGTCGCAGATGCGGTAGATGAGCAGATCATCGATGACGCCGCCGCGCTCATTAAGCATCAGCGTGTATTGCCCTTGGCCGATGGCGAGCCGCTCGACGTTGTTGGTGAGCATCCGATTCAGCCAAGCCGAAGCGCCCGCGCCTTCCACGAAAAACTGGCCCATGTGCGAGATGTCGAAAACGCCCAGCGCTTTGCGGACGGCATGGTGCTCGTCGATGATCCCGCTGTATTGCACCGGCATATCCCAGCCGCCGAAACCGATGAGCTTACCCCCGAGACGAACGTGCTCCCCGTGGAGCGGTGTTCTTTTCAAAACGATGTTGGATTCAGACATGAGGCGCGGAGAGTAGGGGCGACGCAAGCGGTGTCAAATCTCGCGAGCGACGAAATCCCTCTCAGCTCAATAAACGCCCTCGACAATCGTCTTCTCCATCGCCCCGAACGGACGCACTTCCGCGACACCATCCCATGCGTATGGCGCGCGGGGTTTGCGACGCAGCGCCTCGTCGCGCTCTAGGAAGCGCGGCATGAAGAACTCCTTCGTCAGCGTCGTCAGTTCCACGCGGCCCCAGGTATCGTAGGCCACGGTTTTGGCCGTATCGTTTGGCTCCACTACACGCAGGACTGCGCGCGGTTGCGGGGCGTAGTAGGTGATGGAAAAGTTATCCTCTTTCGTCAGCGGCACACTTGCGGCGAGGCCCATGAGCGTGTTGCCGTAGGTGGGGTAGAAGCCGATGCGGCCCTCTAGGATTTCCTCCACGATGAAGCGCACGTATTGCGGCAGCATCGTCGTGCCGCCGCAGAAGACGCCACGGATGCCCGCTTCGTAGATGTCCACCTTCTCCGCGAGTGCTTCGAGAAGCTTCGGCGTGGTGAAGAGGCCGCTCACTTTCCGGTGCTTCAAAATCGTCGCAGCCTGATCTACGACGTGCGTCATGTATTGCTTCGCCACGTCGAACTGTTTGTTCGAGATGAGCTTCTTCACAAAGCGCGGATCGAGATCGATGAAGTAGCACGACGAGCCGCGCACATGGGCCAAGTGCTCAATGGCCAGCCGCAGTCGCCGTGGCCCCGTCGGTCCCATCATCAGCCACGCGCCACCGCGCGGGAAATGCTCGTCCGCGATCTTCTCGGAGAACTCGCTATAGTCCGTCTTGTAGTCCGTCCACCCGATGCGCTGCTTCGGCATCCCGGTCGTCCCGCCCGTCTCGAAAATGTTGAACGGCTGGCCTTTGAAAGCAGCAGGCACCCAGACTTCCGGCTGGAGGTCGCGCAGCCACTCGTCCTCAAAATGTGGGAACTTCACTATGTCGGCGAAGCACTTCACTTCTGTGCGCGGGTCGAAATTTTTCTTCGCCCAATCGAGCCAAAACGGGCAACCCGTCTCCGGGGAGAAATGCCATTTGAGAATTTCTTGCAGGTGGGTTTCGAGGTGAGCTTGGGCGTTGGCGATGGAGTCGGACATGATGAAAAAATAGTGTGTGTGCGTAGTAATTTCCGGCGAGGCATCCGGCAAGGAAATGTTGTGATGCTCTTTTTAAAACGTCCCGCTTTTCGCAAAAAACTGCACCCGAATGAAAGGGCTGCTTGACGCAGCCCGGCCCGATAAGGCTTATAGCCGACTTTTGGCGGAGGGCACGCCCCTCTCGCTGAAATAACAAGCCAACCAATGAAGCTCCGTATCTTCGTCATGGCCCTTTGGGGTCTCACCACACTCGTCACAACCATGCCCACCGCAAAGGCTCAGGATGCGGCGATGCCTATGGTCAAATCCATAGACGTTCAATTTGTCGGGCCGGAAACGGTTTCGCGCGAAAAGATTCTCGCCAACATGCGCACCCGCGTCGGCAAGTCCTACTCGCCCGCAACTACCGAGGAAGACATTCGCAATCTCTACGCAACGGGCAACGTCTCGAACGTCCGCATTTTCGGCGAACCGGCGACAGACGGCGTGAAAGTGATCGTCGTCGTGGCGACCAAGAGCACCATTTCTGAAGTCAGCATCCGGGGCAACTCGCGCTTTGGAGAATCCAAGCTCCGTGACCAGATCACCACCAAGCCCGGCGATGCACTGAGTGAGGCGGCGCTTGAGGCAGACCGGCAGAAGATTCTTGAGTATTATCGTGGTAAGGGCTTCGGCGATACCGACATCCGCTATCGCACTGAGGGCAACGAGAAGCAGGGCACTTCGCGCGTGTATTTCGACATCACGGAAGGCGTGAAGACGAAGATTGACCGCGTGGTTTTCGAGGGAAATGCGAACGTCTCTTCCCGTGAGATTGCGAAAGTCGTGAAGTCGAAACCGAAAGGTTTCCTCAATCTACTCTCGTCCACCGCCGGGAAGCTGAACGAAGACCAACTCGAAGACGACGCCCGCGCGATTCGCGAACTCTACCAGAGCAAAGGCTACGCGGATGTGGACATTCGCCGCCCGAGCATTTCGCGCCGTGGGGAGAAAGTGGATATTTCATTCCCAATCGTGGAAGGTCGCCAGTATCGCATCGGCAAAGTCACCTACTCCGGCGCGAAGGCGCTGGCGCTGGGAGATGTCGTGAAGCCGCTGAAAGTGAAGTCCGGTTCCATTTACTCGCCCGTGGCAGTTCGCGGAGACATCAAGGCAATCCAGGACCTTTACGGTGCGAAAGGCTACGTGGACCTCCAAATCGCCGCCAGCCCAGCCCCCGCTGGCCCCGGCATTGTGGATTTGAACTTCCGCATCGAAGAAGGGCTGCAAAGCACCGTCAACCGCGTGAACATCACAGGCAACGACAAGACGAAACCCAACGTCATCCGGCGCGAACTCGCCGTTTTCCCCGGCGACGTCTTTAATACCGTGCGCGTGGACAGCAGTCGCCAACGCCTCATGAACACCCAATTTTTCTCCAAGGTGGAAATGTTCCCCAGCGAGACGACCGTGCAGGGCCAGAAAGACCTGAACGTCATCGTGGAAGAAAAGCGGACCGGTAACTTCAGCTTCGGCGCGGGTTTCAGCTCCATTGATAACCTCCTCGGCTACGTCGAAATGACGCAGGGTAACTTCGACATCCTGAGCTGGCGCAAAGGTTACGGCCCATCCGGCGGCGGGCAGAAATTCCGCATCCGCGCCCAGTACGGCACGCGGCGGCAGGATTTCGTGATCGCGCTCACCGAGCCTTACTTCCTCGATAAGCGCCTCTCCGTCGGCGGCGAACTCTTTTACCGCAACGCGAGTTTCACCAGCAGCGTCTATGACGAGCGCCGCCTCGGATTCGCCATGAATGTGCGCAAGCCCATCAACGACTTCGCCTCGATGCGCTTTGAATACCGCCTCGAAGACACGAAGCTCGACCTCAGCGAAAACGAAAATGACGTTTCGCCTGAGTTGCGCGACCTCATTGACCGCGCAGACGGGCTCAAGAGCCAGATTTCCGCAGGCATCACGCACGACACCCGCGACCGCGTCTATCTCCCGCGCAAGGGCCACAAATTGGACGCCCAGGCGTTCATCGCAGGCGGCTTCCTCGGGGGCGACGTGAACACTTACGGCTTCAACCTCGAAGGCTCGCAGTATTTCCAGCTCCCGCTCGATATGATCCTCAGCTTTGAAGGTGAAGTCGGCTCGATTACGGAATGGAGCGGCTCGGATGACGTGCCGATTTACGACCGCCTCTACCTCGGTGGCCCCAACAGCCTACGCGGCTTCCGCTTCCGCGAAGTCGGCCCGAAAGACAGCCGTGGCGAGCCCGTCGGCGGCAAATCGCTCATCCGGTTCAGCACAGAAGTCACCTTCCCCGTCGTCGAAAGCGTTCGCGGCGCAGTGTTTTACGACATGGGCTATGTGAACGAAGACTCGTTTGCATTCGGGCCAAAAGACGCTCGCTTCAGCTCCGGCGGCATGAACTCCAACGTCGGCATCGGCTTGCTCATCGAGTTGCCGGCCATCGGCCCCGTGCGTATTGACTACGGCATCCCGATGCAGTCCGACATCCACAACGACTCGTCCGGCAAGTTCCAGTTCAACGTCGGCTACAAGTTTTGAACCAAACCGCCCATCGGCGGTCCAAGCACACTCAAACCATCTATTTAATGAAGAAAACACTCATCCTATCACTCATCATCGCGTCGCTCGCGCTCAACCACCAAGCCGCTGCCGAAATCAACATCGGCACCGTGGACATGAAGAAAGTCTTTGAGAGCTACAAGAAGACCAAAGACGCCGAGCAGCGCATCAGCGAAATGCGCAACAAGTACAAGAAGGAACTCGACGAGCGCATGGAGAAGATCAAGGGCATGAAGGACGAGATCGACAAGCTCACCGAAGAAACCAAGAAAGCCGAACTCAGCGCCGAAAAACGCCAAGACAAAGCCAAGAAGCGCGACGAGATCGCCAACGAAGCCAACAACATGTGGCGCGACATCCAGCAAGCCCAGCAGGAGAAGGAAAAGTCGCTCGCCGACCACTCCGTTCGGATGCGTAATGGCATCGTCGAAGAGATTAAGAAGGTCATCGATAAAAACGTCGCCACCAAAGGCTACGACCTCGTTTTCGACAAATCCGGCCCAAGCCTTAACGGCGTGAATATCGTCCTCCACGCGAAAGACGCATGGGACTTCACGAAGGATGTCGTGGAGGAACTCAACAAAGCCCCCGGCGCAAGCAGCGCAGAAGACCTCGACGTGGCACCTCCAGCCGCGCCCGCTGCGCCAGCCGCGACGACTCCCGCCGCCAAGCCCGCGCCTGCGAAGAAGGACAAATAACCACCTTCCATCCGTGGAAATGACTGTATCTGAGCTGGCCGCCCTTGTAGGCGGCCAGCTTGCTTCCGGGGTGGATGGTTCCATCCGCATCCTCCGCGTCGCATCGCTCGCCGAGGCGGGCCCCGGCGACGTGACTTTCCTCGCCCATCCCCGCTACCGTCCGCTGCTCATGACGTGCGCGGCCAGCGTGGCGCTCGTTCCGGCGAACTTCGCGCACGCCGTCACTCCCGCCTGCATCTACTGCGAAAATCCGGCGACAGCCTTCGCCAAAGTGCTCGAAAAATTTGCCCCACCAGAAATCATTCTTCCGCAAGGAATCCACCCCACCGCTGTCATCGGCAAAGACGTGCGCCTCGGCGAAGGCGTGAGCATCCAGCCCTACGCAATCATCGAAGATCGCGCCACCATCGGAGATCGCACGACTATCGGCGCGCACTGCTACATCGGCCAAGAGGCATCCGTCGGAGCCGACAGCCTGCTCCACCCCCGCGTCACTCTCATGCACCGCTGCACCGTGGGAAATCGGGCAGTCATCCACAGCGGCGCGGTCATCGGTGCAGACGGGTTTGGCTTCGAGACACGCGAAGGTCGCCACATGAAAGTTCCGCAAACGGGCATCGTAGAAATCCACGACGATGTCGAAATCGGTGCAAATACCTGCATTGATCGGGCAAGATTTGGCCGAACTGTCATCGGCGAGGGCTCAAAATTGGATAATTTCGTGCAAGTCGGTCATAATGTGCAGGTTGGAAAGCATTGCTTCCTCTGCGGACACGTCGGAATCGCCGGCAGCGTCCGAATCGGCAACTACGTCACCTTAGCGGGACAATCTGGCACAGCCGGGCACCTCACCATCGGAGATAAAGTGGTCGTAGGCGGCAGCGGAGGTGTCACTAAGTCACTGGCCTCCAACGGGATATACCTCGGATTCCCCGCCCTTCCGGCAGCCGAATGGAAAGAGCAGACGGTTCATATTCGCCAAATCGGGAAGCTCAAAGAGCGAATCGCCCGCTTAGAGGATATTTTGAGCGCTGGCGGTAAAAATTCGATCCCTGAAATGTAACGCTTGCCCGCCGGGATTCGGCACCTACGCTTGCTCGGACAGGAATGAAGACCAAGCGCACCACGAAAAAGAAACCGACCACGAAACGCAAACCGTCGAAGCGTTACGCCGCGATCCCGTGCGAAATTGTGCAGCGGCAATTCGAGTTTAATACGGAAGGCCGCTACTTCGATCTTCAAACGGTCTTCGACAAAATAAACGCGCAATACTTCGGCAATCGCTTGCGCCGCTACACGATTACGTGGGGGCAAAAGCGTCGCAAAAAACCCGAGGCGATGATCGTCTTTGGCAGCATTCAAGAAGAAGACCGCATCATCCGAATTCACCCGCTGCTCGATCGCGAATTCGTCCCGCGATGGTATGTGGAATACGTCGTCTTTCACGAGATGCTCCACGCGTTTGTCCCCGACCGCTACGACAGCGCCGGACGCCGCATCGTCCACCACGAAGGCTTCCTCAAACGCGAGCGCAGCTTCCGTTTTTACAAACGCGCAATCGAGTGGGAGCAGGATAATCTCGGGCGGTTTTTGCGGTAGGCTGCGTCACATCGCCAGCTTCGGCGGGCGCGATGCGGGAAGGCGCGCGGCTTCTTGGTGAATCTCGATGATTTGCAAATGAAGGCGCGTCTGTTCGTCGATGGACAGCCCAGGCGTGCGGATGCGCGCCTCAATCGCTTGGCGGCGCTTCGTGATGTCGCGGCGCTCTAGCTCGTGCCAGCAATCCTCGGCAATCACTCTCGACTCTTCGGGGAGCGGACGGCTGAGGATGGGCGCGAGCGCGGCTTCCTCCTCTGCGGGCAGCGTGGCGGTGAAGGAATTCACCGACGCAGTATCGTCCGCGCGAAAGTCCGCAGCCAGCACCTTAGCCAGCAGCGCGGAGCCGGGCGTGGCGTCGTCGAGCACGCGTTCCCAGCCCTGAGCTTGCAGCCACATGCGCGAGACGGGGTGGTGAAGCGCGAGCAGCAGCAGCCATTGCCGGGCCTCGTCGAGAAGGATGGGCTCCGATAGCCGCGCGTCGAGCGTAGCGTCCTCGTCGGGGTGAGAAAAAACGGGCTTTTTCCCAAGCATCGCGCGCAGCTCTGGTGTCCCGATTTCGAGGCGCGTCGCCGCATTATTTACCACGGCTTCGCGGGTGACGGCATCGGGGATGAGGCTGATAAACTCGGCCAGCTTGCGCGCCGCCGTCACCTTCCCGCGCGGCGTGGCAAACTCCGGCTTTCGCGCCTGGCGTTCGATTTGGAAATCGAAGAAATCCCGCGACTTTGCGATCTGTGCCGCGAAGGCTTCGCCGCCCTGTTTCTGAATGAGCGAGTCGGGGTCTTCGCCGGGCGGCATCTCGGCGATACGCACGAGCAGGCTCTCGTTGAGAAGCTGTGGCAGCGAACGTTCGGCGGCTTTCTCACCGGCAGCATCGGAATCAAAACACAGCACCACTTCGTCCACGTAGCGCTTCAAGATGCGCGCCTGCCGGTCCGTGAATGCCGTGCCCTGCGGCGCGATGACGTTCTGCACGCCATTCTCGAAAGCAGTGATGAGATCGATCTGCCCCTCGCACACGATGGCCTGCTTTTTATCAATCAGCGCGCGCTTCGCCTTGTGCAGCCCGAAGAGCACCGCGCCCTTGGTAAAGAGTGGCGTCTCCGGCGAGTTCACATACTTCGCCGGGCTCTGCTCTGCAAAAAGCACGCGCCCGCTGAACGCGATCACCTCGCCCGTGTCGTTGCAAATCGGGAACATCACCCGCCCGCGAAACCGGTCGAAAATCCGCCCGTTGTCCTCCCCGCCCGAGAAGAGCCCGCTTTGCGTCAGCTCGTCGCGCGAGTAGCCCGCCGACTCCGCGTGCTGGAGCAAGCCATCCCACGAATCCGGCGCAAACCCGATCTTCCACGACTTCGCTACATCCGCAGACAGCCCGCGCTTTTTCAGATACTCTCTCGCCCCGTCCGCCGACTTCCCGCGCATGAGCTGCGTGTGGAAAAAGTCCGCCGCCTCCGCGTGCAGCCCCAGCAGCCGACGCCGCAAATCCAGCCGCTCATAGTCGCCCTGCGACATCTGCGTTTCGGGAATCTGGATACCCGCCTTCTCCGCCAGCTTCCTCACCGCAGCGGGGAACTCGATGTGCTCGTAATCCATCACAAACCGAAACACCGACCCGCCTGCCCCACAGCCGAAACACTTGAAAATCTGCCGTTGCGGGTTCACCGAAAACGACGGCGAACGCTCTTGGTGAAAAGGGCACAACGCCTTGAACATCGAGCCCATCCGCTTGAGTGGAAAGTACGAGCCGATTACCTCGACGATGTCGTTCGCCGCCGCAACCTGCTCGATGATTTCGTTTGGAATAATTCCCGCCACACCTCGGAGTCTTCATGCCACCACCACACGTGTCACGCACCTTCCCCGAGTAGTCGTGTCGAAGTGATTCTCTTGCTTAATCGTTGGCTCAACTTGAAGCCGCAGAGTCCCGTCTAAGCGTGAGAGCAAAAGAACGCAGATTTTTCCAACACAGATGATCATTACGGGCACGAGCATTGCTACCGTCAACTTTTGTATGAAAGACAACCAATTCGACGACCTCATGCAGAAATACTGCGGCGAGGTGGAAACCCAAAAAGCCGAAGAATTCCGCCGCTTACGGCGCGCCATCATCGTCGGCCGAATCCGTAAAACGATCCTAGTTCTCATGCTCGCCGGAGCCGGCTTCGCTGGGTTTCAGCATCGAGGCCAACTCATGGCTGAATACACCAGACTGTTCCCGAAAACCAAAGTGGCCGAGGCAGCCGATGCAAAAGATACCATCGGTCGTCTCAACGTGGGTGCCGCATCCAAATCGAAGCTCCGCGAGGTGCAGCAAAACACCGACAAACGGAACGCGGAACTCGAGAATCTCTTCAAATAAGAAGACTTCCCCCCGTGGCGCGCGAAGCGGTCGCGCTACCGGTGCGTTCCGAACTCGATGATCGCTCGCTGGTGATTTGTTGCAGCTCCGTCTTTGGACTCCGCGCTCACTTTTAGGTCCCGAATGAGCCCGTTGGATAGCCGATAGACCCAGCCATGAACCGTGAGGTCTTGGCCCTTCTCCCACGCTTCCTGCACAATGGTCGTCGCGCAGACGTTCGATACTTGCTCGATCACGTTGAGTTCGCACAAGCGGTCGTGGCGCTCCTCTTCCGGGAATCTCTCCAGAAGCTGCGCGTGCTTGTTACGCACGTCTTGGATGTGCCGCAGCCAATTATCAATGAGGCCCAGCCTGCGGTTACTCAGCGCGGCCAACACACCGCCACAGCCGTAGTGCCCGACCACAAGGACGTGCCTTACTTTCAGCACCTCCACGGCGAACTGGATGACGGAGAGACAGTTTAAGTCCGTATGCACCACTACGTTCGCCACGTTGCGATGAACGAAGACTTCACCGGGCAGAAGGCCCGTGATTTGATTGGCAGGAACGCGAGAGTCTGAGCAACCAATCCACAAATACTCGGGCTTCTGGACGCCTTCGAGTTGTTTGAAGAAATCCGGCTCTTTCGCTCGGATCGCTTCGGACCATTCACGGTTATTCGCCAAAAGATGGGCTAGATCAGACATGTGCGTGAGTTATAGCCCGCAGACTGGGAGTGGCAAGTCGGGTCATTTTTCACTCTCATCCGCGTGCTTCGCCGACTCGCCACCAACGAGAAAAATGCCGATGATCAGAAGGAGAATCAGAAACGTGACGAGGTGGAAAACGAGTAGCAACTTGAAGCTAAATCCCATCATCGCAATCCCCGCTAGAATCAGAGTCGCGAAGAGATAGCCGCTCGTCGCAATAGTGCTCCCGCCCTCGAAAAGACCCCGCGCCTGCAATCCGCTCGGAGCCGGAATCACCGCGCAGAAGAGCCAGCACAGCAGCTCCGCGAAGAGCACCGCGCCAAGGCTGAGCTTGAACTTGTCGTTTTGAAACTCCTCGGGAATCAGCAACAGCCCGACGGCAGCAGTGACCGCCATAGCGGCGAAAGCGAGGATGGTGAGAATGCCGAATGTGAATCGTGAGTGCATAGCTGGGCGTGATGAAAACCTGTTCAATTTGCGATCCGAGCAATCGACGCTCGGAATTGGTTTACCTGCCCCCTTTAGCAGCCCGCACAGACCGTGGCAACTACGCTGAAATACAGGTAAACTGGAACCGCCGCATTCCCAGAGGCACACGTGCGCGGTCCACTTTGAACCACACAATTCCTACAGGAAGGGACCAGTTGTTTGGGGACCGCCACAAGGCGAACCCTGTGGAGAGAGGGAAAGGGTATGGGTGGACGATGTTGGACGCTTTTTCCGGGCAGGATTTCTACCTGCCGGGCTCCTTCTCAGAGTTTCACTCTCACTTCGTTTTGTTTACATGTTTTAGTTTCCTCTCTGTCTGTCTTTATCTTGGCGCGATGACCCCGTTTCCGTTTCCGCGCTGACTAAAAGCATCAAGCTTTCGCCCTTGGAGGAAGCGAGTCAGCGGTCGCATCACAAAGCATCGACGCTTGCTGGAGCGAAGTCTCAAAGGCCCGCATTCTTGGCAGGGCGAGGACTGATCAGTTGGGGGCATTCGTCGGACAGCGATTAGGGCACTGTGACTATGACATGGATGAAAAGACGGTCGGGTAGTGTTCCTGTCGCTGTGGCGGTGACGGTGGTTGTATCCGCCACCGGTGTGCTCGGCTGGGTTGCAAAACTCACGGTAGTTCCGCCGCTCGTAACGCCGCCGTTGTGAAAGGCGGCAAGGTCAGTGGACCAACGGTAGGTCGCGGTGAGGTCGGCGGCGGGACTGGCATTCTGCGGGTGAGTGAAGGTGAATGTATTGCCGCTTTTGAGGCCTGCGATCAGTCCTTGCGTGGGGCTGCCCGGATTGGTGCCAAAGAAATTCTCCGCGCCGTTGGGGATCCCATCGCCGTCGGGGTCGTCAGAGAAATCCCGGTCGGCGGGGGCGAGCCCGAAGGCGGGGTTGGAAACCCAGTTGGCGAAGGTGTTGACGGGGGCGCTGGTGGTGAAGTTCCACGCGGTCGGGGCGGAGATTCCCGCAAAGGCGTCTCCGCCCGAGGTATCAACGACCGCGCCGGAGTCGATCAGAACATAATAGCCGGCCCCGGAGGCAAGGTTTGTGGTGGGATCGATCGTGAGCGTTTGGCCGCTGAAGGTGAGTGCGGAGGACGAGGCCGCGTTGAAAGTTTGTACCGTGCTGTTGTCAGAGGTTCTCTTGATGGTGATCGTGCCGGTTCCTTTCACAATGGGTTCGCTGAAGGTTGCGACGAGATTGGCATCGATCGGCACCGCAGTCGCATTGTCCGCCGGGTTGGTGGTGATGATGACCGGCGCGGCAGTCGCCGGCACGACGGCTGCGAGCGCGTTGTTGTCGGCTGACGGGGCGCTGACCGTCCAAGGGTAATCGGCGAGTCCCGCCGTTTGCACAATCTGGTAGCCCGCGTTACCGGCGGACGAACCCGAATCGCCGTTATAGAGGGTGCTGGCGAAGGGGCCGGTGATCGTGGGTAAGCCGTTGGACGTGTAAACGCCGGTCACGAGGCTCCCATTTACCGGGACGGCCAAGCTGCCGGAAACGCCGGAAGAGGTCGAGGTTCTTGCCACACCACGCGCGGCGCCAGCCATGCTCAGCACGCCGACGCGTGACTGGGTGGCCGCAGCGAAGGTCACGACGATGTTGCCGGTGCCCGGGGTCGGGTCGTCGAGGTAGAGGATGGCCGCGTTTCTGCCGGATGCGGATTTCACCGCCGTCGTGAAGTTCTGGCTCCCGTTCCAAGTCGCGCTGATGCTCGCCGGATTCCCTTGTTCCCAACTGGCGGTCAGCACCAGCTTGCGGTAGCTGCCGCTGGGGACGGTGAAGTTGGAAATGGTGTTGGTGGTCGCCGTCGTGGAACTCTCATATCGCTGGGTGTTGGCATTGTCTTCGAGCACGAGCCTGTCGAATTCAAGTGACGGAGCGGCGAACGTGTCGCTTTCCCGGGATGCCACGATGGAGTTGCCGGATAGGGTGCTGGTGCGAGTCAGAATGAATGACACCTTGTTGTCGGTATCCGCCAAAAGGAAGGCATCAAGGGCTGCCGACCGCAGCTCCAGCACTTTCCCCAATGGTTGAGCTCCGGTGGTGGCAAGCGTGCCAAGCAACACCACCCGGCTGCTGACGAGCGCATCTCCCGAGGTTGTGGTGTTCGCCGGTGCGTTGTTCCACGTGATGGTACTCTCGACCCAGAATTCCCCTGCGTCCGCGTTTTTCAATCCATAGACCTGCCATGGCGTCGCATCATCCCAAGCGCTCGCGACTGCGAACTGCAGTGAAGCGTTCGGCGTGGCGTGTATGTCTTGCCCGGTAAGATCGAAGCGAATGTATGCCTTCCGATAATTGTCGGCGGTGGTGGCATTTTTGACGACGAGTTGCGTCGCAGTGCCGAAGTTGGATGTGGCACTGGTGCCTGCCCGAACATAGGCATCAGCACTGGATTCCAGCGTGCTAATGCCGGAAAACGGTTGAGGAGTGGCACTCACGGTCTGGCTGGCCGGGCTCGTGCCCAGGGCAGTGGTCATCGTGACCTTATAGAAATACGGAGTGCCTTGCACCAAGCGCGAGTCCATCCAGGTCGTGCCGTTGACTCCCGTAGCAATATTAGTGAACGGACCAGCCAGCGAAGTCGCTCGGAAGATGTCGTACGTTGCAGACGTTGCATCCCCCGTCCAGCCCTCCCAGGCCAGTGCGATTTTCGTGGCGGAAACAGCGCTCGCGGTCAGGCCTTCGGGTGCGAGGGGCCCGGCGAGTTGTCTGCCATAGATTTCCACGTAATCGACCTTGGCCGGAGTCCCGGAAACGGGAGTGACATCGAGCCGAATCACAGCGCCGGCTGGCAGAGTGACCGCACGCTTGATCCGATGGCGGATTTGAAGTCCCGTGCCAGTCGGGGTCAGCTCTGCGGTCCACGAATCAACACTCGCTCCGTTCACGCGCAGCACGTAACTCGCCGCGGCGCTGTCCCCGGTGACATAGGCCGCGTGGAGATTATAGGTGCCCGCCGCACCGGCAAAGGTCGTGCTGAGATTTCCAGCCGCGCTGAAAGTGATCCCCGCATCGTTCGAGTAGGATGATACTCCGGACTCGGAGGTTCCTCCCGAGATTGTCATGCTCTCGGCCTCGATCTTGGTTGGCCAGACATAGTTCGCCTTGCGTCCCGCATAACCCGTGATGGCCGGGTCCGCCGTGGTGTAGTTGTTAATCAACCGAATGTTCTGCACGCCGCCGCCGGTATTCTGGTTGATGGCCCTAGAGCAATTCACGTTGGCGTTTCGCTCGAAGGTGATGAATTCCGAATAGTTGTCCGCATAGATCCCGGCCACCGGATAACTGCCAGTGAGCAAGGCCTCCTGGATCGTGTCCGCCCAGTTGTCCACGACATGTGTCCCTTGCTGGCGGCCCAACGTGTAAAACGCCGCGCCGTCGTCGTGGAACTGCATCATATGGTGCACGTAATTGTTTCTCAGGATGTTGTCCTTCATCCCGACATCGATGTGGTCTCCGGCCTGCCCTCCCGTCTGGGTGCCCATGTAGGGGCCGTAAGAGATTTCATTGTCCGCGATGAGCATTCGTTTCACGAAATAACTGACGATGCCGATGCCGTTGCTGTATTGCTGGCCGATCCGGCTGATGCCGTTGTTCACGATCCGGATATTTTGGCAGGTATCACCCTCGGCCGGGTTCGCATTGCCATCGTCATGAATCACGATGCCGTTCCCGGAGAGCCAACGGAACTCGCAGTTGCGGATGGAGCCGCCCGTGACTCCCTTCACATAGGAAATGGCAGTAAAGCCCAGGAACCGGAACTTGCAGAAAGCGAACTCCACATTGTCGGCATACTGCGCCGTGATCGCTCCATGCTTCGCAAAGGGTTGGACAAGCTCCCTGGCACCCTGCGTCATGGCGGAACCCTTGGTGCTGGGGCCATTCCAGCCAGTCTGGGTGAATGTAAGCCCTTCGAAGCGGACATTACGCACCTTGTTGCTGGAGGACCCGCCGGTTATCTGGATCAGCCTTTCCAGCACTGGCGCTTCGACGGTGGCGGTGGGCATGTATTCACCCGGGCGCGGCTTGTAGTAGAGTGTCGAGCTGGCGGTATCATGGAACCACTCGCCCTCGGCATCGAGAAAATCGATCGAGTTTTCGAAAAAGTAAGGAACAGGATACGTAGCACTATTCCAGAAATCGTCGCCTTTCGCAAAAATCGAACCGTTCTCAGGCGATTGGAATTTGAAACGGACCTGGGTGGCATTTTGGTAGGAAGCAACGGGGTCGATTCTCCCGCGGTATTGATACCAGTGCGGGTGCATGACCATTTCGACGTTGGCGAGGCCGGCGACACCGCTCCACCCTTCGACGTCCGCCCGATTCGCGAACACCTCTTGGTTCGCGGAGCTGATTCCGACTATGGTAAAATACGGCCCGAGCGTGTCCGCATTCGTTTGATTCGGCGTTCTCGACCTAATGGCCGAAGATGCATTCACAGTGAGCTGCCGGAACGGGAAGTTGACCCCAGTCTTCTTGTAGATGTTCTGCGCCACATCATGAAGCACCCACCCGCCTGACAGATCGACGCCGCCGCTGATGACGGGGACTTCGCTTCCGTAATTCCGATACACCACATCGAAGCCATTCGTTCCCGAATCCGCCGGTCCCAGCGTCAGCGTCGAGGAAAGGCGGTGGATGCCACCGCGAAGATGGACGGTGATGTCCTCCGTCATGCTCGCATTGACTAAATCCACCGCCTGGCGCGCTTTCTCCAAGGTCTTGAACGCGGTGGCGGGGGACGTGCCGTTGTTCGCATTATTTCCGGAAACAGGATCGACGTAGAAGTCTGCGGCGGAAGCTACGGTGCTGCCGCAAAATGTGAACGCCAGCAGGAAATGGATGAGAGGATGTAGCCGGGTGTCTGTTTTCATCTCTGCTAAGAAATAGCTTTCGCGCCCGCCGCACCGGAAACGGTCAGAACGTGGACGGGCGTCAGGGAGCGAGTGGACATGTCGGGCGACGGGTGAAGGAAGGTTGAATTCGGAAGGATGAAGGACGAATGGGGAGTTCCGCGCGGTTCCAGGAAAAAAATCTCCGGCTGTTCTGCGCTCGCAATGAAATAAATTTGTTCATCGAGTTCTTTCAGACTATATCCGTCCGCTCAGCTTTGCCATGCATTCTTTCTGGCAGCGGATCTTTCTGGCTCGGTGCGCTCCGTAACCTCAATCGCCGTCGAGAACGAGTGTGTAACCGTTTTCGAGGGGGTCTCGACCAGCTTGCCGGATTCCGGGCGCTTGTCGAATAGTCGAAGCTCGGCTCCGTATCGTCGTCCGGAATCCATTCGCGGATGGCCTGCCACGGCGGTTCGATGGGAAAGTGGTTCATGCGAAAAAGACGAAATAGAAGCCTGGAAAGCGCGATGGCGACAAATTGACCGCCATACCGGCGAGAACGAGGATGGTGAGTATGCCGAATCGTGAGTGCATAGCTGGGCGTGATGAAAACCTGTTCAATTTGCGATCCGAGCAATGGAGGCTCGGAATTGGTTTACCTGCCCTTTTTAGGGCTCATCGCTGTTTTGAGTGGGTAGAATCATGAGGGTTTGAGGGAGGGGAGATTGAGGTTGAGAGCGGCGGCTTTGAGGTAGGAGATGGCTCGGAAGAACTCAAAGTTGCGGAAGCCTCGGGCCATGCGTTTGGCGAGTTGGAGTTTGCCGTTGATAGCTTCTATGGCGGCGCTGGTGATGCCGCTTTGGAAGAAGCCGAGGATGCCTTCCCAGTGGCTTTTGAGCGTGCGGGCGAGCTTTTGGAAGGGTTCTAGGCGGCTTCTCGCGGCCCAGCCGCACCACCACCGCAGGCTGTCTTCGTCGGCGCTGGCGAGCACGTCTTGAAGGCTTTCGCGGAGGCCGAGGGCGCGGCCCAGTTTGGGGTATTCTTCGCGGAGGGTTTTGCGTTCTTTTTGCTGCGCTTCGCTTCGCGTCCATTCGTTGCCGAGGATAGCCCAGCGCGCTCCTTTGAGCCCGCC
>CAMDQC010000083.1 GCA_945905735.1 Prosthecobacter debontii | reverse complement strand
GAATCACGGGATGGGTTGTTTGCAGAATGACCGTCACCGACGTTCGATGAATCCGACGAGACGCCGGATTCGGCGGGCGGGACGCCCACCCTACCCGCGACACATGCTTTCGACGCGTCCACGCTCGGATACTTGAGGAACCACTGCTCGCTGAGCCGCGGCTCGATTGGCACATCGGCGCGCTCTGAGTAGCCGACGTTGTTTTGATACGGCTCTTCCTTTTCCAATACGCCCGCTTCCTTCAGCATCTCCACCGCCCGCTTGCGCGCAGCGAAGCGCTCCAGGCCCGCGAGGTCCTTGCCTGCGAGTTCGTTCATCACCGCGTTTGGGTGCATGATGTCGATGACCTCCAGCCCGTGGCGCTCGCCGATTTCAAAGTCCGCCTTGTCGTGCGCGGGCGTCACTTTCAGCACGCCGGTGCCGAAATCGAACGTCACATGCTCGTCGCCCACAATCGGCAGCGACGCTTGATTTTCCAGCGGCAGCGGACGGCGGATGTGTTTGCCGATGAGGTCGGCGTATCGCTCGTCTTTTGGATTTACGGCCACGGCGGAGTCGCCGGGGATCGTTTCCGGGCGCGTCGTCGCGATGGTGAGCCAGCGGCCCGGTTCTTCCACGACTTCCACTTTGAAGTAGTAAAGAAAACCGTTCTGCTGCTTCGGCACCACTTCCTCGTCCGACAGTGCCGTGAGCGAAGCGGGGCACCAGTTCACCATGCGTTTGCCGCGATAGATGTGACCTTTTTTATAAAGGTCCACGAACACGCTCTGCACGCAGCGCGAGTAGTCTTCATCCATCGTGAACCGCGTGCGCGACCAGTCGCACGATGCGCCGAGCGCGCGAAGTTGCTTCAAAATGATACCGCCGTATTTCTCCTTCCACTCCCAGATTTTCCCCACAAGCGCCTCGCGCCCAAGGTCATCGCGATGCTTCATCTTGCCTTCCTTGCGCAGCGTCTTCTCCACCACGTTTTGCGTGGCGATTCCTGCGTGGTCGGTGCCGGGGAGCCAGAGGACTTCGTGCCCCGTCATGCGAGCGCGGCGGGCGAGGATGTCCTGGATGGTGTTGTTCAGCACATGCCCGAGCGTGAGCTGGCCGGTGACATTCGGCGGCGGGATGACGATGGAATACGCAGGCTTCGTCGAGGCCGGGTCGGCGGCAAAACAGCCAGTATTTTCCCAATGCGCATACCACTTTGCTTCGATGGATGCGGGCTCAAATGTCTTCGGAATCTCGGTCATAAAAATGGGGCGCGAAGATGCCCAGTGCGCGGAAAGAGGCAAGTCCGGCGTCGCGTGAAATCCCATGAACAGAGCGCTTGCCATCGGGTTCATGGCTCCATAGCGTTCGCCAGCTTTAAAAAGGCCGACGTGGCGGAATGGCAGACGCGCTAGACTCAAAATCTGGTATCCTCACGGGTGTAAGGGTTCGAGTCCCTTCGTCGGTACCACTCTGGAAATGGCATGAATAGAGGGTTCCAGAGCAGGGCATTTCCCGCTTGAAAGCCTATCGCGGCGATGGCCCTTCGCCGCCGCCGTAGCCGAGGACTTCGATGCTGAAGATGGAGGCTGCTTCTTCCACGATCCGGTCCTTGTCTCTGTCTTTCTCTTTCTCCCGCTCCTTGTCGGTCTGGCCGCCAGATGGCGGCTTATTTTCCGGTGGCGGCGGTGGTGGTGGCGGTGGCGGTGGTGGTGGCGGTGGTGGCGCGCTCGGCGCTCCTGCGGTGGCGCCGGTCACGGAGATGTTCTCGGAGTTAAGGAGCGTGGTCGCGGCGACGTTCAGATTGCCTGCGGAGCGGATGCCCGCGTCGCCCGCATCAATGGCTCCGCCGGGTGCGATGAGGTCCACGTCGCCGGGCATGAGGCCCGCGACGGTGGCGAGCACGCCGATGCCGCCGCCGGTGGCCAAGCCTGCGAGGTCATTCTTTAAGTCGGCGCTTTGTGGGTCAATGGAGACGCGCGTCGGCGGGGCGGAGGCGACGGTCTTCGACGAGCTGCCTGCGGCGATGTCGCCGGTGGTGGACCAGATGATTTCGTTGCCGCCGCGCAGCGTGAAGATACGCGAGGTGCCGAGCGTCACGCTGTCGTTTGCGAACATGTGGATGTTGCCGCCGCTCTCGGTGAGGATGCCTTGGTCGAGCGATTGGCCCGCACCGGCATCGAAGCCGACGATAATTTTCCCGCCCGGTGCGAAGATGCTGATGTCGCCGCCTGCCGCTGTCTTGATCTGCCGCGAGGTGAGGGAGATGTCGCCCTTCCAGCTCGTGCCGGGGAAGAGCGTGTCTATGGCTTTGAAGCCGCCTGCGTAGCTGCCGAAGTCGGGGCTTGCGGGGTCGTTGTGGTCGCGCCCTGCGTCGCGGAGCATGAGGAAGAAAATCTGCAACGCTGCGAGGTGCTGTTGCTTCTCGGGGAGGCTCTCGAAGTCTGTCGCTGCGCCGCTTCCGCCGATGATGGTGGCGAGTTCTTCCGCGTAGCGCGTCGCGGCTGGCGCGGCGAGGATGTCGGCGACGAAGGTCTTAAAGTCGAGCGCGCCTGTGCCGAGGCCGGTGGCGGGCCCGATGCCTGCGCCGACGACGAGGTCCGCCCCCGCAAACGGGAGGTTCGTATTGCGTGCATTGCCCACGCTCACAAGGCCGAGGCCGGTGCGGTCCGTGTTGCTCTTGCCGACGCCGAGGTCGAGGTTGCGCCCGGCGAGGACTTCGAGGGTGCCGGGGCCGGAAATTTGCAGATCGCCTGCGCGCGGCGCGCTAGAGGAGGTGATGGCATTGCCCGCGCTCGATGCGGTGACACGCGATGCGGTGTTGGCATTGAAGGCGATGATGTCGCGCCCGGCTGCGACGACGCTCACGTCTTCATCGGCGAGATTTTGAATGTAGAGCCCGATGTCGCTGATGTCGCGTCCGGCGAAAATGTTCGCTGCTTTCGGCGAGAAAATATTGAGCCCTTGGATGTCGCCCGTGCCTGCGTAGATGCGGAATGGCTCGGCGTCGCCCGCGTGGAGGAGGCCGGGGGCGTGGAGCGCTTGCTTGGTGTCGAGCGCGTTGGTGAGTGCTCCGTTTTCTGCGAAGAGCGCGTTGAATGAATTGTAAAACGCGGTGCCCGTGGTGACGGGGTTCGTGCCCGCGGGGACGGTGGAGAGGAAGCCAAGCGGTGCGGCTGCGCCGGGGACGGAAGTCGGCGACGCATCGGAGAGGACGACGCTGCCAGCAACCCAGAGATTCGTCGGCGTGCCCTCCACGGTGTTGCGGCCTGCGATGTTGAGCCCGTTCACGGCTCCATTCGCGAGGAGTTCCAGCGTTCCTTTTGCGGAAGGTGCGAGAGTGAGCTTCCCGACGACGTTGATGTCGCCGCTGAATGCCGAGGCTCGCAGCGTGGCGGGCATTAAATTGAACGCGGTCTTAAACGCTGCGGTGTTCGTCTCATTGAGCGCAAGCCACGGCTGATAGTTCGCGGTCGAAAACACGCTGGCATCTTTTCCGAACTGCATGTGCTTCCGATACCACGTCATGAGGATCGGCTCGGATTCTTCGCTCTGGAGCGACACCGGGGTGGCCTCCAGCCGCAGCGTGACTCCGCCGCCCAGCGAGGTGACGGACACCGCAGACTCCGCCGCAACCGTGGAGAAGTAGGATTTGTAGCGGATGGAATTGTAATACCCGGCTGGGAGGAGGAACGGATTCGCGACGGGCCCCATGAGCACGTTGCCGCGCGCGTTCACATCGATGCTGCCTTTTCCGAGGAAGAACGTCGTGGGTAGCCACGTCTGCTCTGGCGCGAAGTTGTCGGTGATGATGCCGAGCGAAGGCGTGCGTGTGCGGTTCGTGGTGATCTCGCCGCCGGCATCGAGCGCGCCGTGGCCGCGCTCGACGTAGTAAACGCCGCCGTCAATATTCCGCCCCGCGCGCACGGTGAGGTCGCCGCCGCCGAGTTCCACGAGATTCGCGGCGTCGGGTATGCCTTTGGCCATGCGCGCGTTGGTGGGGATGACGCCGTCCACGTTTGCCACATCGCGCCCGGCGATGAGCGAGACATTGCCGCCGCCGAGTGCGCCGACGCCCTCGAAGAAGTTCGAGAAATCAACCCACCAAGTCGTCGAGTCCACGCTCGACCCCGTGAGGGAAGTGGCGAATTCGCCGGTGAGCGCGTCCACATTTCCACGCCGGTAGAGCCAGCTTGTGGGCATCTGCCGCGTGGAATCCGCGCTGACTACGCCGCCGAGCTTCGTGTTGTGGACGATGTCGTTTTGCGCGGTCACGGAGACGTTGCCGCCGGCCACGGAGTATTGCGCGGTGGCCGTCACGCCGCCTCGCCCATCCACGCCGAGATTGGATGCGACGAGTGTGCCTTGGGAGCCGGAGATCATCGGCTCGGGAACGTCGAATGCGCCGCCGTTTGGCAGTGTGCTGGCATTCTGCAATTTCGTGCCGACGGTGAAGATGGAGGCGTATTGATTGCGGAGCTGCACGTCGCGCGCTGCGGCGATGCTGATGTCGCCGGAGCCCGTGCGGATGACTTGGTAGGCGTTGCTGACTGCGATGGAGTTGGGGGTCGTCGCGCCAATGGTACCGGGGGTGACGGAGACTCCGTTGCCCGCGTCTTTTCCGAGTAAAATGGAGCCGCTATCTGCCGCGAGCGTGCTGAGTGCGCGCACCTGCGCGAAGTCCGCTGCTGCGAGGTCTGCGCCTGCGGTGAAGCGGTAGGACCACGATTGCGCGTTGGCCGAGAGCGAGGTGTTTTGCGAGAGCAGGGTGGCATCCCACGCAGCAGTCTGGAAGCCGTCGCTGATGGTGTTGAAGAGGCTGATGTTGCCAAAGGCGCGGAGCGTCAGCACGCCGGGCGCGTGCTTTGTGCCGAAGCGGAACGTGGCCAAGTTCCAGTCGTTCGCGTAGGTGGAAGTGGTCGCATTGCCGAGCGTGAGATTGCCCGTGGTGCTTACGATTTCTGCGCCGGGACGAATGCTGAGAACGGGGTCGAGCACGGTGTTCGCGCCGAGGACGCGGGCGAGCATGGTGCCGTAGGTCGCGCTGGCGGTGCCGTCTGCCCCGACGAATGTTTTGCCGTTGTTGGAGACCAGCGTCTGCGTGCCGATGGTGATGTTGCCGCCGTTGGGCGTGAAGACCCTGTAGCCCTCCACGATGATAGCGGATGCGCCGGTGATGGTGCCGGAGATCGGGGCGAGGCTGAGGTCGGTGCTGGCGGCGTTTTGCGGTGCGCGGAGGTGCAGGGTGCCGGTGAATCTTCCGTATGCTTGGCTGTCTGCGTCTGCGCTGGCGACGCCGAGGTCGATAGTCGCGCCGCTTTGAATGTCCACGACGCCCGCGTTGAGCCCGCGTGTTTCGAGGGAGATGCTGCCGCCTTTGCCAGCCGCGCTGAAATCCTGCCCAGACGCGTCGAGCGCGCCGGAGATGATGACGCTGCCGCCGCCGAGGAGCGCGATGTTGCCGCCGTGCTGGCCGGAGACATCCACGGTGCCGCTGATGGTGATGCTGCCGGTGTCGGTGGAAAGGCGGAAGTCGTTCACTTTCACCGTGCCGCCGATGGCGACATCGCCGGTGCGAATCCTGAAGTTCTGCGCTTCGCTGAAGCCGCCGGTGGCGAGGGAGACTTGCAGCGCGGTGAAGTCCGCGAGCATGCCCGCATCGAGGGTAAATGTCCCGCCGCGCCCGCCAGCGACGGCTTTGCCGACAAACTCGCCCGCGTTTGTGAATGAGCCCTTCGGCGCGCTGATGGTAAGGCTGCCCGCATCCGCGCCGCCGGGCGCGGAGACGCTGATGATGCTTCCGGCATTGATATTCACCGAGCCGTTGTCGGCGGTGAGGCGGACTTCGCCGCCGCCGGTGAAACGGGTGAGGTCGTAGAAGGATTGTTCGGTGCCGTTGAGGTTCACGCGCCCGTCGATGCTGACATCGCCCGTGGTGGCGCGGACGGTGAGTAGGCCGCTAGGCAGACTGATGTCGCTGCCGATAGATACGCTGCTGCCTTGGAGCGTGAGCGAAGCGCCGAGGCCGCCTTGGACTGTGGCTGCTCCGGCGTCATCAATGCGAAGCTCCCCGCCCGCCGTGATGCCATGCACTGCGGAGCGCTCAGCGGTGATGATGGGCGTCTCCGCGACGATGTTGCCTTGCGCGGAAAGCCCGCCGTTGCCTGTGGCGAGGATGCCGCCGGATGCGGAGAGATTGACCACCGCGTATTGGTCTATGGAGAGCTGTCCTTTGCCGAGCGTGATGGTGCCCGCCTTTAGCTCTAGCGCGCCGCTGGTGGTGCCTGGTGCCGCTGCGAAGGTGGCCGCTGCCGAGTTGTCTAAAATGAGTGCGCCAGCGGAGATCGTGGTCGTCCCGCCGTCGTTATTATAGCCACGGATCGCTCTGGCGTGGAGCGCCAGCGTGCCCGCGATGTTGAAAGTGCCGGTGCCGTAAATGTCGAACGTGGAGTAGCTGAGGAGCGAGACCGAGCCCGATTTTTCCAAACTCGCGAGCGCGGTTCCACCGAGGACGAGGCCGTCCGTGGCGTTGAGCACGCCGGGGTTTTCGAGCTGGATGCTGATCTGGCCGCTGTTAAGCGCAATGACGTTGGCATCAAGCCGGGCGCTCGGATCAAGCGAGGTGCCGTAGGTGGAATCGAGCGTCACATTTGCACCCGCGATGTGTGCGCCTGCGCCGATGGTCATGCGCGGCTCGGTGGAGCCGCCGAGCCCGGTGCGCGTGGTGCGAGCGTCCGCATCGCTCGTCACGCGGATGAGCGTGCCGTCGCCCGTGAGCGCGAGTGTATCGCCGCCCGCCTGTAGAGTGCCCGTTTGTAAAATCTCCGCGCCTGCCGTGAGCGTGAGCGCTTTGTTGGCGACGAGGATAATCTCGGGGCTGTTGAGCGGAGTGCCGCCGTTGTCCACGGTGAGGTTGCCGGTTTTGACGGTGACGGTGGTGGAGTTCGGGCCGACTTTGCGGATGCCGCCGATGAGCAGGCTCTCCGCGCCAAATGAGCTGAGCTGCGCTGCGTCGAGCGATAGCTTACCGGGGCCTGCGGTGCCGCCTTTGCCGGTGATGACGATGTCCGAAGGGCTGGCAATATCCACGAGGCCACCGCGACTGCCCGACGGCGCTCCGGCTGCGACGCGGCCATTCAGGATCATGGTGCTGGTCGCCTGGAGCGTGAGCTGCCCGGCGTCTCCCGGCAGGCGCGGGACTTTCGCCTCTAGCTGGAGCGCGCTGGTGCGGAGGAACTCGTTCCCCGTGTAGCTGGCGTAGGCGACGCGGTCGCCGAGCGCCTCGGGCGAGAGCACTTCAAACCACGAGAGCTGCGAGTTGACTGTGCGCTCCACGTTGAGCCCGTTGAAGCGATAGCCGGGCACGAGCGTAGAGCCATCGGGCAACTCCAGCGTGCCGATAGGCGTGCCACCTTTGAGCGAGACGAGCCGCGCACCGGGCAGCAGCGCATAGCGGGCGGGGAGCAGCGTGTAGTTCCCCTCTTCGAGCCCGGCACCTGCGCCAAGGTGGATGCAGTCGCCGACGCGGAGCGCGGTATTGATGAGGCCGGGATCGCCCGTGAGCGCAGAGGCCGCGCTGTTCGGCGCATACGGGGAAAAGTGCGCGCCGTAGCCGGGCAGGATCGCGAAGCTCGTGGAGGAGGCCAGCAAGTCGCGCGAGCCGCCGGGGCCAGCGACCCAGCGGTAGGAGAGCAGATCGCCGCCGCCGCGAATGTCGAGCCTCGAGCCTGCTTTGCTGTCCACATTTGCGCCTGCGATATTGATCGCCTTTTGCGCTACGCCGCCGCCGGTGATGTCGGTGCCGGTGGGGTCCACCCACGTCACGCCGTTGATATTGAGGCCGAAAGGGACGACCAAATCTTGCCCTTCAATCGGGCTGATCGCGGAGACGGAGGTGAAGGAATCCACGCCGAGCGTGATATTCTTCGTCGCCGCCGCTGCGTCGCCGCTGAGTGCGCTGACGGGCGCTTCGCCCTCGCCGTTCCAGCCGAGATTGATGGTGCCGAGCGGCACTCGCAGCGTTCCGTTTTGCACGATGTTGGAGGCGAAGACGTTCAGCGTCCCGCCCGCCGAGAGCGGCAGTGCGCGCACGCCGGATGCCTCAAAGGAGATGCTGCCCGAGCGCGTTTCGCTGCCCACTTTATAGTCCGCAGCGATGATGGTGAAGGTCGTCGCGCTCGGGGGATAAACTTGCGCGGCCCGCAGTGCGATGTGCCCCGCTGCTTCCAGCGTTCCATTTCCACGGATGTCGCCGCCGTCGGCGATGAAGCGTGCGGTGTCTAAGCTCTGGAGCGATAGATTCCCAATATCTATGAGGTCCGCGATGACCGTCAGCTCGCCCGTGCCGTGTGTCGGCTTCACGCTGACGGGCTGCCCGGCTCCATCGAGGAATGGCGTGCGCGGCGCAGAGCCAAACGCCAGCGGCGCGAGGAACGGCTGCCCGAGCGTGACGTATGGCGCCTTCAGCGTCACGGCGGCATCCGCGTAAAGCACGCCTGCATCCGCGACGGAAAGCGTGCGGCGCGCGGCGATGCTCACCGGCCCGGCAAACTCGACCGTGCCCCGGAGCGTGAGTGAATCGAAGCCGCCGCGCGAAAATGTATCCGCTGCAAAATAGCCGTGGCTGGCCACTCCTTCCACGCCGAGCCCAATCGCCGAGCCGCCGAGTTTTGCGAAAGCTGCCGGTAGCGTCGGCCCGCTTTGCGTCACGCGCAGCGTCACATCCGTCGGTTTCTTCACCGTGCCGACGGGGAAAAAGCGGTCCGAAGAAACCGTGAGCGTGCCGCCGAGCGCAGTAGGCCCGCCCGCTGCGCCGAGCAGCGTGGCATCCATAAACAGATGCTGCCCCCCGGTGAGCGAAATATCGCCAGCGTCACTATCGAATCGGGTCGCGACATACTCCTGCGTATAAAGCGCGGAGTTCACTCCGCTGTTGAGCGGGACGACGGAGAGGCCGGTGACATTGCCGCCCAGCTCCACCATCGGTTTGAGCGTGTCAATGATGCCGGAAGCACCCGACACATCGAGCACAGCTCCGGTCTCCGCGACGATGTTGCCGCTGATGCTGATCTGCCCGCCGGGCAGCACAGAGCCGGTGCGGAAGCCGTAAAGATTCGGGGTGTAAAGGACAGTGCCGCGTGTCGAGAGAAGTGCCTCCGAACCAAGGTGGACGCTGGTGAGGCTCTTCGCGGATTCCAAGAATGCGCTACTGAGATTCCGCGAGCCACTGATGCTGATCCGCCCGCCGGGAGCCACGACGCTGCCGAGCATGGAAACCGTCTCCCCGGTGAACGACACGGAGCCGCGTGGGTCCGTCTCGATGTGTGCGCCCACGCCCACGACGATGTCGCCGCGAGTGACGAGGGCATTGCCGTTTTGATCATCACGCAGCCCCGGCGCATTAAACGAAAGGCTGACGGGCGTGCGAAGACTTTGCGGGCTGAGGATGGGGCGCAGCTCCGCGCCTTCCAGCCCCGGCCCATAAGGAACGGCGAGCGAATTGAGCGCGATAGGCTTGAGCTGCGTCCCTGCCGTGATGGCGACTGCTGGGATGAACTCTGTCGTGCTCCCTTTCACCGCCTCACCGAGCCCCGTGAGCGCGAAACTCGTGAACCCGCCTTGGCTGAAAAACTCGGGCTGGAGGAGCAGCGTGTTGAGCGTCGCGCCGACCTCGCCGCCGACTTGGATGCTCGGTGCTTGGATGGCAAGCGAGCCGCCCTTCCCGCCAGAAAATGCGGACAGCTTCGCGTCGAGCGTGAGCGTGCCACCGAGGACTTGCGTGAGCCTCGGATCGTTGCCCGCTTTGATCGAAATGCCGCCGCCTGCGCCATACGTGCGCCGCCCGCTGCGGTCGAAAAGCACGCCGCCCGAGGCGTCCAGCGCGCTGCCCGCCGACAAGTCCACATTATATCCCGCGATGGCGATGCTCCCGGCGTCCGCTGCGAGCGGTTGGCCGAGTGGGGCCTTCGCCAGCGGGCGATCATCCACGACGAGCCCGGCTACATTCAGACTGCCGCTGGGGCCGAGCGTGAACGTCCCGCGCCCAATATTTGGCGTGGTGTTAATCGGCGTCCCCGCAGGCGTCGTCTGGTCCGTGTAAGGCGTGATGTTATACGCGGTAAATGAGAGCGCGCCACCGGGCGCGGAGACCTTCCCCTGCACGTTGATATTCGAGCCCGTGATGGTGAGCCCGCCGCGTGCGGACACCTTCAGCTCCACGTCCTCGGGGACGCTCAGTTCGCCATCGGAATTGATGACCGTGACAAAGCCAAACCCCGCACTGGTGAAAAGCTCCGGCGACAGCAGCACTTGCGCGAGTCGCTCCACACCGAGCGGCGCAGCGTGCCCAGCGGCATCCACGCGGAACTCTCCGGGCGTAGAGAGCACGCCCGCTTGGAAGGTGATGTTTGCAGGCGTCGGCGAGAAGTCCGGGCTCGGGGTGCGGGCGCTGGTGCTGTCCTGTTTTTCAAACGTAAGCGCCAGCGTGCTCAGTCGCGGTGCAGCGAGTGCCGTGCGTTGCCGTGGCCCGGCGATGACTTGGCCGCGAAGGTCGCCATCGAGTGCTAATCCGGCACTTTTGATCGTGATGGCTCCGCCCGCGCTGCCCTCGACGTAGCCCGGCTCGAAGTGCTCGCCGCTCATAGAAAGTGGGTGCACCCACGTCTGCGAGATGCCGTATTTCGGCAGCGTCTTGGTGAACGTGCCATCGTAGAGCCCGGTGAATGGCCGGTCTGGAAAAGCGTTCGCGATGTCCACCACGCGATTATCCGAAATGACGCGCGTGGTCTGCACGACTCCGCCCTCGAAGTTCACGTAACCGCCGGACACGTCGAGCTTCGCCCCGCTACGGACGACGACGGAATCGCCTGCGGTGATCGTGATATTGCCCCCCGCAGTCGTCAGCTCGCTCACGCTGCGCTCGATGAGATTTGCGTAGCCGCTGACTTCTCCCAGCGGAGTGCCGACCCACTCGCGCCCGGCAAATGTGCCGCGCTGGCGAATGTCGAGGTTCAGCGTCGGCCCACGCAGTGGGCCTTTGCGCTGGAGGGGCGCGTCGGCCAACTCCGCGCCGCGTAGTTCCAGCGAGAGGATGTTGCGTGCGATGGGGACGGTGACATCGGCGGTGCCAGCGACATTCAGCACCGCGCCGGTATCAATGTAGATTTGCCCCGTGCTAAAGACGAGCTGGCGGTCTTCTCCATTGGGCCGCCATTCGCCTGCGCGGAGGATCACATCCGCATTCGGCGCGAGCAGTGTGGAGTTCGTGCCGAAGTGGATATTACGCCCTTCCACTACGACCTTGGAGCGCAGCGCAAGCTGGGTGCCGATGACGGTTTTTGGGTCGAGCGCGTCGGGCAAAATTTGGTTCACCGCATCCGCACCGATAGTTACCGTGCCGCTGCCTGTAGTCGCGAAAAACGGCGAGCCACTGCCACTCGGGACGACGGTCACGGCGCCAAAATTCGCAAGGAGATTGATGCTCCCGTTTAGCGATACCGACGTGGCGCTGTTGATGATGCCGAGCTGCCGGACATCCTTTCCCGCGAGAGTCGCATTCGCGCGCGGCGTATCGAGCAGCCCCGTATTGCTCGCCGTGCCCGCTGGATTCTGCGCGGGGATAATCGGTGGGTCTTGAGGCGTTGCGGGCGGAGGCACAGACACCGCACCTATGAACGTGTCGAGGCCGCGAAGACGCGCATCATTGCTGGAGTGCGCGGCGAAGCCGACCTGCAATCCAGCAGCGAGCACCGTCTGCCCATCCGGCGTAGAAATCGTCCCCGCGTTCGACACATTCGGACCGACGAGCATGATGCGCCCGCCCACGCCGCTGCCGCTGGAAGGGCTGAGAAGTTGCGCGCCCTCCTGCACCACGACATCGCCATACTTCCCGCCCGGTGCATCGGAGGCCACCGGGGTGAAAGCAGCCGTGCCATTCTTTCCGGCGGCAAGCGGCAGTGCGGAGAAAAGGAACTGCGAATCCGGGTTATTCAGCAACCCCCGAGCGACGAGGCCGTCGTTGATCGGCAGCGACGAGGCGACGAGGCCGTGCAAATTGATCTGCGACGATCCACCAAAGAGGATGCCGTTCGCATTGATGACATACACCTGCCCGTCACCCTCGATTTTGCCGAGGATTTGCGACGGCTTGCCGGATGGGTCTTTGATTTTGTTAAACGCCGTCCACTGCGTCCGATCCTCGCCGCCCTTGGATTGGTCAAAGCGCAGCGTCGTCTTCTTTCCCACGTTAAAGGTTTCCCAATTCAAGACCGCTTGCGATTTAGTCTGCTGAATCGTGACGAACGATTCGCCGCCCTTCTTCGTCTCCCTCGGGAGAAGCGCGCCCGTCCACAGCTTCGCATCTTCGCCTGTCTGTGGGCTCGAGAGGTTTCTCGGCACACCTGCCGCCACTTGGAGGCCCCCGCGACCAAGGCCGTTCGTTACGTTCGCGAAATTTGCGCCGAGCTTATCCGGCCCCGCGATGGCGGCGGCGCGAGCGGCGGCCTGCATTGCCTTTACGGAGTTCAGAGCTTGCGTCGTGCGAGCCAGCGCATCCTTGGCATTTTGCCGGGCTGCCTGTGCGGCGGGTGTGAGCGGCCCACCCGCGCCTTTCCCGCCACCACCGCCCAGCGGAGTCCCACCGCGAAGGATGTCGCCAGCCTCTGCCTGCGCTCCCGCAAGCATCGCCAGAGCGAGCCCTAGCGCCACTGGTAGCGTTCTCGGAGCACGAAGAGGCTCGCGAAAACGAAGCGCTGGCCCCGACGGGACCGGGGCAATATACGGCGAGTGTGAGAAAGCAGGCTGCTGGCGCATGGTTGGTGGTCTTAGAAAGTCGGACAAGGTCGCCCAGTTCTTGGCGCTGTCATGTTACGCTCCGGGCCCGCGAGTTACGGTTTGGAGACAGCGGGCTTTTTTTCCGTCGGCTTTGCGTCGCTGGGCTTTGGGGAGGTGCCGTCTAGGCGGATGCGCTGGTCGGCTGCTGCACTGCCGAGTTCTTCCACCATGGTCTCTAATCGTGCACGGGTGACGCCGACGAAGGGCTCGCGGGCGGTGAGTGCTTTGCCGAGGCCGAACTTGCTGTAGCGGTCGAGAAGCTCGGTGGTGATTTCGTACATCTTCGCGTTCTTCACGCGCTGGCTGGCGACGGTGCGCTTGAGGCTCTCGGCTTCGCCGGCGAGCTTGGCGCGTTCGGCTTCGGTTTTCTTTCCGAACTCGTCTGCCTTTTTGCCGAATTCGTCGGCTTTGACTTTGAGGGCCATTTCTTCCGCGAGCTGCTTCTCCTTGGTGGCGAGGTCGGCTTTGAGGGCTTCGAGTTCTTTGGTCGCAGTTTCCTTCTCGGCGGCGCGGGCTTTTGCGTCTTCCTCGGCCTGCTTTTGGAATGCCTTCACTTTCTCGTCCAGCGCGGCCTTTTCTACTGCCAGTGCGGCTTGGGCGGCTTCGGCGGTGCGGGCTTGGGTCATCAAGGATTTGATCTGTTCGCGCAGTCGTGATTCGGGCGATGGGCCGGTGGGGGGCTCGGCGAAGAGTGTGGCGGCGCTGAGGAGCGCGGTGGTGAAAATCGTGAGTCGTTTCATGGCTAGAATTTTCCGTTGAAGTCGAGTTGAAGGGTGTCGTTTTTGTTGGGCGGTCCGGCGATTTGCGTGGCGCTCACCCATTTGATCCCGAAGGTGGCTTTGGGGGTGATGGCGATGACGCCGGAGAGTCCGAAGCCTTTCATATTCGTGCCGCCGAGGCCGAAGTCGGAGTCGGTGAAGCCGTCAATGACGGCGTCGGATTCGATATGCTTGTAGTAGCCGCCAATCTGCCAGTCGCCGCGCTTCGCCAAAGCGGGTGCGCCTGCGCGGATGCCGAGCATCCATGCGGTGTCGCCGCCTGCGTAGTGGCCCGGCGTGCCTGCGGCGCTCTGCGGAGCGCGGGTGTTGATGCCGAGGGCGTCGAGCCGGTCGCGGTCGAAGCCGAGGTTGCGGATGTATTCGCCGAGGATGGAGACTTGGAAGGGCTCGAAGCCGTTGTAGTCGAGCCGCCCGGTGATGGCGATGGGCTGGAACTCGGTGCCGAGGCCGAAGTATTGGAACTGGTTGCTGGTGCCGAAGTTGTTGTTCGCATTGGGGATGATGCGGCGGAGCGGGATGTAGGTGTTTCCTTTCTGCGCAAAGGAGGGGCGGGTGCCGTCTGTATCGCCCGCATCGGCGGTGGTGAGCGGGGTGAATGGCGTGGACTGCTCGCCGCGTGTGCCGTCGAAGTGGTAGTAGGCGGCGGCGAGTTTGAGGTCCAATTTTTCGGCGAGCTTCACGTCGCTGCCGAGCTGGATGCCGTAGAGGTATTTGTCGCTGCTGCGGAACTTGGAGGGCTGGTTACTGCTGAAGTGAAAGTCGGAATTGAAGATGGGGAATGCGCCGACGGTGATGAATGGCGTGGCCTTCGCGAGCTTGTGCTTGAGCTGCATGGCGAGGCCGTCGAAGCCAAGGTCTTCGTCGAAAATGATGTCGGTGGAGAGGAACGGATTGTCCGTGCGACCGCCCGTGGCGGTGAAGTGCGTCTTTTCGCCGATGGACTCGTATTTCACGAAGGCGCGGTCTATCCAGATGGCGTATTTGCTAAACTGACCACCGCTCGCGCCGAGCGATTGGTTTGGCGAAGTGGGTGAGTTGTTTTCGCCGCTGGCGAGGCGGAGGCCGGCGGTGAAGCCGTCGCCCATATCTACTTCCGCACCAAGCCTCATGCGGAGGCGGAAGCGCTGGCGGTCGGCATCCACATTGAGCTGCGGGGAGAAAGTCGTGCCTGCGACATCGAACGGAGCACCGGTGTTGAGGCTGTTGAAATTCGGGAACGCGCCGGTGTTATCGTTGCCGCTGGGAAAGTAATTCCCCTCGTAGCGAAGGCGCACGTCGCCCTTCACGCGGAACTTGGCGACCCAATCGGGAATCTTCGCGTGATTCACGTAGCCGTCCGTTTTCGCCTGCGCGGCGATGTCGGCGCGCAGCTCGTCGCGGATTTGTTTTTTGACGATCTCGGGGATGTAGGTGACGCGCACGGCGTCGTCTGGCGCGGGGCCGACTTCGGGGATGATGCGGGCATCCACAGCCTCTTTCACAACTTGCACAGCGGTGGTCTGCGCATCGGCCTGGGCTTGGATGCGGGCGGTCGCGGCGTCGGATTGGGCCTGCTTGATGAGTGCTTCGGCTTGCTCTTTTTTGATGTGCCCGTTTTCCACGAGGAGGCGGATCAGGTTGATGGTGACGTTGTCGGACGGTGCCATCAAATCCGCTGGGCCAGTAGCCGCTGGCGGCGCTTCGGCTGGCGGCGGCGGGGCGGCTTGCTCGGCAGGCTTCGCGTCGTCCTTCGCTGCTTCGACGGGTTTTCCCTCAGCGCGGAACTCGGGCTTGGCCGCATCTGCCGGAGCGGCTTGGGCGATGAGCGGGCCTTGCGGGAGTGGCAGCTTGAGCGGGGAGCCCGCGTTGGCCGTGGCACAGAGAGACGAAGCGAGCACGAGCGCCAAGTGCGCGCGTGGTGTGGTATTTTCGAGTGACATTCAGTGTGTAAAAAAGTGGGCGCTTAGTTGGGGCGGCGGGCGGTGATGCGCATATTGATGGGCATGACCATTCCGTCCGGCGGCGGCTGGGAATTGGGGATGGCGACGATGATGTCGCAGATGGCGGCATCTCTTGCGGCGTCGCCCGTGGAGACATCGAGCTTTGCGCGGGTGATGCGCCCGGTGATGTCGAGCCACACACGCACGGGGATGGCCCCGCTCAAAGCGCGAGTCTTGGGATTGTCGCGGAGTGCTTGGGAGATGCGCGGCGCGATCTGGCTGGAATACGCCTTCCATTTCGCCTGCTCGCTCACCGCTTTGCGCCCGCCAAAGATGCCGCCGCGCGAGGAGGCCACGGTCATCCCGCCACCGCCGCTGGCCTTGAGCGCAGTGGATACTGCGGGCGCGGTGTCCGGCGTGGTTTCCTCTTCCTTTTCCTCTTCGATCATCTTCTCTTCCTTCATCGCGTCCGGCGGCGGCGGTGGTGGCGGTGGCGGTGGTGGCGGTGGTGCGAGATTGAGCTGCACGTAACTCGTCTCCTGGCGCTTCGCTGGGCCGGTGTCGCCTTTGGAAAATACCTTCACGCCAAACCCAATCGCGGCTGCGCTGATGAGGCCGACGATGAGCGGTGCTCCCCATTTTTTAAAGCCGGTTGCCTCTTCCTCTTCTACGCCCCAGCCGTCATCGGCGGGCTTTGGGACCTTGGTGGGTTTTTCGAGTGTGTCTGTGTTCATTTGCCTCCTCCTTTGGTTGCGATGCCTACGTTCAAAATACCTGCTGCGCCGATGGCGTTCAGCGCATCCATGACGCCCTGATATTGCGCAACGGCGTCGCCTTTTACCACGACGGGGATGCCGGGATTCTCCGCGCGGGCTTTCACCAAGCGGGACTCCAGTTGCGCCAGCGTCACGGGCTCGGTGTTTAGGAAAATCTTCCCTTCGTTATTGATGGTGACGGCTTTCACTTTCTTATCCGCAAGGCTCTTGGTCGCTGGGCCGCCGCCGGGGAGATTCACCTTCAGACCTTGTACCGAAGCCGTACACATGAGGATGAAGATGACGAGCAGCACGTAGGCGAGGTCGAGCATCGGGGTGATGTTGATGTCGTCGTAAGGTTTGTCGTCTTGGATTTGCATGGCGGGTTTAGCGGGTGATGGTGGCGAGGCCGACTTGCGCGATTTCGAGTTTGCCGATGACGTTGAGCACTTCGACGACGCTGGCGTAGCGGCTCACGCTTTCGCCTTTGACGACGACCTGGACTTTAGGGTTTTCGACCTTCGCCTGCGCGAGCCGCGCTTCGAGCTGCGGGAGGGTGACGGCTTCGCGGTTGAGCCAGATTTTGTTCTGCGCATCCACTTGGATGGATTGGATTTTGTTCTCCTTTTGCTTCTTCGCCGGGGCGTTGCTGCCGCGAGGCAGGCTGGCCTTCAGCCCCTGCACCGTCGCGGTACACATGAGGATGAAGATCACGAGGAGCACGTAGGCGAGATCGAGCATCGGGGTGATGTTGATTTCGTCGTAAGGTTTATCGTCTTGGACTTGCATGGTCGTGTTTCGTTCTGTGTCAAATAGACTGTGCCGCTGTGACAGTGAGGCGTCTCATTCGTGACGATTGGGAGAAATCCGAATCACTCATTGCTGTTCTTCTCTTTGTAAAACTCGGCCATTTTCGTGACGAACTCATCGATGAAGATGTGCATGTCGTCCTTCGCATCCTTCACGCGGGAGAGGATGTAGTTGTAGCCGAAGAGCGCGGGGATCGCGACGGCGAGACCGGCCACCGTGGCGAGGAGCGCGGCGGCGATGCCGGGGGCGATGGCGTTCACGTTCACCTCTCCTGCCGCAGCCACGCCCGCGAACGTCGTCATGACGCCCACGACGGTGCCGAGCAGCCCAAGGAATGGGCCGCCCGAGATGCAGATGGTGAGGAGCACGACGAGGCTGCTGATTTTTTGCGTTTCGCGGACGAGCCCGCCGTCGAGTGCGGCGCGGATGGCTTGGATGGAGCGACCTGCGAGGCCGCGGCGGACGCCTTGATCGCGGTCGGACTTCATGCGGTGGCGGATTTCTTCCACGCCGATGTGGTAGATTCGATAGACCGACGATTTACGAAGGGGCTTCACGTTCTCTTTCGTCACGCGACCGCCGAGGGTCTTGGACTGCTCTACGTCCTCATCGTCAAGCATCGTGAGGTCGGAGGCGACGTTCCGCCATTGCTTCATGAAAATCTCATTCCCCTTCGCGACGCCGTTGAGGTAGCGCACTTTGCTAAACATCACGTACCAACTGATGACGAACATCACCGCTAGAATGACGATGACGATCCAGCCGTCCACGGTGAGGTTTTTCACGATGATGGCGAAATCGCCCGTCTTCAGCCAACTCAGCCAATCCTTGCGAATCTCTAGGTCGCCGAGCTTCACGAAGTTCTGCGCTTTGTCGCCGCTCTGCCCGTTTGCCGCGAACAGCACCCAGCCTGCGGGGCGCGCGACTTTGTGCATCTGCAGCTCGTCGATCTCGCCGGTGATTCCCACCGCACCGGGCTGCGTATCGCCGCTGATGGTGATGACGCTGTTCATCCCCGGCATCCCCACGCCGAGCGCGGTGGCTTGCTCGCCGTTGATGTAGAGCGTGGTCTTCGCGCCTTCGCATACGACGGCGACGTGCGCCCATGTGTTCGCGGTGAGTTGCTGATTCTTCGCCTCCGCCCGCTGCCCGCCGATCTCGATGTAGGGCGTCATTCCGTTCGCGCCGAGCACGAACGATTTGGTGCCCTCGCGACGGCTGAGGATGATGGCGTCGGGCTTGCCGATGGCAACTTTCACCCACGCGGAGATCGTCAGCGGGCCGTTGTCTGTCCATAAAATCGAAGGCGTCGGCGTGATGGGCACGGCGTCTTTGCCATTCAAGGAAGCGCCGCCGCCGATGAATGAGCCTCCCGATGGCGTCGGCGGCAACTCTCCTGCGTTATTGTTCTTTGTCGAATCGCTCGGATTGCCGGACTCGCTGAAATGGAAGACGAGCGTCGCGTCGCTGTCGTAGCTGCCCTTCATGTCTTCGGCTCGCGTGGCCTTTTGGTCGAGCGAGATGAAATACATCCAAAACACGGTCTTCGCGTTCGGTTTCACGTCTGGGAGTTTCACCCACACGAGCGCCTCCATGAGCGTGAGGTCGAGCTTCTCGACGTGGAACGGCAGCACCGTCTTATCATCCTCCGCGACAAACCGCAGGTCGCTCAAATCCTCCTTCGCGCCCAGGGGCCAGTTGCCCTCAAATAAGCGCAGCAGAACTGTCGCGCCGCCGATGGGCTCGGTCACATTCCCCGCCGCCGCGGAGGTGTCTATGGTGATCGCTTTGCGAGTCGTCCACTCCTCGTTCCACCACGTCTGCTTTTCGGCAAAAGCGGACGCGCAGAGCGCGAGAAGTGCGATGAGTAGTTGTGGGAAGAGGGTCTTCGTTCGTGTGATAGCCATGAGTATTGAGAGTCTTAAAAGTCGGACCAAAGTCGGAAGTTCACGCGCGTTTCGTGCGCTTTGGTATTGGTGGATTGCACGCCCGGCGTCGGTGTGTAGGGGATGGATGTAAGCGGCAGGGCCAGCTCCAAGACGCCGTGCAAGTGGTCCCACAGATGGAACTCCGATCCGAGCCCCACGCTGGCGATACGGTAGCTGGAGATTTGCTCCGGCAGTGCCTTTTGCAAAGTCACCGAGCCGCCGTCCATGAAGCCGTAGAAGCGCCACTCGTTGCCGGTGGATTCCTCTTTCGCCGCATCGCCTTCGCCCACCATTTTCTTCGTCTTCAGTAGCGATGGCGAGCGCAGCTCCAGCGTGCCGAGCAGCGCATTGTCGCCGAGTGCTTCGGACTCGTAGTAGCCCCGCACCGTGGACATGCCGCCTGCGGAGAATTGCTCGTATGCGATGAGCGGCGAATCCGTCGCCTGCCCCTGCACCCGCGCCACGAGTTCCCAATCGCGCCCCAGCTTATGCTCATGCTCCAAGCTGCCACGGAGGTAGGCGAACGAGCCATCCGAGCCCGCGCGACTATTATTAAATGCGGCTTCGTCGCTGCCCAGTCCGCGCGGCCCGAAGGTCAGCCCGACGTTCATCGAAGTGGAGCCCGTCTCCTCGCTCTTACCGTCCTCTTCCCGGGAGTGTAGCCACGTCCCATCCCAAGTCGCACTGATCGGATAATACCGCACATCGCCGATGGCAAATGCGCCGCCTGCGAGATTGTTGGAATCGAACGCCTTGTAGTCGAAGCCCAGCGAGAGCGACTGGAAAAATCCCACCGCCGACGGCAGCTCAAACATCGCCCGGACGCCGAGTGTGAAGCCCGGTGCAAGCACTCCGCCCTCGCCCGATGGCGACGCCAGCGCCGCTGGGGAAATCGTGTGGCTGTGCTGCTTCGAGCCCGTGAACATGAGGCTGAAGCTGTCCCACTCCGGCTCGCGCCAGATGTAGAAGCCGTTCAGCACGCGAATCTCGTCCATGTTCTGCGGCGACACTTGATAGCTCGCGCCGAGCGTGTGCCCGCGCTGCCAGAGGTTCGCGTAGCTCAGGGAGACGTTCAGCCGTAAGTCTGTCGTATTGATGCTAGCGCGATTGTTCAGCTCCGCGCTCCCGTGCAGCGGGTTCGTGTCCTTCACTTGCAGCTCGATGTCGTAAAAGCCCGGCTCTAGCGAGGGCGTGAGCTTCGGTTCCACGCGACGATCGGCGAGCTTGTTCAGCTTCACGATTTCCGGGCTGATGTGGTTAAAATTGATCACGCTCCCTGGTGCCAGCGATTGCGCCTGTGCGCGGATGCGGCTGGGGAGAAAATATTTCGCGCCCGTGATTTTCAGAGAGCCCACCTTGCCCTCGGCGGCTTGCAGCGTCACCACTCCGCCCCGCCCATCTTGCTCAGGGATGAGGACTTGCGCCGCTTTGTAGCCCTTTTCGTGATACGCCTTCGTCAGCGCATTCGCCGCGTCTTGCACATCCTTGAAAGTGCGCCCCGGCCCGAGGAATGGATATATCGTCTCCTCCACATCAATCTTCGGGAGCTCCTTCGTCCCCAACACGCGAATCTCGCGGATGTAGAGCGTCGGCAATGCCTCCGCGTCTTCTGCGCACGCCACTCCCGCAGCCAGCGAGCAGGCGATCAATCGGATTGCAGCGTTAGAAAATGAGTTCATCGGACGCATTGAAAGAACGATGCCGGTGTTACAGCGGCGCGGCTCAATTGTGACGTTTCGGAGAAACCAAACGACCGCCGACTCGTACGGATACGAGTCGGCGGGTTGTTTGGTTTCTTAGTTCGCGAGCAACGTCATGCCCCCGCCCTCACCTGGGGCCGCATTCTTCGGCACGTTGCTGAGGAAGAAGCCGTAGCCGCCTTTCGTCGCGCCTTTTTGGAAGATGACGCCGACATACTTGGTCTTTGTGGTGTCGGTGTGGGTGAAGTCGCCTTTGAGCCCGCCGCTTGAGGAGGTAATGGTGAGCTTGAACGTCGTGTCGGACGTGGTGACTTTGTTCGCCGTGGAGATGGTCACCCCTTTGGCGATGGTGCCGTTTATTTTGCCGTCGGCAAATGTGATGGTCGCTGCGCCAGTCTGGCCTAGGCCGGGGAAGACGCTGGTGTTTGCCGTCTTTGCGGGGACGACGTATTTCGCGCCGAGGACATCCACTTTCGTCCCTGTGGGCCAGCCTGCGAGGTAGTGCTTCACGTTCGTCTGCAGGGGGCGAATCCATAGGAAGTCGCTGCCGCTGAGGTCGCTGTTGGCTGGAAGGGTATCGAGGGTGAAGGCTCCGGCGAAGCTGCCTTTCTTGGCGTAAAGGAGGGCATAGACGGACACTTTATTCGCCTGCGAGAGGGCGGATGAGGCGGTGAACTTCGTGCCGTCGGCGAGGGTGCCGGTGAACTTCGCGGCACCTTTCGCGGTGACGGTCACGAGGCCGACACCGTCGCCTTGCGGGATGCTCGCGGAGACCGTCTCGGATGGGATGACGACGGTGAACTTGCCCTTGTTGGCGAGGATGAAGTCGCTGCTGACGATCTTGGTTTTCCCATCGTAGAACGCGAGGTCGCCATCCACCGTTGCGGTGGCTCCGAGCGTGCCAGTCAGTTTCCCTGCTGCCAGGTGGAGTGCGAGATTGCCGAGTGGGACGACCGGTTTGGCTTTGCCGACGAGGGCGAGGTTTGCGCTCAGTTCTTTGCCAAACTTCGCATCTCCATTGCTGGCGAGCGTGCCTTTTAGCGAGAACGAGAAGCCGCCGACTGCGACCTTGCCCGTGAACGTCCCGGCGGCGGCGACCTTCAGAGTGATCAAGCCGGATGCGTTGTGCGACGCTGTGCCCGTGGGGATGAGAAGGCCGTTGTAGTTGCCTGCGACGACGGGGACGGGAGGGACGGGGTCCGTCTCGGTGATGGTCACGGTCGCGCTGCTCGGCGTGCCGAGTTGCCCCACGCCGGACGGGCTGGAGAGCGCGACGGTGAAGGCGCGATTGCCCGCAAAACCTGCGCGGTTCACGATGGCGACGTTGACGATCTTGCTGGTTTCGCCGAGGGCGAAATCCACCTGCACATTCGACTGCGCGGTGAAGTCCGTGCCACCGAGTGCGGTGCCGTCCGTGGTGCTAAAGTTCACGCTCACTGCGGCGGTGGAGCCGGTGCGATTGATGGTGACGACGGCATTTCCACCCGTCTCCGCGATGCTGTAGGTCGCTGCGCTGAGGGCCAGCGTGGCGGGCTGCACGTCGAGCTCTTGGATGGTGACTGTCGCGCTGTTGGGCGTGCCCAGCGTCGCGCCGTTCGTGCCGTTTGCGAGGGCGATGGTGAAGTTCCGATCCCCGAAGAATCCGGCGCGGTTGGTGATGGGGATGTTCACGATTTT
>CAMDQC010000082.1 GCA_945905735.1 Prosthecobacter debontii | reverse complement strand
TCGAATAATGCGTTTGCTTCCAATGGTGTCTCCTTTGGGTAGGCGTTTTCCTCTCCCGCGTCAGCGTAATTGTTCCCCCAAGAATCCGGCCCAGTTCATCAATGCCGTTCCTCTCTGAATCCCACTCTAAACAGCGGGGAGCCGGAATTTCGATCAGCAATCCGCCGACGCAGGGGGAACTTCAGGCGGTGCTGGATAAGGTGAATGAGCTGATCGGCTCTCTGCAAAGGTAGGCGGCTTCCTTGCGGGTCGCGCCAGCGAAAAGTAGCCCGCGAGTCCCTTCGCGGCTTCGTGCCACTCGCGAAGCGACACGAATGAAAAAGTGCCGCTTCGCGGGAGTCAAAAAGCCGCGAAGGGACTCGCGAGCTACTTTCTTCGCTGCGCGAACCAATCCACTTTTAATCACACCGGTGGGGATGCGGGCTCCGGTTTTAGTGTTTACTTTGATCGATGAAATGTGGCGGGTGGATTCGGTGAAACGCATCCTTTTTATTCTGACGGTCACGGTGCTCGGGGCTCACGCGGACGAGTCGTCGCGGGCTGCGAAGATTGAGTTCAATCGGGACATTCGCCCGATTCTTTCGGATGCGTGCTTTCACTGCCACGGTCCGGATAAGAATGTGCGCAAGGGCGAGTTGCGGCTGGATGTTCGCGAGGAGGCTATCAAGGCGGCGGAGTCGGGCGAATTTCCGATCGTGCCGGGGCAGCCGGGGAAGAGTGAGCTCGTCCGGAGAATTCTCTCGGATGACCGGGATGAACAAATGCCGCCAGCCAAGGCGCACAAGACGCTGACCGCCGCGCAGAAGGATCGACTGCGAATGTGGATCGCGCAGGGCGCGGAGTATCAGATCCACTGGGCGTATCTTCCGGTGAAAAGGCCGGCGGCTCCGGCGCTGGCGGCACATCCGGTGGACGCGTTCATTCGCCAGCGATTGGCTGCGGAAAAACTGCAACCGGCTCCGGAGGCTTATAAATCCACGCTCATCCGACGCGTGACGCTCGATCTCACGGGGCTGCCGCCGACTCCGGCGGAGGTGGATGCGTTCGTGAATGACGCTGCACCCGGCGCTTATGAGCGGGTAGTGGACCGCCTGCTGGCTTCGCCGCATTTCGGCGAGCGGATGGCTGTGGATTGGCTGGATGCGGCGCGTTTCGCCGATACGAACGGGTATCAGGTGGACCGCGACCGCACGCTCTACGCGTGGCGCGATTGGGTGATCGAGGCGTTTAACGAAAACAAGCGATTTGATCAGTTCACCATCGAGCAAATCGCTGGCGATCTACTTCCGGATGCTACGCGCGATCAGCGAATCGCCACCGGCTTCCACCGCAACCACATGATCAACGAGGAAGGGGGGATCACTCCGGAGGAATTTTTGGCCGAATACACTGCGGACCGCGTGGAGACGACAGCGACGGTGTGGCTTGCCCAGACGTTTAATTGCACGCGTTGCCACGACCACAAATTTGACCCATTTACGCAGCGCGATTTTTACAGCCTGAAAGCGTTTTTCCACAACGTCTCGGAAAAGGGTGTGGGGGATTACAGCAAGCCCGCCAGCATGAGCAGTCCGCCCTTTCTGCCGCTACCCGCGCCGGAGATGGAGGCGAAGATTGCTGCGCTTAAAGCGGATATCCACCAAGCGAGTCGCGACGAAGAGCCGGGAGAAAAAGAACGCGCTGCGGAGCTGACGAAAACGCTAACGCAAATCGAGAAGAGCATTCCCGTCACGATGGTGATGGATGAGGCCAAGCCGCGCGACACGTTCATCCTGCTCCGCGGCGAGTTCGACAAGAACGGGGAAAAAGTCACCGCGACGACTCCTGCCTCATTGCCCCCGATGCACGCGGAGCTTCCGCGCAATCGCCTCGGGCTGGCCCGCTGGCTGGTCGATCCGGCGAATCCGCTGCCCGCGCGTGTGACGGTGAATCGCTTTTGGCAGATGTTGTTCGGCACTGGTCTCGTGCGCACGGCGGAGGATTTTGGGTCGCAAGGCGAGCCGCCGAGCCATCCGGATTTGATCGATTGGCTGGCTGCGGAATTTATCTCCAGCGGGTGGGATGTGAAGGCCATGGTGCGCATGCTCGCGACGAGCGAGACCTACCGTCAAAGCTCGAAGCTCACGCCGGCAGCACATGAGCGCGATCCGGACAATCGCCTGCTCGCGCGCGGCCCGCGGTTCCGCTTGCAGGGTGAATTCGTGCGCGACCAGGCACTCGCCGCGAGTGGTCTGCTGGTGCGGAAAATCGGCGGACCATCCGTGAAACCGTATCATCCTCCCGGCATCTACGAGCAGGTGGTCAATCAGCGGGACAACCCGAAGGCCACCTACACTCAGGATAGCGGCGAAGCCCTGCACCGCCGCAGCCTCTACACTTACTGGAAACGCTCGGTGCCAAATCCCGCGATGCTGATCTTCGACGCACCCTTTCGCGAGACCTGCACGTTGCGCCGACCGCGCACGAACACGCCACTGCAAGCGCTGAACCTTCTCAATGATCCGACCTACGTGGAAGCCTCACGGCTGCTCGCTCAGCGGATGTTGCGCGAAGGCGGCGAGTCCCCTGAATCGCGGCTCGCGTTTGGTTTTCGGCTCGTCACCGCGCGGACTCCACGCCCTGCGGAAATGGCGATTTTGAAGGCGTCGCTGGAGCGCACGCTCCGGGAGTTTCAGTCCGACCCGGCTAGCGCGACTTCGTTTTTGAAAGTCGGAGAAGCCGCCACCGACGCCACGCTGAGCGCCCCCGAACTCGCCGCCTACACGACACTCGCAAGCACGCTGCTGAATCTCGACGAAGCAGTGACCAAAGAGTGAATGGCGCGAAGCGCACAAAGAGCGGCGTTCCCGACTTGTCGGGATCGCTGTCCCCTGCAACGCGAAGCGTCCAATCAGAAAAACGCGCCGCTTCCGAGAGCCGCGCGAAATTGATTGGGCGCTTCGCGCTATGGTTACAGCGATAAGAATGTCGCCGCTCCTTGGCTCGCTTCGCTCGCATGGTTGCCACCCCAAGGGGGAAATACTTTTGGCAATCGCTCTACGTTCTCGCGATTCGCGCGGCCAGTCGCGGTGTAAAGCGACGCGGGCGCGGTGTCGGGGATGTGGAGGTTTCTTACCGGTTTCCGCAGAAACCGGGTTTCCGGCGAGAGCTTCCATGAATCGTTCATGCGATGACTTCCCTCAATACCTGGCCGTGAACGTTGGTGAGGCGGCGCTCGATGCCGTTGTGATAGTAGGTCAGCCGTTCGTGATCGATGCCGAGCAGATGCAGGACGGTGGCGTGGAAATCGGGCCATGAAACCGGCTTCTCCATTGCCTTCCAGCCGACGTCGTCGGTGGCTCCATAGGCGAATCCTTTCTTCAGGCCGGCGCCGGCCAGCCAGACGGTGAAGCCTTCTGGATTGTGGTCGCGGCCAAGTCCGAGCTGGCCAGCGGGCGCTTGGGTGAAGGGCGTGCGACCGAACTCGGAGGTGAAGAGAAGGAGGGTGTCGTCCAACATGCCGCGCTGGCGCAAATCCTTGATGAGTCCGGCGACGGGAAGGTCGATGAGTTCTGCCTCGCGGGTGTGGTTCTCATGATTGTTCTCATGCCCGTCCCAACCGTGGCGCGGGCTTCCGCCGAAGGCGCCGCCGGAATAGATTTGCACGAAGCGGACTCCGCGTTCGAGGAGCCGCCGCGCGAGTAGGCATCGTCGCCCGCAGTCGGCGGTCTGTTTCTGATCGAGGCCGTAGAGCCGGGAAATGTGCTCGGGTTCGTTGGCAAAATCGATCGCCTCGGGAACGGAGGTCTGCATCCGGGCGGCGATCTCGTAGGCCCGGAGACGAGCGGTGAGCAGGTCCTCGCCGACTCGTTCGGCAGCATGGCGGCGATTCATTTTGTCCAAGAGGATGCGGGTGTCGCGCTCCTTCGCCGGGTCGATTTTGCGGTCCGCGAAAAGATTGCGAACGGGCTGGTCTCCGGCGCGGAAGAGCGCGCCCTGGTGCTCGGCGGGGAGGAATCCGCTGCTCCAATTGCTTGCGCCATTGTTGGGCAGGCTGCGGGCATCGGGCAGGACGATGAAGGTGGGAAGCGAGTCGGTGAGATTTCCTAGCCCGTAGGAGAGCCAGCTTCCCAGCGCGGGGAAGCCGTTCATCTGGAAGCCGGTGTTCTGGAGGAAACTGGCCGGGGTGTGATTCGCAGATTCGGAGTGCATGGAGCGGATCACGGTGAGTTCGTCTGCCACTGAGCCGAGGTGCGGGAATAGATCGGAAACCCACAGGCCGCTTTCGCCGCGCTGCCGGAACTCCCATTCATTCGCTCGCATGAGTCCGGCGCTGCCGAAGAAGGTGTCGGGTTTGACGGAGTCTGGCGGGGCTTTGCCGTGGAAGCGCGCGAGTTGCGGTTTGTAATCGAAGGAGTCCACATGGCTGAGTCCACCCATCAGGCAGATGTGAATGGCCCGTTTCGCTCGCGGCGGATGATTGGGAAAGGAAGCGCGGGCCGTGCTGGATGAAGCGAGCGCCTCTCGGTCCAAGAGGTGCATCGCGGCGGTGGCCCCAAGGCCGACGGTGGCGAAATTGAGAAAGTGGCGGCGGGAAATATTCATCAGTCGATCCAGATCATTTCACTGCTGTTGAAAAGGGTGCGGGCGAGGGCGGGCAATCCGTGACGCTCGACCAGCGCGGTGGCATCGCCGAGTTCGGCGGGGTCCGGGGCGCGGCCCAAAGCAAGACGCCACGCGAGTCTCACCTGGGCATCTGTGGCCTTGCCTGCATCCTTGGTCACTCGTTCGGCAAAGTGGTCCGCCATCCGCAGGATGAATGGGTGGTTCCATTGGCTCAGAGTTTGGGATGGTGTGATGGTGGTGTGGCGAACGGGCGTGGTCACCGAGGGATCGGGACAGTCCAGCGTCTCCATCAGGGCGCTCCGCTCCCCGCGCACCTGCCAGGCATAAAGCGTGCGCCGATTGAACTCGGGACCGATCGGGTCAATCGGCGTGTAGTAGTTCGTCGGCGGTACCTGATCCACGCGCACGTCCCGGTAGCCGGGGCCAAACATTTGCGGATTCAGTGCGCCCGAAACGGAGAGGACGGTATCGCGGAAAGTCTCCGCATCGGCCCGCCGGGGACTTTGCCGCCAGAGCAGGCGATTGCCCGCATCGCTTGCACGAGCCGCTGCGTTTTCGCTCTGGGACGCTTGCTGCCAGGTCGCCGATGTGAGTATCCGGCGATGCAGGCTTTTCAACGAATACCCGTCCTCGCGGAAGCGGACTGCGAGCCATTCCAGCAGGCCCGGATGACTCGGCTGTCCGCCGTTAAAGCCAAGGTCACTCGGCGACAGCACGAGGCCCTGCCCGAAATGGTAGTGCCAGACCCGGTTTGCCGCCACGCGGTGGAAGAGCGGATTGTCCGGCGAGGTGATCCACTCGGCCAACTTTCGACGGCGTGACGCTTCGGGAGCGTCCACCGGCAGTGCGAAGTCGGGTGAAAGCCCCTGCACAGCACCCAAGCCACCAGCGGGCACGGCCTCGCCCTGCAAGCTCACGTCACCTCGCTCGTAAACGTGTATCGGGCCGGGCTGTTGCGATAGAACGGTGAAGATTCGATTTGCGGTGGAGGCGATCTGTTTCTCCATGTTTTTGATCTCGATCTCGATGCGCTTTTCCTCCGGCGTCTCCGCCGTGAGGACTGCGCCAGCCAGCCCGCCGAAGAGTTGGAGCGCCAGATTCCCCGCCGCCCATTCGACCGCGTGGATGGCATTGACCCCGGAAGCCTTCCACCTCGCGCTGCGTGCGCTGTGATACACCTTGCCTTTGGTATCGGCCTGCGTTCCGGGGGCTGAAGTCTGCGCCAGGTCGTTGAACTCTTCCTCGAATACTTGGTGTTCGCCCTGACTGATCTGAAAGTCATCGACTGCTCCCCCGAATCGCTGTGAATTGAGCGGGAAAGGCTCAAGCTGGACACGCACCGGGCCGGAGCCATTGCCCGTGTAGGCAAACTCCTTGCGTTCAAAAACAGTGGCGTTTCGCCCATCGGCCCACTCCCGCGATTCAAAAAAATGGGACGCCAGTTGGCCACCGTCCGACGCACGGAGGATGCGAACGACGACACCATCATGCTCGTCCGTGCCTTGGGAAGCGGCGGCCCAAGCCGTCGGCGCGAGCCGCAGCGACACGCGATAGGTTTTACCTGCACTATTGGCCTCCACCGGCTCGCGGAGTTCGAGGATGTTCGCCGTCGTCGTCAGCTTCCCACGTCGCGCGATGACCCGTTCGACCAACTCGCGCTCAAGTTCATACCTGCGACGCTGCAGCTTTCTGCTCTCATCATCGAGGCCCAGCTTTCGCTCCCCGTGCCGCACTCCATCGAGCGCGGCGATGAACTGGTAGTATTCCTTTGCCGAAAGCGGATCGAACTTGTGGTCATGACAGCGGGCGCAATGCACCGTCATCCCGAGAAACGCCTGCCCCACCGTGCCAGCTATTTCCGCCAGTTCGTCCTGTCGCCCGGCCATCCGCATTTTCGGATTGTTCCCCAGCACCTCGTTGTGGACCCCCGCGACGAGAAAGCCCGCCGCCGCCATGCCCTCGGTCGTGCCGGGGGAGAAGATGTCGCCCGCCAACTGCATACGCGCGAACTGGTCGTAGGGGAGGTCGTTGTTGAACGAACGAATGAGCCAATCGCGGTAGTGCCAAGCGTGCTCCCTCGGCGTGTTGTATTCAAAGCCGCCGCTTTCCCCAAAACGGGCCACGTCCATCCAATGCCGCGCCCAGCGCTCGCCGTAATGCTTGGAAGCAAGCAGCTCATCAACCAGTCGCGCCCAGGCATCCGCCGACGGATCAGCTGCAAACCGCTCAATCGCCTCGACCGGAGCCGGCAAGCCCAGCAGGTCAAAATAGAGTCGGCGCACTCGGGTCCGCGCATCCGCCACTGGCGATGGTCGCAAGCCTTTCTCAGCCAGCTTCGCGAAGACAAAGCGATCAATCTCATTCCGGCACCAATCATCGCTCTTCGTCTCCGGCGGCAAAGGGGCATTCAGCGGCTGAAGGGACCACCAATCGTATCCGGCGCGGGCCTTTGACGAGTAGCGGAAAGGATCAATCGGATCCCGCCCCCACGCCGCTCCACCCGCGATCCAATCACGCAGAATCGCTTTCTCGTTTTCCGGCAGCGGATGCTTCGGCGGCATCTCGTCCGCTTCCACGACTTCCCAAAGCCGACTCCGGCCCGGCGCACCGGCCACGACCTGCTCCAGCGCCTGCTCTTTCCGGCTGAGGTCGAGTTTGCCCTTCGGCTTCGGCCCCGAATGGCAATCAATGCAGCGCCCCGCGAGAACAGGAGCAACGATGCGGTCAAACGACACCTCTTCCGCCGACGCACGCATGTCGGCGAGGCTCGCCGCCCCCAACATGAGCCAAAGCGCCGCCTTCATGCCCGCAGCCTCCTTTCGATCGCGCGCGCTGCCCTCATCACCTCCACGGCCACCGCTGCGAATCGGCCTTTGGGCATGCGTCCAGCGACAGACGAGGCCCAGACAACCGCCAGCAAATGATCCGGCCGGTCAAACACCGGCGCAGCCACGCAATGAATGCCCTCGTCCGCCTCGCCCCAGTCCGTGCCGTAGCCCAGTTTCAGCACGCGCTCACTTTCCTTCCGCAGCGCGGTCTTGTCCGTGATCGTGCGGCTGGTGAAGCGTTTCAGCTTCAAGCGCCGGATCGCTTGCTCGCTCGACTTCGGAGGCTGGAAGGCCAGCAGCACCTTCCCCGGAGCGTTGTTGTAAAGCGGGAAGCGCAAACCGATCTCCGCGCAGATGCGCACCGCCTGAGTGCTCTCCACTTGCTCGATGATGACTCCCTCATCGCCGACGGGAACGCCAAGCTGCACCGTCTCCCCCACCGCATCCCGCAGCGAGCGCATCGCCTCCAATGCACACTCAACCAGACTGTGCCGCCCCACGCGCGGCTTGCCTAGGCGCAGCAGTTTGCCCGTCAGCCGGATGACCATCGTCGCCTCATCGCGCTCCACGTAGCCGCGCGCGGTCAACGTCTGCAACAAGCGCGAAGTCGAGTTTTTCGGACTGCCGATCGCGCGGCTGATCTCCGAGAGACTCATGCCCTCCGGCCTAGCATCCAGCGCCTCCAAGACCGCCAGCCCACGATCCAGCGCCGGTGCCTCAATGTGAGACGCAGCAGCATCCTTCAAATGCGAGTGTTCCGTACTTGGAATCTGTTCCATTAGTGGCATCGTATAAAGCCCGCCATCGCAGCTCAAGAAAAAGCTCAGCCAATTTTGCGGATCGCGGCATTCGTACGGGCGCGGGCACGCACGGAATCGTTTCGCCGAGACGCAAAGAGCGAAGGCGAACGGATCAGCTTTCATCTCGCGAACCACGCAATCACCCGCATAATCAGTCCATGTCATTGATTGATCTCACACGCCGTCAGTTCCTCGGTCGCGCCAGCACGGGCATCGGCGCGGCTGCGCTGGCTTCTTTGCTAAACCCGCTGGCGTCTGCTGCGTCGGGCAGCGCGGGTCTTCCGCATTTTGCGCCGAAGGCAAAACGCGTGATCTGGCTCACTCAGGCGGGCGCTCCGTCGCAGCTCGATCTGTTCGATTACAAACCGGGCTTGCGCGAGCAGTTCGACAAAGACCTGCCGGACTCGGTCCGCAACGGCCAGCGCGTTACCGGGATGACTTCGGGGCAGGCGCGGTTTCCCATCGCGCCGTCGGTTTTCGCCTTCAAACAACACGGAAACGCAGGTCACTGGCTGAGCGAGTTGCTGCCCCACACCGCGCGCCTCGCCGACGACCTCTGTATCATCCGCTCGATGAATACCGAGGCCATCAATCACGACCCCGCGATGACCATGTTACAAACTGGCAGTCAGGTCGCCGGGCGGCCTTCGTTCGGCTCGTGGATGTCGTACGGGCTCGGTTCGGAGAATGCGAATCTGCCTGCGTTTGTCGTGATGATTTCCCGGCCCAGCGGCAACGGCAACGCGCAGCCGCTGCACGAACGCATGTGGAGTTCGGGGTTTCTTTCCGCACGGTATCAGGGCGTCCGATTCAGCCCCGGAAAGGATCCAGTGCTCTTTCTCTCGAACCCGCCGGGCATCACCACGGAGCGTCGCCGGGCGATGCTCGACGACGTTGCCGGGCTCAACAAAATCAAGCTCGCCGACTACCAGGACCCGGAAATCCAGGCGCGCATCGATCAATACGAAATGGCCTTCCGCATGCAGGCATCCGTCCCGGAACTGGCCGATCTTTCCAAAGAGCCAGCGTCCGCTTTTGAACGCTACGGCCCGGAGTCCCGCAAGCCCGGCACCTTTGCGGCGAACTGCCTGCTCGCGCGCCGACTCGCCGAGCGCGGCGTGCGTTTTATCCAGCTCTACCACCGCGGTTGGGACCAGCACAGCGACCTGCCCGCACACATCCGCACGCAGTGCTACGACACCGACCAGCCAAGCGCCGCGCTGGTCGCGGACTTGAAACAACGCGGCCTGCTGGAGGACACGCTGGTCATTTGGGGCGGCGAATTCGGACGCAGCGTCTATTCGCAAGGGAAACTCACCGCGATCGATTACGGGAGGGATCATCACCCGCGCTGCTTCTCGCTGTGGCTCGCCGGCGGCGGCGTCAAACCGGGCGCGCTCATCGGCGAGACGGATGACTTTTCCTACAACGTCATCAAAGACCCCGTGCACATCCACGACCTCAACGCCACCGCGCTCCACCTGCTCGGCTTCGACCACACGCGCCTCACCGTCCGCCACCAAGGCCGCGACTACCGCCTCACGGACGTCCACGGCAAACTGGTCCGCGCGGCGATGGCTTGATGCACGGGATTCCCATTGCAGAGGGACCGTCCCTCTGCGTCGCTAACAGTCGCATTTTGCTTTTGGAGTTTGCCCCTGCCTTTTATCAACGCCCCCAGTTTCGCAGACCAAATCAATGACTTCCATGCTCCGATATCCCACGCTCGTTTCTTTCATCTTCATTTCAGCCGCCATCAACACGACCATGGCGGACGATGTCGAGAAGCCCGCGCACGCCGCTTATCCCAAGCCGTTTTCCCGGCCAAATTCGATGGGGGGAGATTACGACACCTGGCGTGATGCGACAGGCCCGGGCATCGGCGAGACGGCCGTGGATATCAGCCGCTTGCCGTCGCGCGTCGATAACTCCACCCGCCCGCAGTTCCCTCCGATTTACAAACAGAAAGGAGGAGCCTGTGGTCAGTTCACGGCGATTGCCTCGATCTTCACGTACGAAATGAACCTCCTGAATGGCACTGAGGCCAGCACGGATGCCACGCAATTTCCCGCCGATTTTTCCTGGAACATGTGTAATGCGGCAAATAGTGCCCAAGGCTCGGAAGCGCATCATGGTTGGGAAGTGGCCAAGCACATCGGAATTCCCACCGTCAAATCCTACGGACGCGTGGAGGGAGACAAAGACAAGATCGGCTTGTGGGCGAACGGTTACCCCATCTGGCGCGAGGCGATGGAGTATCGCGTCGCTGGCTATCGCTACACCCCGACCGCCACCGTCTCCCAGATCAACGAAGCCCGCGGCTGGCTCTTCGACCGCAACCAACCCAAAGCCGGCAAAGAATCCATCGGCGGATTGCTGGCGCTGGACGGACGGATGGGCGAGCTCAAAAAGGTCACGAAGACGATTCCCGAAGGAGATTATCTGGCGGGCGAAGACGTGTGGATCCATTGGGGGCCGAGCGGTTACGGGCACGGCATCACTTGTGTGGGATACGATGACCAGGTCGGATTCGATGTGAATGGCGACGGCAAAGTGAGCAGCGACATCGATATCGACGGCGATGGCAAAGTCACCCTCGCTGATCGGGAGCGCGGTGCCTTCATCGTGGTCAACTCATGGGGAAAAACCTGGTCGAAAGACGGCAAAATCTACCTGCTCTACAGCGCGATGGTCGATCCCACTTGGGAACGCGGAAACTACCTCGGACGGATCGAGGTTTCCCGGCATGTCCCGCAGCGCACCTTAAAACTGAAGCTCGCCTGCAACAAGCGCTCGGACCTGCGCATGACCATCGGCATCTCCGGCGACAAAGACGCCACAAAACCCGAACACGAACTCGCTCCGCAAGCCCTCAACGGCTGGCCGCTTTTCGGCAAACCAAAGAACAACGTCGGCCAAGTCCCACTCGCTGGCCCGGGTGATGAAAGCCCGCTCGAAGTCGGCATCGATCTCACGCCATTGCTCAGCAAGTTGGGCTCGAAGTCCGCTGGTGATGGCCGCCTTTTCCTGAGCTTCAGTTGCGCGGACAACAGCGACACCACCGGCGTGCTCCACGCCTGTGCCATCCGACATTACGATGACAAAGGCTCCTTCGTCCGAGAGTCCGTCGTGGAAGTTCAAGATGGAGCTTTCGGCAAAAAAACGCTCACGCTCGCAACAATCCTCGCCCCGTAACGCTGACCACCGGCTCACAGACGTCCACGGTGACGTGATTCGAAGCGCGATTGCTTAAAAACCGGAGCTGGGAGATTTACGAAACTATGAAAGACAACCACAAGGTTTACGACGCCATCATCGTCGGTGGCGGGCACAACGGGCTGGTCGCTGCGAGCTATCTCGCCAAGGCGGGCAAAAGCGTTCTTTTGCTCGAAGCCCGCGACGAATCCGGTGGCGCCACGACGAGCGTGAAACCCTTTCCCGAATACGACGCGCGATTGTCGCGCTATTCGTATCTCGTCTCGCTGCTGCCGGATCAGATCGTGGCGGACTTGGGCATCCACTTCAGAACGCTTGGGCGCGCTGTCGCTTCGTACACGCCGTATCACCGCGACGGGAAGGACGACGGGCTTTTGGTTTCCACGGATTGGGATGACGCGACCGCGAGCAGCTTCCGGCGGCTCACCGGCTCGGACCAGGAAGGCAACGCATGGCAGAAGTTTTACGGCGAGATTGCCGAGCTGGCCCAGCGCTTCGCCCCGAGCATGCTCCAGCCGCTCAAGAGCGCGGCGGAACTCAAATCCGAAATGGGACTGCCCGAGGTGTGGCGCAATCTGATGGAGGTGCCGATTGGCGAAGTCATTCGCGAGCGATTCAGCGACGACCTCGTGCGCGGCGTGGTCCTCACGGATGCCCTCATCGGCACATTTGTTTCCGCCGATGACATGCAGGCAAACCGATGCTTCCTCTATCATCTCATCGGCAACGGCACCGGGCAGTGGCGCGTGCCGCAGGGCGGAATGGGCGCTTTGGTAAAAGAGCTACTCCGCGTCGCCACATCCGCGGGCGTGGAGATCAAACTCCAATCAAAGGTCTCCGCGCTGGAGAGCAGTGCATCCGGCGTCCGGGTGGAAACGGAATCCGGCCACAGCTACGTCGCGAAGGATCTGCTCTTCGCCGCTGCGCCGCAATTTCTCGCGCGTCTGCGCGGGCAGCCCGAGCCGAGTTCCCTCGAAGGCTCGCAGATGAAAATCAACATGCTCCTCACGCGCCTGCCGCGCCTCAAGTCCGGCGTGGAGCCGCGCCTCGCCTTTGCCGGGACGTTTCACGCAAACGAGAGCTTCACCCAATTCGAAACTGCCTACACCCGCGCCCGCGCTGGAGAAATGCCGCAGCCACTCCCGCTGGAGATGTATTGCCACACCCTCACCGACCCCACGATCCTGGCGCCGGAGCTGAACGAGAAAGGCTTCCAAACGCTCACGCTTTTCGGCCTGCACACGCCCGCAAAGCTTTTCGATGCCGACCCGGAGCGCGCCAAAGCACTGGCCAAAGAACGCGCCCTCTCCAGCCTGAACGAATACCTCATCGACCCCATCGAATCCGTCCTCGCTCCCTGCCGCGACGGCTCGCTCGCGATCGAAGTAAAGTCCCCGCTCGACCTCGAAAAAGACATCTCCCTCCCGCGCGGAAACATCTTCCACCGCGACCTGGATTTCCCCTTCCTCGACGACGAAGCAGGCGCAGGAAACCAACAACTCTGGGGTGCCGAAACCGACGACCGACACATCTATCTCGCCGGAGCCGGAGCCCGACGCGGCGGCGGAGTCAGCGGCATCGCCGGGCACAACGCGGCGATGGCGTTGCTCGCAAAATCGTAGTCTTCTCGATGCTATGAAATACACACTCATGCTCCTCGCATTACTGTCCGTCTGCGCTTTCGCGGCGGAGAAACCATCGCTGCCCACCGCACACACCACGCGCAACATCGAAGGCTGGAACGTGCGCGTGGATGACCGCCTGTTGCACGGCGACGGCGCGGCCGTTGGCGAACGCGCGCTGAAGCTGCTCGGGGCGCGGCTCGTTGCCATCACCATCGTCGTGCCCGAGGCGTCGCTCGCAAAGCTGCGCGCCATCACCATCGAGCTCGACCTGAACTACGGCGACCTGCGCGCCATGCAGTATCACCCCGATGCCGACTGGCTGAAGGAGAACGGCTACAGCGAGAAGCTCGCGAAATGCGTCCACATTCCCGATGTCGAAGACTTCCTCTCGCCGGAGGAAAATCTCCGTATGCCGTGGGTCGTGCTGCACGAACTCGCGCACGGCTTCCACGACCAGACGATCGGCTTTGAAGATGCCCGCGTGCTCGCCGTGTGGAAAAAGTTTTGCGACAGCGGGAAATACAAATCTGTCCTCACGACCTCCGGAAAAATGCGCGAGCACTACGGGCTGACGGACCCAAAAGAGTTCTTCGCCGAAATGACCGAAAGCTATTTTGGCTCGAATGATTTCTACCCCTTCGTCACCGGCGAACTGAAAAAGGCCGAGCCGGAAACCTTCGCACTACTTACTGAAATATGGGGCCCGCTCCCCGGATTCGCCCCACCCAAACCGTAGGGGCGTTTCCCTGCAAGACGCTTGGACACGACGTGCACCCCGCTGTTGGCTCGTGTTTCTCTCCTCAACGCTCTGCCCCCAACATGGGGCAGGTTGCTCGGGTGCATAGAGCTTGGCTTTCGATTGGGATGCGGGCATGGGTTCACGCGTAATCGTGAATCGCGTTCTCACTCTCAGTATTATTTGTTTATCCACCGTCGCCCATGCGGCGGCTCCTGCTGGTGCCAGGCCGGATGTTGGTAAACTGTTCGAGCAGTATTGTTTTTCGTGTCACGACGACACTGCGGAGGGGGATGTGCGGTTTGATAATCTTGGCGCGCTGCCTTTGCCCGCCCGGCTCGATATGATGAACCGGATGCTGGAGCAGGTGTATCTCAAGCAGATGCCTCCGCCGAAGCAGAAGAGCCAGCCTTCGGACGAGGAGCGCAAGCAGCTCGCCCTCTGGATTTGGGACGGCCTGAACGTACACAAGGCGTCGAAGCTGGAGGACAAGCTGCGGTATCCGGCTTACGGGAACTTTGTCGATCACGACAAATTGTTCGACGGTAAGATCGTGGATGCGGCATTCACTCCGGCCCGGCGCTGGCTGGTGAGTCCGCAGATTTTTACGCAGCGGGTGTTCGATGTTTTCCGGCTGGAGGGCAAGGAGCGGGATCGCGAGCTCGACGGAGTCACGAATCCTTTTCTGCTGCCGGATGCCGCGGGCGTTCGCGACTACGACAACACGGTGCTCGATGGCGGTCACTTGCTGGTGATGCTCACGAATGCGGAGTGGATCTCGACGAAGCAGATCCGTCCGGCGCGTGTGAAGAACGGCGAGGTCGGGGCGAAGGATTTTCCGGATCCGAAAGACAAGTGGACTCCACGACTGACGCCGCCGGAGTTTGAGGCGATCATTCTCAAAAAGTCCGCGCCCACGGACGGTGAAATGGCGGAGGCCGTCCGCAAGCAATTTGACTGCGTGCTTCGGCGCGAGCCCACTGCGGCGGAATCCGCAAAGTATCTGGCGCTGACCCGCAAGGCCATCGGTCTCGCCGGGAATACGGAAGGTCTGCGGCAAATGCTCAAAACGGTCCTGCTGGAATCGGAGTTTTTGTATCGCCTGGAACTCGGCGCGGGGGCGGCTGATGCCGGCGGGAGAAAGCTGCTTTCTCCCAGCGAGGCGAGCTATGCGATTTCGTACGCCATTGGGGATCGCGGACCGGATGCGAAGCTGCTGCAAGCCGCCGAGCAGGGACGGCTCGCCACGCGCGAGGACTACAAACGTGAGGTGCTGCGCCTGCTTGATGATAAGACTTACTTCGCCGCCGAGATTGACCCCACCATGGGCGGCAAAGTCGTCCGCACCGTCGTCAGCCACCCGCGCATCAATCGCTTCTTCCGCGAGTTCTTCGGGTACCCAATGGCGACGAAAATCTTCAAAGACCCGGAGCGCGGCTTCGGCATTTACCAAAACCCCGACCGCGGCACCACCGGCACGCCCGGCTTCCTCGTCAACGAAGCCGACCGCGTCGTGGAATCAATCCTCCAGCAAGACAAGGACGTCTTCGCCACACTCCTGACCACCGACCGCTACATCGTTTATTACGACAGAACTCCCGAGGCTGGACGGGCAATCATCGCGGAATGGAAAAAGATATGGGACACGCTGAAAAATACGGAGTGGAAAACCAACCCGGATAAAGTCCTCGCCGAAAACGAGGCGTTCCTCAGCACGCTCAAGCTGGCCCGCTTCCCCGCTGGCGGGCACCAGAGGCGCGAGTTCGTATGGCACATGTGGTTCTTCAGCGATTATTTTGACAAGGGACTGACGCCCTTTACCACCATACCCACCGCGCACGGCTACTACCTCAACCACTCTCCCTTCTACAATCTACCGCCCACGCCGTTGCGCGGCCGATACACGCCCACGGAAAATCCGACATCCAAAGGGCTGGATGACCATCCGGTTTTCTGGAACTACCCCGTCGATCAGCCCTTCAAAATCGAGCACCGCAAGGGAATCCTCACGCATCCCGCCTGGCTCATCGCGCAATCACAGAACACCGCGACCGATCCGGTGAAGCGCGGCCGATGGGTGCGCGAAAAGCTGCTCGCGGGGCGGGTCCCCGATATCCCAATCACCGTCGATGCCGTCGTCCCGGAAGATCACCAGCAGACTCTCCGTGTGCGTCTTGAAAAAGTGACCTCGGCGCAGGAGTGCATCAAATGTCATCAGTATATGAACCCGCTCGGCGTGCCCTTTGAGCAGTATGATGACTTCGGCCGCTTCCGCACCGAGGAGGAGCTGGAGCATCCGGAAAACGTGATCAAAAAGGCGGGGAACCAGACTGTTTACAAGACGTTGCCTGTCAATCCACGCGGGAAGCTGGACAGCACCGGCGACCCTTCGCTTGACGGCGACGTGAGCGACGCGATGGATATGATCGGGCGGCTCGCAAAATCCGTCCGCGTCCGCCAGTCCATCATCCGGCACGCGTTCCGCTTTTACATGGGGCGCAACGAAATGCTTTCCGACTCGAAGACGCTCATCGACGCCGACAAGGCGTATCTCCAGAGCGGCGGCAGCTTCAAGGCGGTCATTGTCTCGCTACTTACCTCGGACTCATTCATCTATCGCAAATAATCGGGAACCAAACCAAATGAACAACAGACGCGACTTCATCCGAAACGCATTTCTCGCAATGGGCGGGCTCTCCATGCACCGACTCTCCGCCGCACCGCTCGGTGTCAACCCGACCGGCACTCCGCCGATGCGATTCATTTTCATGCATCGCGGGAACGGCCTGTTTCCGAAGGTCCTGGTGCCGCCGACTTTTGGCCCAAAGGAGATGGAATTGGAGAAACGGAACGCCGCCTACGAAGTCGATCTCGACCGTCACGAACTGCCCGACTGGATGAGCCCGCTCGCGGCGCACAAAAACAACCTGACCATGCTTCAAGGATTGTCCGGCATGATGTGTACGACCGGGCATCACTCGTGGTGTTCTTCGCTCGGAGTTTACAAGGCGAACGAACGCGCAAGCTCGATCAAATGGGCGACCGTGGACTTCGAACTGGCCAAGCTTTTTCCATCGCCCATGGAGCACATCGAGCTCGCGTGTTTCCCGACGGGCGGCGGAAACGCGAGGGGCAACCTCGACGGAATCGCGAAGGGATTTTCCGCGCGCGGACCGCAGCAGCCGAACTACGCATTCGGCGGACCGGGAATCGCCGTGAACGAAATCTTCAAGTCCGTCTCGGCCAACAAAGACGACCAGATCAAATATCAGCTCGAACGCACGGTGCTGGAATTCGCAGCGGGCAGTCAGACGGAACTCGCCAAGCAACTCGCCGGAATCGAACAACATAAAGTCGGGAACTACGCGAACTCCATCCAGGAAGTCCGCGAGCGAAACCGGAAGATTGATCAAATGGCCGACGTCGTCCGCAAGCACGTGCCCAAGCTGGAAAGCAAGTATCTGTCGAACGACATGAACACCTACGTCCGGCAGGTCGGCCACACGGAGGTCCTCCTCGCCTCGCTCATCTCGGGGCTCACAAACGTCGTCGCATTTACCGTGGACGAACTCGGCCACACCTACACCGGAATCCCCGGAATCGAAAAAGAGAACGTCAACATGCACGACGTCGGTCACGGTAAAGTGATCGCCGGAGTTCCAGCCATCGAGATCCGGAAGCGGAGCGAGCACCATCACATGGAGCTGGTCAACATGATCGTCACGCGCCTCAAGAGCGTGCCTGAGGGAAAAGGCACGATGTTCGACAACACGATGCTCTGCTACTTCCCCGACTCCGGCGAAACCCACCACAGCCACGGTACAGAATTTCCGTTCATCGTCTTGGCCGGAGCCAACGCCAAACTAAAGCTCGGACGTCGCTACATCCGCCTGCCCTACTGGGGCACCGAAGGCCACAAGACCCTCGGTAATTTTTATACGACAATCCTCAACGCTCACGGAAACCCGATCAAACATTTCGGCGACTTAGACCCCGCGCTGAAAGGCGACCAGACCGGAGCGATTAAGCAGTTTCTCGGGTAGGGTAGGGGAGTGTCCAGTTCGGCATACCTCCGGTTCGATTTCTAGGAAGCCCGGCAGTTTACGAACAAGAGGCGACCTCGGTCGCAGAGCCGAGGTGAAACTCGATTGTCGAAAGACGATTTCGGATGTGTTTAGTGAAGAGGACGCCATGTTCCTCGCCGGGCCTTCGCCCGCCGTTGGGATATCGGGCTACGCTTCCCGGCCATCGCGATTGAACCGACCTACTTTTTCTCCGTCAGCACCCGGAGGATGTCCTCGGCTTGTTTGGACGTAGATGCGTTTTTGTCGCGCCAGACGATGTATCCATCCTTGATAAGAAAGGCTTGGCGTGATGCGAAACCGAACAGGCTACCGACTCCGAAGGCCTTTACCAGTTTCCCGTCGGGATCGGTCAGCAAAGTGAAAGGGAGCTTGTTTTTCTCGCGGAAAGCTTTCTGTGCCTCCGCCTTGTCCATACTCACGCCGACGACCTGCACGCCGTGCCGAGTGAGCTCATCATATGCATCTCGCAAACTGCATACTTGGGCCGTGCAGCCCGACGTACCTGCTTTCGGGTAGAAAAATACCAAGGTGAGCCCGTTCTTGTAAAAGTCCCCGAGCTTTGCGGTGTTGCCGTCTTGGTCTTTCGCGTCGATTCGTGGAGCCGGATAAGGTTTCATACGCTCGCCATCTCCGGCGCTGGCGAACATTTGTGAGAGAAAAAGCATGGCGAAAATTAGTGAGGAGGGTTTCATTTGAATGGAGGCTGCGTTCATGTGTGATTGGGTCAGCGATTCGAAAACGTGTCGAGCGAGAGGACTACGAGCCGAGGTTTCCTTTCTCGCGTGATGCACTGGGCGACTCTCGTTCCGAAGTGGCGAAATCGTTGGCCATTAAGAGCCCCTTTGCGATGACTAGCGTCACCATGAGGCCAAGAAAGAAGATGACGATGACGTATTCCATGGTCTATTTTCCGTTCCCTCGGAGCTTGTGATCGGAGAGAATTACGACCCGGACTCCGACCCATAGGCTGAGTATGCTGGGAACCCAGATTCCGACGAAAAGTCCGTAGTCATGGCTTACGAGGAACCAGAGCGCTACGCTGGCTACGAAGCTGATGAAGGCGCCGATGAGAAAGGGGTAATCGATTTTGTGAAACATAAATCCGCAAGAGGATATGTCCGATCGTGAAGGGGCTGCCGGTTTTCGACCGACAGCCCCTTGCGGACGCGTTCGTTACGGGATGAGAACGGTGTCGATGACGTGGATGATTCCGTTGCTGGCTGCGATGTCGGTTTTGACGACTGTTGCGCTTCCGACAGTCACCTTGCCGCCGTCCACTTTGATGGCAGCTTCTTTGCCATTCACGGTTTTGGCGCTCATTGTTTTCACATCAGCAGCCATGACTTTTCCGGCGACGACGTGGTAGGTCAGGATCCCTACGAGCTTCTCTTTATTTTCGGGCTTCAGCAGCGTCTCGACGGTGCCAGCAGGTAACTTGGCGAATGCTTCGTCGGTCGGTGCGAAGACTGTGAATGGACCCTTGCCATTCAGCGTATCGACAAGACCGGCGGCTTTGACAGCGGCAACGAGAGTCTTGAACTGGCCTGCCTCGGCGGCGACCGCTACGACCGTTTTCTGTTCGGCTGCTGTGACGTTGTTGGTGACGAGCGTGAGTGCCACTGCGAAAGCTGCGGCGATGAACGATGTTTTTTTCATTGGATAACTGATTTTGTTTTTTGTTGTTTGTTTGCCGGGCGAGCAGTCGCTTCGACGTGGAAAGAAACGCGAGGGCAACATCGGGGGACGCGGATTTTTATTACTAAAGTTTTGCGGCATGTGCGTCCGCTCAGCGCCGTCTGACGTTTGGCGGCGCCTATTTAGTTTTCGCTGGCCACGCTTCGCGCACTTTTGCGGCGTGGTCTTGGATTGCTTTCTTCTCCTCCGCAGTGAGGCGCTTGAGGCTCCGTAGTTGCATGACGATGCGCCGGTTCTTCGCGAGCGACGGTTCGTGTTGCAGCAAGAAATCCCAATAGAGCGTGGTGAAAGGGCAGGCGGTCGGGCCGGTGCGTTGGGCAGGATCGAGGCGGCAGCGGCTTGCCGGCACCGAGCGTGTTGCGGTCGAGGTAGCCGGGCATGAAGCGCCAGTGGCCTGCTCCCCGAAAACTGAACCAGATGTGCCTGATACTTGTTGCGTGTAGTTTCGTTCCGGCTATCTAAATTAGCCGTGGCTAACAGTAATTCAAAAAAAGACGCAGGAGCCGAATGAACTGGCTCACGCCTTTCCACTACGAATACATGCTCACGGCGATGTGGACGAGCACGCTCATCGGTTGCGTCTGCGGCGTGCTCTCCGGCTTCGTCACGCTCAAGGGCTGGTCGCTCATGGGCGATGCGCTCAGCCACGCCGTCGTCCCCGGCGTGACTATCGCGTATCTCGTCGGTTTTCCATTTGCCGTCGGCGCATTTGCCAGCGGGCTCATCGCGGCGGGGGCGATGGCGTTTATTAAAATCAAGACGCCCGTGCGAGAGGACGCCGTCATCGGCATCGTCTTCACCGCCTTCTTCGCGCTCGGGCTGCTGCTCATCTCGCTCTATCCTACGCGCGTGGATTTGAAGACGATCATCTTCGGCAACATCCTCGGCATCGCGGCGGGCGATGTCGTCCAGCTCGTCATCGTCTCCTTCATCTGCCTCGCCATCATTCTCCTCAAATGGCGCGACCTCATGCTCTTTTGCTTCGATGCGAACCAAGCGCGCGCGCTCGGGATGCGGGTCGGCGCGCTGCACGTCCTGCTTCTCCTTTTGCTCTCCGCTACCGCTGTCGCCGCGCTCCAGGCCGTCGGCGCGTGCCTCGTCGTCGCCATGCTCGTCACGCCCGGCGCGACCGCATACCTGCTCACGGATCGCTTCAGCACCATGCTCATCCTCGGCGCGATCTTCGGCTCCGTCACCGCATTCATCGGCGCGTATGCCAGCTACTTTGTGGACGGCGCGACCGGCGGCTGCATCGTCACGCTTCAAGCCGTGCTCTTCCTCATCGCCCTCGTCCTGGCGCCGAAACACGGACTCATCGCGACTCGGAGGGCGCGGGCATAAATGCACACACTTCTCGAACCATTCCACTACGACTTCATGCTCCGCGCCTTCGCCATCGGCGGGCTCATCGCGGCAGTCGGTGCGGTGCTCTCATGCTTCCTCGTCTTGCGCGGATGGTCGCTCATGGGTGACGCCATTTCTCACGCTGTCCTGCCGGGAATCGTCCTTGCCTACATCGCGGGGATTCCGCTCATCATCGGCGCATTTGCCAGCGGACTGTTCTGCGCGGTGGCGACTGGGTGGATCAAAGCGAACAGCCGTATTAAAGAGGACGCCGTCATGGGCGTCGTGTTCACCGGGATGTTCGCTATCGGTCTCGTGATCTTCTCCCGCACGCGCACCGATCTTCACCTCGATCACATCCTCTTCGGCCACATTCTCGGCCTCACCCCGGCGCTCATCGTGGAGACAGCGACTATCTCCATCATCGTCCTCATCGTAGTCCTCGCTCTCCGCCGTGACTTGCTGCTCGTCTGCTTCGATCCCACTCATGCGAAAGCTCTCGGACTTCGTGTGCGCGGGCTTACCTATCTGCTCCTCGTCCTCCTCTCGCTCACGATCGTCGCCACCATGCAGGCCGTCGGCGTCATCCTCGTCGTCGCCGCGCTCATCACTCCCGGCGCGACTGCTTTACTGCTCACGAAGCGCTTCGACCGGATGCTCGCCATTGCCGTCAGTTCCGCCGTCAGCTCCGCGTGGGTCGGCGTCTATATCAGCATTAAGGCGAACGCTTCCCCTGCTGCCTGCATCGTCCTCGCGCAGACCGTCGTCTTCATTTGCGCTCTTCTTTTCTCTCCAAACTGCGGGCTCTTAATGCGCCGGACAAAGCTCGCGGCTTAACGAGTCTGGCCTTCGAGTTGTGGGGGGAGTTCTTCGATGGTGACTTTGGTCTTGCCGGGTTTTCCGGCGCGGAGGATTTCGATTTCGATGGTCGCGCCGACTTCGAGTTTCGCGAGGATGGTGCGGAGAGTTTGGAAGTCTTCGATGACTTTGCCATCGATGCTGCGGACGACATCTTCGGGGAGAAGTCCGGCGCGAGCGGCGGGGGAATTGGGGTAGATTTCGGTGATGATGGCTCCCCTGAGATCGGGGACGCCGAGGCTCAGCGCAAGGCGGGGGTTAAGCTGGGCAAAGCCCGTCCCGAGCCAGCCGCGCACGAGCTTCCCGCGTGAGAGGATGCTCTCCATGACGCGCTTGGTGGTGTTCGATGGGATGGCGAAACTGATGCCCTGCCAGCCGCCTGTCTTGGTGAAAATGGCGCTGTTGATGCCGATGATTTCGCCGCGCACATTCAGCAGCGGACCGCCGGAATTGCCTTGGTTTACGGCGGCGTCGGTCTGGAGGTATTCGAGGCCGCTGTCGTTGCTGGTCTTTCGTCCGGTGGCGCTGATTTTTCCGAAGGTGGCGGTGCCATCGAGCCCGTAGGGATTGCCGACGGCGACGACTTGCTGGCCTTGGAAAACAGCTTCGCTGTCGCCGAGCGGGAGGGCTTGGATGTCCTTCGCTTCGATGCGGAGGACGGCAATGTCGGTACTGGCGTCGCTGCCGATGAGCTTTGCGGGAAGGTTGCGCCCATCGGTGAGGAGGACGCGGATTTCCGTCATGTTGGCGATGACGTGGTGGTTCGTGAGGATGTGGCCTTCTTTGGAAACGATGACGCCGCTCCCGAGCGAAGTGCTCTTGCCGCTTTGAAGCCGCTGTTGGCCGCGAAGGAGATCGTCAATGGTAAGCGGGAGGCGCTGATACACTTCCCGCGAGGAGGTGACGCTGACGACGCTGGGCATGACGGCCTGCACGAGCCGGGTGAAGGCGGCGTCGGTGGCTTCGAGGATCTTTACGTCGTCGAGGTTGAGAGCGGGTGCGTCGGGCAGCGTGTATTTTTCCGCGGTGCGCCCGGCTGTGCGATGCTCAAATCGCCACCAACTGTAGCCGAGGAG
>CAMDQC010000081.1 GCA_945905735.1 Prosthecobacter debontii | reverse complement strand
TTGCCTAAGCGCAGCCTGGAAAAAGCAACACGACGAGCCCCCGGCAGGGGTAAACTACTGACTGGAGAGCCGGATGCGGGAAAACCGCCCGTCCGGTTCGGAGGGAGGGGCGGGGAGTAATATCCCCGTCCCTACCCCAATCGACGCGAACTTCGTCCTCCCCCTCACGCCGCGAAACGATAATGGGACAGACTCGAAGTAGCTTGGGGAGGTGGCTCCGGTTCGGGAGGTGGTGTGGGAGTATGGCGCAAAATCGCGGGCGGGGAGTGGGAGCCGTGCGGCTTGAGCGATTCGACGACGGTGGATGCGGCGGAGACTTCGCCCTTTATCCCCGGCGGCGTGTACGAGCTTGCGGTGAGCGGCTACAACAGCGCAGGCGACGGCCCGCGCTCGGCCTCGGTGAGCTGGACGGCTCCGCTGTAAGGTGAAAAACAGGAGCCCGCGAAAGTTTAGTTTGGAGTTCCGCCTTTAGGCGGCTGTGCCCGTGGTCGACATGGGCAGGGGACCGCCTAAAGGCGGAACTCCAAACGACTTTCGCGGAGGTGGGCGGTAATGCGAGTCTCTCGCCGTTCCGGTTTGCAAATGGGACGGGGTTTCCCTTCTTCTGCGCGGTTCATGTCTGAAACTTCGTCCACATTCCGCGCCTCTGCGTCCATCTTGCGCCACGGGCTCTTTGGGCGCTTCATGATCGCGGAGTTCGTGTCCATGGTCGGCTCGTGGATGCAGACGCAGGCGCAACAGTTCGAAGTGGAAAAACGCGCGTCGAGCTCCATCGAACAGGCCCTCATCAGCGCCGCGATGATGGCCGTCATCCCGCTGCTCAGTCCGCTCGGCGGCACGCTCGCAGACCGCTGGGACAAACGCCGCATCTTGTTCGCGATGATTACCGCTCAAGCATTGATCGCCGCGATGACGGGCTGGCTCGTGCATACCGGGACCGTGCAAATCTGGCACCTCGGCGTGATGGCCATGCTCGTGGGAATCACCGCCGCATTTGAAATGCCCGCCTACTCGGCCATGCTCCCGGAGCTCGTCCCGCGCGAAAAACTGAGTGCCGCTATCGCGATAGACCGTTCCGTCTTCCATGCCGCGCGCATCATTGGCCCCGCATTGGCTGGCATGGTGATCGCCGGGTTCGGGCGTGCCGTCGCGTTCTTTGTCAACGCCGTCTCCTACATTGGCCCGCTGCTTGTTTTACTCACCATCCCCAAGCGCGCCAAAGGCACCGCAGCCGAAGAAGCCAAGCGCGGCGGCGGATTCATCCACGGCTGGAACCATGTGAAAACCGACGCGCCCACGCGCCGCATGATCCTCATGATGGCCGCGAACTCGTTCTTTTGCTCCCCGTTCGTCATCATCCTCCTCACATGGTACGGCGAGCGCACGCTGGGGCTGCGTGAGTGGCAGATGGGCTGGCTCATGTCGCTCTCGGGAATCGGCGCACTCTCCGCCTCGATGATCCTTTTATCCGTCTCGCACGAGCGCCGACTTGCCGTCCTGCGAATCGGTGCGGCGACCTCCGTCCTCGCGATGGCTGGGCTCGCTTGCTCGCACGGCTTCTGGCTCGCCGCCGCAAGCGTCTGTCTGCTCACCTTCGGGCTCAACTTCATCTTTGGCATCGCCAACCAAGTCGTCCAGGAACGCGCGCCCGACGAGATTCGCGGGCGCGTCTCATCCGTGGCAGCCATGAGCTTCGTGGCCATCATCCCATTCTCCGGCATCATCACCGCCAGCTTAGAAACATGGGCCGGAATGCGGACGGCACTACTCGTCTGCGCCGCAGGTTACGCGCTCGTCGCGATGTTCATCCTCCGTGAATCGACGCCGGCGGCTGAGGAATTCATCGCGTGATCGGGCTTCCCGCGAATGCGGGACTACTTTCCGGCGTAGTCGGTGGTTATCGTGGGCGGCATGAACAACTCTCCTTTTCACCAAGCTCGCGTGCAGGCTGCGATTTCGCGGCGGGATTTTCTATGGCAGAGCGGCGGCGGGCTCGGAGGAATTGCTCTGGCGGCGCTGCTTGGCGAGCAGTCGCTTTTGGGCGCGCCGACGAGCGGCGTGTTGCATCATCCGCCCAAGGCAAAGCGCGTGGTGCAGCTCTTCATGGCAGGGGCGGCGAGTCATTTGGACTTGTTCGATTTTAAGCCGGAGCTCGTGAAGAATCATGGCAAGCCGAGTGACTTCGGCGAGTCGGTGGAGGCGTTCCAAAACGGACTCGGGCCGTGGCTCAAGCCGGTGTGGGATTTTAAGCCGTATGGCAAAACCGGAAAGATGCTCGGCGAACCGGTTGCGGCGCTCGGTGATGTGGTGGACGACATTGCGTGGATTCACAATCTCATCGGAAAAACGGGCGTTCATTCGCAAGGCACGCTGTTGCAGACGACGGGATTCAATCGCCCCGGTTTCCCCGCTGCGGGCTGCTGGGTGAGCTATGCGCTCGGGTCGATGAACGAGAATTTGCCGACGTTCGTCGTGCTGCCGGATCATCGCGGGCTGGCGTCGAATGGCACGAAGAACTGGGACGCCGCATTTTTGCCGACGCAGAATCAGGGCACGGTCATCTATCCCGGTAGCGAGACGCCGATTGTGGATCTCTTCCCGGACAAACGTGGGGATTTCATCACGCCGGCGAGCGAGCGCGATGGCGGTGCTTTGCTGGCTGCGCTGAACCATGCTCATGCAGCGACGCGTCCGGGCGATGAGCGGCTGGATGGGCGCATCCGCAGCTACGAACTCGCAGCGAAGATGCAGCTCGCGGCACCCGAAGCGCTCGATGTTTCCAAGGAGCCCGCGCGAGTGCTGGAGATGTATGGCATTCGCAACGACGTGAAGAACTGGCCCAAGGAAATCAACGCCGCCGAGGAAATCGACGTCTTCGGGCGCAAGTGTCTCGCGGCTCGTCGTCTCTTGGAGCGGGGCGTGCGCTTTGTGCAAATCTGGAGCGGCAACGACAACGGATTCCCTCGCAGAAACTGGGACAGTCACGAAGACATCGAGCGCGACCACGGTCCTCTGGCGCGAGGTTTCGCGCACGGTGCGGCGGCGCTCATCCGCGATCTCAAAGAGCGCGGATTGCTCGACGATACGATCGTTTTGTGGACGACGGAGTTTGGCCGGATGCCGAGTTCGCAGGGCGGCAAGGGGCGCGACCACAATCCGTATGTGTTCACGAACTGGATGTGCGGCGGTGGAATCAAAGGCGGCGTGGTGGCCGGCGAGAGCGACCAATGGGGCTACAAGCCGCAGAACCGCAACGCGCCTACGGAGGTTTACGACATCCACGCGACGATGCTGCACCTGCTCGGCATCAACCACGAGAAGCTCGCGTTCCGAAACAACGGAATCGACCGCCGCCTCACGGATGTCCACGGGCATGTGATCAAGTCACTGCTCGCGTGACCTCCGAACCTACATCGATCGAGGGCCGCGGCCACGAGGGTTGAGCTTGATCGGGGAACCCTCCGGTATCGAAGCCCCGCCTGCGATCCATGCACTGAGTTTTGCCATCTCGGCTTTGGAAATCGCGTGTCCAGTGGGCGGCATCGCGCCGGGATGTTCATCGGCGTAGATCACAATTTGATAGAAGCGACTCGCTTCTGGATGTCCCGGCACGATCCAGTTGCCGGGACCGATGAGTTTAGCCAGAGCGTGAGTGTCGGAAAAAGAAGGCATGTTCGCCAATCGGTTCACGCCGTGGCAGTGGACGCAGTTTGCCTCCAGCACCGGACGCACCGCAGCAAATGATACAGGCGTTTTGTGTTCATTGAGTCCCGCGCAACCCGCAGTGAGAAGGGATGCGATCATCCCGCATGAGAATAGCGCTTTCATGGTTTTCGAGCGGGCTTTGGATCGAGGAGTCGCGCCAAGGCAGCGACCGAATCGTCAGGCGAGTTCCCAATACCGACCCGCTGAGAGACGATCTCGCCCTCCGCATTCAGGACCGTGATCATGACCGAGTGCGCATATTGCAGGCTAGAGCCCGGGAAGTATCGAAAGCCCACGAGATCAGCGAGTTTCTTCACATCCTCCGTCTTCCCCCGAAGCAAGCTCCAGCGCTCAGTCGGTAGCGCATATTTTGCGCGGAATGCCTGCAACGCTGCGGGTGTATCGCGTTCGGGATCGATACTCACGAGAAGGAAGTCCACCTTCTCGCGCATGTTTGCCGGGAGCGCTTTTTGAATCGCCTTCATGTCCCTTACGATCTGTGGGCAGGAGTGCTCGCAGCTTGAAAAGAAGAGCGCCATGACTTGTGGACGTCCGCGCAGAGCCGCAAGCTTCACCTCTTTGCCCACATCTGCGGTCCAAGTTGCATCAAGGCTGTAGAGCGATTTCTCGCTAAACTTCCCCGGCGGCAATCCTTCGCGACAGCACGGCGGGGCAGGGGAAGGGACGGGCTTCTTCGCTGTGACGGCCCACAGAGGGGCGGCGCTCAAAGCGAGCATACAGTGGAGAGTGAGAATGGCTTTCATACGCGAACTGTCGCTCGTCCTTTGTTTCGGTGCAATCCCCAGGTTGTCCAATGCCGCACGTCCGTTGGCCAGCCAGACTCGCCGCCGCTCAGGTGAGTCCGAAAACGGAAATCTTATGTTCTGCGGCCAGCGCCTCCACGCGCTCGCGGTCGAGCACGATGGTCTGTCTCGCCTCCACACCGATGACGCGCACGCCCGCAGCGGCGCAGGTTTCCAGCGTGGTGGGGCCGATCACGGGAACGTCGAAGCGGAGGTCTTGGCCGGGCTTGGCGACCTTCACCATTACGGCGTCGCCGCGACCGAGGGTGCCGCCGCGTTTGATGCACTCGTTCGTTCCCTCGAAGCCCTCGACTGCGAGGACGGTGCCGTTTTTCACGAGCACAGTCTGGCCGATGTCGAGACGGCTGACTTCCTTGGCCGTCTCGTAGCCGTAGCGGAGGTCGTCCTCCACGCGGGGCTTCACGCGCGGCCCAGCGATGAGCCCTTCGCCCGCCATGTGTTCGTCCATGTAGGTCGTCGCTGAAATCAGCTCGCAGCCCGCCTTTTTCATCTCCTCGCCGATGGCGGCGAAGATCGTCTCGGCGTTGCGGCGCTTGAGTTTTGCGAGGAGGAAAAGCGCCTTAAAGTCGGGGCGCAAATCGAAGAGATTCTTCGGCGCGATTTGGCCAGCCATGACGCCGTGGCGTGCGCCGATTTTCTCGACGAAGCTGCACATTTTCCCGAGCTGCCCGACGCGAATCCACTCAATCGCGTCCACCTCCGCTGCCAGCGCTTCATTCGTCTCCCCTGTGAAAGCCACGGCCACCACGCGCTTCACGCCCGCCGCGCGCGCTCCGCGCGCCATGGCGAATGGGTAGGTGCCGTTCCCGGCGATGATGGCGAGTGTTTCCAAAGTCGGCGGAAGCTATTGCGGGGCGTCTGCCAGGGCGAGCAATTCGGTGATGTTGTCTATGCAGAATTGGCTCCACGTTTCCAGCGCGTCGCGTCGCTTGCGCAGCTCGGCGATGGGCACGAATCCGGCCTCCGTGATGACGCTCTCGCGCTTGCGTGCTTTCTCTTCCGCGAGGCGGAAAATGTGGACGACGCCGAGGTGGACTTTTCCGACTTCGTTGGAGTCGTCGTTGAGCAGCGCGACGATGTGGTTTGTGTAGGGCGTCTCGATGAACATCTCTTCGGCGACTTCGCGCTGGACGGCTGTGTTGTAGGCGTCGCGGTCGAGGGAAAAGAGCCCTTCGTCGCCATCATTCATGTGCCCGCCGATGCCGAGACTGCCTTTGGCGACGAGCCGCTGTTCGCCGGATTTTTTGCCGCGAACGTAGTGGAAAATGGAGTCGCCGTGGACGATGAGGACGTAGGGGATGATTTGCTTCAGTTCCGGGTTCGTCTCCGCCGGTGCGCGAGGGGTGAAGAAGTTATTCTCCCGAGCCAGCAGGGCAGGGAGGTAGCGGTTCACTTCGAGGCTGAGCCCTTGAAACATGCCGAGTTGCTCGATGAGCGAACGGCGCACAACCATGATATTTTCGTCTTTCATACCGCTGGTGTAACGGGTGTGCGGAAATTTCAGACAAAAAAATCGAACGCCTTCGCTCTCTTTGCAGACAAAGATGCTTTTAACACTGTGCCAACTGAACCTACGCCCGATGAATGGAGGGACTGGCTCCGCCAAAACGGACCACGCTTTCTCCTTTTCGCCAGACAACAAACCCGCACCGACTCCGATGCCGAGGATGTCCTTCAGGACGCCCTCGTGGAGTCCTGGCAACGCGCCGGACGAATGCCCGACGACGCGCTCGTCTATGCGACTATCCGCCGCCGCGCCATTGACCTCGCCCGCAGCTCGGACCGCCGCACCATCCGCGAAGAATCCAGCGGCCCCTCAGAGCCGTGGTTTTCGCCCGATGTGGAGCAGCGGGAAACTCAACGCCTCCTGGAGGAAGCCGTGAAAGAAATCACGCCCATTTACCGCGATGTCGTCGTGCTGAAACTGTGGGGCGACCTCACATTCCAGCAGATCGCCGAGACGCTCGGCATCCCGCTCAACACCGCCGCATCCCGCTACCGCTACGCCATCGAGGAGCTGCGGGGAAATTTGAAAGGAGTGCTGCTGTGAGCGACCCGCAAGACCCCGTAGAAGCTCTGTTGATGGGCATGAAGCCCGCGCCGATGAGCAACGACCTCATGGCCCGCCTCACCGCCGCCCGGCCCACGGAAGCGCCAAAACGCAGCCGCACTTGGCAACTCCTCAGCCGCTGGGTGCTGCCCGCGAGTGCCGCCGCCTGTGCAGCTTTTATTACCGTCAAAGTGCTCGATTTCTCCCACGAGAAAAAGCCCACAGCCGCCCCGAAAGTCGCTACGAAATCGCTCCCGGTCGTCGTCCAAGACCACATGCTCCAAGCCCGAGAAATGGGCGTGATGGTCGGCCCCAACCGCCAGCCTTACAAGGTCATGGAATACCAATGGACCGAAGCCGAAACCATCCTTTCTGGCCCCAATGTCCCGTCCGTCCGCCTAGAGACGACGCACCGCCAAATCGTGCCCGAAGCCATCGAAATCTACTAATCAACATCATACAATGAAACGCACTATACTTACATGCGCCGCCACGGCGCTCATCGCCCTCCCGACATTCGCCGAAGAAAAAACGGCGCAATCCTCATCCAGCACCGTCATCACCAATGCCGACGGCACCGCGACCATCACCATCGACGTGAACGGCAAAAAGGAGACCAAAACCTTCAAGCTCGGCGACGGAGGAGGCACGGTATTTCTTGAGAGCAAAACCGGCGAGCCGGCCAAATTGCCCGGCAAACGCGAGAAGATCACCTATATCGGCATCGCGCCTGGCCCGGTATCAGAGGAAATCCGCGCCCAACTTCCGCTAAAACCCGGCGAAGGCATTAAAGTGAACCACGTCGCCGAGGATAGCCCCGCTGGGAAAGCCGGCATCCAAGAACACGACATCCTACTTCGTCTAGACGAACAAATTTTGGTCGAGCCCGAACAACTCCGAGCCCTTGTGAAGATGAAGAAGCCGGGCGACGAGGTGAAGCTGAGCATTCTCCGCAAAGGCGAGCAGAAAGAGGTCAAAGTCGTTCTGTCTGAGACCGAAGAGCACAGAGCAGAACGGCCGTTTAACAAACGGTTCGGCAACTTTGAAGACCTCCAGAGCAAGATCGAAGAAATGAAGGGGAAATTGCCGGGAGCCATTTTCCAGCGAAAAGGGATCGTCATAGGGGCCGATGGGAAATCCCACACATTTGAAGGCGGCAATCTTGAGGGCATTGTCGAGATGACCCGAAAACAACTCGAAGGTGCAGGACTTGGGAAAGACGAGATCGAAAAGATTCTGAAGTCCGTCAAAGAGGCCACGAAAGACATCAAAGGCGCTGAGAACAAGGCCGAGGAAGGCGCGAACAAATAAGTCCCGAAAGCCAAGCCGTGGCTCTTGGCAGCCCGTTATTGCAATTGATACAAAGTCGGCAACGGGTTCATTGTCCGCCCAATGAACGCGAACCGGGCATCTGTGATTTGGGCAGTCATCGGAATGGCTTCTGCAGTTATAGCAGGGGTAAGTGGGATGCTCCTCGCCTCACGAGTGACATTCTGCAATGAGCAGGAGGCGATTCTGCTCTCGGTCATTGTTGGAACTCTCGTACTTGGAATTAGTGGAGGGCAGAGGAGGATTCTTTCATGACGACCGTCACACCGCCCAGGCATGGGCTTTGATCATATCTGGCATGTTGGGGGTGCCCGTGCTCTTCGCATTCGGCGTTTCATTGCTCATCAAAAATGCGAACGCACCAGTCGATATTGCGCCGCTCCGAACTCCACACCAATTCTCATTCGAGGGGTTCGTTTGCGGCGGATTGCTCCACCTTCTCCTCACCGTCGCAGTGGTGGATTTGCTGTTGCTCGCTTTGGTCGTTGAAGGGGCGGAGGATGTTGAATTGGAGCTTTTGCTCTACCGTGCCTTCCTGTGGGTATGGACTCCCGCTTCCACGCTCGCTTTCGATCCTGATGAACAGCGCAGCCTTCTCCCGCTGTTCACCGCCTGTCTCACTTCGATTCTCGTCGGTGTGCTCTGCGGCTTCCGTGCGCAGCGAACCGTCGCATGGCTGGAGTGCCGGTTGCCGAGAATCACAGCGTCCCTGGCATGGGTGAGTGTCCGCCCTCGACTCCGCACAATACTCTTCACTGTCGTCGTCCTCGTTGAGGTGGCTTGCATCGCAGGCATTTTCCACGCCCGGTTCGTCCGATGGGAAACGCGCTTTTCCTTGCGTGATTCCTTCAAATTTCGCCCTTTCGCATCGCAAATCCGTAACGCTGAATCATTCGCACTTTACGAAGGGCTGCCCCATCAATTCTCTGAAGCAGCCCTCCTACGCAGCGAACTTGCGTCAAAGGAGACCCTTCGCATTGAGCGGTTCGACTTCTATAAGAAGGCCGTCCCGATCACCCCGACCGACCTCGATGCCCTCGTCCAGCTTGCATCTTCGTCCAGCACGTATGTCACCTTTAGCGGTCCCAAACTTTGCGGCGGATTTCACCCCGACTTCGCACTCACTTGGAGCAACGGTGGTACTCGCACGTCGCTCCTCCTTTGCTTCGGCTGCGGGGAGATGTTCTTTTACGACGGAGCGCGCAATTTACTCCTCAACCTTCGCCACGAATCGTCGGAGCAATTCGGCGAAATCCTTCACAAATACCACCCAAACCGCCCGAAAGAAGAGAGCTAGGGATGAATCTCACCCAAGGCTGATATGTCTCATGCCATCGCAATCGAAGAGTTTGGTCATATCAAGTAAGCATCATACAATATATGTCATATGAAATGGCGCGGTGTCGAAGTCCACTGACCTTCTTGCCCTCCATCTTTTGACTACTTCCGCGCTTCCGGCGTTGCGGTGATGTCGGTCCGCTTGCCTTCTCGCTCGACGATGATCTTTACGGGCTGCCCTATCTTCACCGCATCGAGCGCATACGTGTAGTCGTAGATATTCTTAATCTTCTGCCCGGCGAACTCGACGATGATGTCGCCACTTTTAAGCCCGGCTTTCTCCGCAGGGCTACCACCCCGAACGCCGCTGAGTTTCACGCCGACGACCTCCTGCGCGTAGTCCGGGATGCTGCCGAGATATGCGCGCAGATTATCGCGCGAGCCTCCGCTGTCGGCGCGCTCGACTCGGGAAAACGGGATGCGCTCTTCGGCGCTCGCTACATCGCTGACGATGGCGCGGGCGAACTTCGCGATGCGCTCAATGCCCTCGTAATCCAGCTTGTCGGCGGTATCGCTCGGGCGGTGGTAATCGTCGTGGCTGCCGGTGAAGAAATTCAGCACCGGAATGCGCTTCGGATAAAAGCTCGTCACGTCCGTCGGAAGATACGGATCGTTCTGCACGGTGAGCGCGAAGCCCGCAGCGACGTTGCGCTTTTCCAAAAGCTTCGGCCACGCCGTCGAAGAGCCCACGGCCTGCATGATCAGCTTGTTCTCCCGAAGCCGGCCAACCATGTCGAAGTTGATGCACGCGACAATTTTCTCCAGCGGTACAGGCGGTTTCTGCGCAAAGGCTGCGGAGCCGAGCAGCCCCATCTCTTCCCCGCTCCAGAGGGCGAAAATGAGGCCGCGTTTTGGCTTCGGCGCGGTGCTGAGCGAGTGGGCGAGTTCCAGCACGGCTGCGGTGCCGCTGGCGTTGTCGTCGGCTCCGTGGTGGATGAGTTTTTCCTCGGCTGCGCGGGCGAGCGAATTGCCGCCCCTGCCCGTGCCGAGGTGGTCGTAATGTGCGCCGACGAGCACCCACTCCGCCGTCTCGCCGGGGATGCAGGCGATGACGTTGCGGTCGTTCTTTTTAATGTGCTCGATGCCTGCGGTGAACTGCACCTTTACCCCCGGCACGGCGAAGCCGCCTTCCGCGTGCGGGTTCTCGTCGTCGAGCGCGGTTTGGAGCGCCTTGAGCTTTTTGCCGAGCAACTTTTCCGCGAACTCGCCGGAGATACTGAGCGCCGGGAGCCCGCTGTCCGCGCTGCTTCCGTCGCCGGTGAGCGGGAGCAGTTCGCCCGCGTTCGGCGAGTTCGGGCCGGTGACGACGAGGACGCCTTTCGCGCCACGCTCGCGGGCCATCATCACTTTATAGCGGAGGCCGGAGTAGCGGTTGAGATGTGCGCGGCGCGCGGCCTCCACGCTCTCGGGGACGTAGCGAAAAAGGACCACGACTTTGTCCTTCACATCCAGCCCCTCGAAGCTGCTGTAGCGCGGCTGCCCCTGCGACTCCGGCGCGCTCAGGCCGTAGCCCGCGAAGACGACTTCGCCCTCCACCGCATCGTTCGAGCTAAAGGGCAGCGGACGGAAATCCCGGTCGAGCGTCGCCGCATCCTTGCCGACTTTCAGTGCGCTCTTATCTGCCAGCACGCGCTCGCCCGCGTTGAACTCGAACTCGTGGAAAAACGACGCGCTACCCGGCAGCGGCACGAGCCCGGCGCGCTTCAGCGTATCGGCGATGTAGTCGGCAGCGGCCTTCGCGCCATCGGTGCCCACAGCACGTCCGGCCAGCGCGTCGCTCGCGAGGAAAGTCACCTGCTCTCGCAAATCATCGCGCAAGATTTCCGCCTTCGAGGACAGCGCCGCCAGCGCCGCCTCGTGGTTCCAGTCCGCGACGAAAACTTGCGACTTCCCATCCGTCGTCCGCCCGCTGGCCCAGCACAGCTTTTTCCCATCCGGCGAAAACACCGGCAGACCGTCAAAGCCCGGCGTATTCGTCACGCGCACTGGCTCCTTCCCCTCCGCCGCGATGAACAACTCGAAGTTCTCGAACCCGAATTTGTTCGCCGTAAAGATCACATACTTCCCCGATGGATGAAAGAACGGAGCCCACGACATGCAGCCGAAATTCGTCACCTGCCGCACATCCGAGCCATCGCGCTTCATCGTGAAAACATCCGCATTCATCCCGCTTGCGTCGAACCTCCGCCACACGATGCGCTCGCCGTCCGGCGAAAAGAATGGCCCGCCATCGTAGCCCGGAGTCTTCGTGAGTTGGCGGACGTTTGAGCCGTCCGCATTCATCACGTAAAGATCGCCAAACGATGCCGGGTCTTTGTCGTAGCGCGCGCGGTCCTCCGCCGAGAGTTTCTCCAGCGGGAAAGCCCCGCGCAGCGAGCAAAAGACAATCTCTTTCCCATCCGGCGACACCGCGCCCTCCGCATCGTAGCCCGGCGATTTCGTGAGGTTCACCGCGCCCGAGCCATCCGCTTTCGACGCGAAAATATCCATCGCCCCATCATAGTCCCACGAATACCGCCGCTGCTTCCCGCTCGCGCGAAACTCCAACTCCGCCGCCTGCTTGGCCGCCGCCTCCGGGTCCTCGTGCGTGCTGGCAAAGATGATGCCGCTCGGCGCGAAGAACCCGCACGTCGTCTTCCCCTGCCCCGGCGAGACGCGCGCCGTATCTCCGCTCTCCAGATCGAGCACATACATTTGGTAGAACGGATTCCCCGCCTCCCGCTCGCTTTGGAAAATGAGCCGCTTCCCCGCCGCATCAAAGTACCCCTCCCCGCTCCGCTTTCCCTCCAAAATGAGCTGGCGTGGATTGGAAATGAAACGGTCCTCCGCAAACGCGGTAACAGTAATGGCGATCAGAAAAAGGCGAATGAGCATGGCTGAGATTTGAGCGTTCAAACCGGAGAGTCGAGAGATTCGTAGCTTTCCCGTGCTTCAACGATTATTACATCGCACATGAGTGAAACGACTGCAAACACAGCGGCACCCGCTGTGAACTACAAAATTGGCAATGAGAAGCTGGTGAAGCTCACCGACAAAGCGGGCACGAAGCTCGCCTCGCTGCTCTCGCGCCAGGGCCGCCCGACCGGCGCGCTGCGCGTGGCGGTCATCGGCGGCGGTTGTTCCGGCCTGCAATATAAGATGGACCTCGTGGATGGCCCGGCCAACCGCGACATCATGGTCATGTCGCAAGAAGTGCGCGTCGTCATTGATCCAAAGAGCGCGCTCTTCGTCAGCGGCAGCGTGCTAGATTTCTCGGACGATTTGCAAAAAGGCGGGTTCAAAGTGACGAACCCAAACGCCGAAGCGCACTGCTCGTGTGGCGAGAGCTTCGCGGCGTGAGGCGAAGGAGTATGAGCGAGGTATAGAAATCAGCGACACAACCCGCCCTCGGCACGATGAAACACGACAGCGCATCCCGCAGCGCCTAGATTCACCACCACCAGAACCTCCGGCGACACATCGATACTCGCAACCAGCCAAAGCAACATATCCCTCCAGATTGATCACCGGGATCCCCAGCTTTAACATCTCACACCTTCCCCACCTCGCGCACTGCGGGAGGCTGGGGAGCCGAACCAGTTGTTCCCCCCAGAATCCGGCCCAGACATCCCCAGCCTGCCGCAGTGCGTGGGTGTGGAAATAGAAGCATCGCCCGCGGAAGTCACGCGAAAAAATCGTGAGACTTTTGTCACTAAAAGCGCCAAAATCTTCGGCCCCCGTTCACGCCTTTCGCGGTGGCCTGCCCCCAGTATTTAAACCACTCTCATAGCCTCTGGTTCAGTTTTTGGGGAGCACGCCAGCAATCGCTGAGAAAAGCCAAAGAGCCACACGCCACGCGGCGCGTCCGATGATTGGGAAAGTGTGCAACGTAAGCCTTCGGGTTCTATTTCCCGTCGATGGCAGGGGACGCGACCAGCGCCGAGAGAGCCGCCACCCATTCGGGCGTCCTCAGCATCAACCCGATGCCGTCGGGGTTGTTGCCGACGAGCCGTACGCCGACGATTTTCTTGTCGGGAATGACCGTGAGATTATTGCCCCAAAGTCCGAGGGCGTTGTAGTTGTGCCCCGCCTTCTTGTGCGCTAAATCGACCCACCAAAGGTAACCGTAACGGACGGGGAGTTTGATGCTCCCAAATTGCATTTTGTAGGTCGGTGTGGTCGCAGCTTCGATCCATTGGCGGCTGAGGATCGGCTTGCCGTTCCAAGTCCCGCCATCGAGGAAAAGCTGGCCGAATTTCCCGATATCGCGCGCGGTGCTCTGCACGCCGGCATAGGTGATGACGTTCCCGCCGTCGTCGCGCCGCCACGAAGTGTCCTTCATGCCGAGCGGCTCCCACATTTTCCGGCGCATGTATGCCTCGATGTCCTCGCCGGACGCCGCACGGACGACGGCTGAGATCAAATTGCACCCGCCATTGTTGTAGCCGATCACCGTCCCCGGCTCGTGGAGTATCTCGGCGTCTATGCTGCGCTGGAGCAGGTCGGCGGGCGTTCCCGCGCCCACGACATCCTTGATGCCGGTCGTCTGGTTGAGAATGTTTTCGAGCGTGGCGCGCGCCTTCATCCCCTCGCCCCAGGCCGGGATGTATTTGCTCACGGGGTCCTTGATGCTCGCGATTTTACCCTCGTCGATGAGCAATCCGATAGCAGTGGAGGCCATCGATTTTGAAAGCGACCAGACCTCAACGGGCTTGGCGAGCCCCGCGCCGCGCCAGTACCACTCGGCGACGATGCGGCCTTCGTGCATGACGAGCGCCTGCCGGGAATTGGTTTGCTCCAGCAGCGTTTTCAACTTCTCCAGCGCCGCCGGGTCGATAGCCGAGTCCGCAACGACGACGGATTTCGGGCCCGCTTCTTGGGCAAAGCTCGATGCGGTAAAGAGAACGAAGAGCGCGGCGGCAAGGATGCGAATCATGCCGTAGTCTTCCGTGGATGAGGGCATGGACGCAAGCGCGCCGCGAAGGATTCCGGCAAAGAAACGTGGCGTCGCCGACTCCTTGTGTCATGCGTGCCATACTCGCCCTCAGTCTCACCCTTGTTTCATTCGTCTTTGCCGAGCCCGTCGCGTTCGATGGGCGCTCGGTAAAATCCGGTCGCTGGTCCGACGCCGCGACTTGGGGCGGCGCTTTGCCAAAGGCCGGTGCTCGCGTGCAGGTGCGGGCGGGGCATGTGGTGGTTTACGATGTCGATTCTGCGGATGCGCTGCGGGTCGTCCATGTCGCTGGCACGCTCACTTTTTCGCGGGAAAAGAACACGCGTCTCGAAGTCGGTCTGCTGCGGGTGACTCCCGGCGATGCTTGCAGCGAGGATGGGTTTGATTGTCACGATGACGCGCCGATCCCTGCCGGCGGCGCGATGCCCGCGCTGGAAATAGGCACTGCGGACGCCCCGATTCCCGCCGGTGTGACTGCGACGATTCGGCTGCGGTATTTTGAAGGGATGAACAAGGAGACGCTGCCCGCGATCATCGCGTGCGGTGGACGATGGGACATCCACGGCGCACCGATGCCGCGCACTTGGCTGAAGCTCGCGGCCTCCGCGAAGCAAGGCGCGACCGAGCTGGAGCTGGAATCGCCCGCGACCGGATGGCGCACGGGCGACCGCGTCATCGTCACCGGTTCTCGCGAGCAAGACTACAAGGCGGCGGTGAAAAAGGCGGCGCGCGGTGCGTTCGCGGGAGCCACGGAGGAGCGGACGATTGTGAAGCTCGATGGAGTGCGCGTGACGCTCGACCAGCCGCTGGAATATGCGCATTTCGGCGAAGGCATCATGCGGAGTGAAGTCGCGCTGCTTTCGCGCAATGTCATCGTGGAAAGCGCCGAGCCAGCGGGCGTTCGCGGGCACACGATGTATCACCGCGACTCTGCGGGCGGCATCAGCTACGCGGAGTTCCGGCATCTCGGTAAAAAGGGCGTGCTCGGAAAATACGCCATCCATTTCCACCTCGTCCGCGACACCATGCGCGGCAGCGGCGTGCTCGGCGCGAGCGTGTGGGATTCTGATAATCGCTGGATCACCGTCCACGGCACCGACCATCTGCTCGTGCGCGATTGCGTCGGCTATCGCTCGCGCGGACACGGCTATTTTATGGAGGACGCCACCGAGCAATGGAACATCTTCGACCGCAACCTCGCGGTGCAGGCTATCGGTGCGCAGCGTCTGCCGAAGCAGGTTTTGTCGTTCGACCCGAATGACGGCGCGGGCTTTTGGTGGGCGAACGGACGCAACACTTTCACGCGCAACGTCGCGTGCGAAAACGACGAATACGGCTTCCGCTTCGAGATTCAAAAAGCGAGCAACTTCAACCCCACGCTGCGCATCCGCAACGAGGACGGCGAGCCCATCGAGCGCGATGTGCGCACGCTGCCGTTTGTGCGGTTCGAGGATAACGAATCGCACACCGAGGGGCTCTACAGCTTCTATCTCGGCGATGACAAAAACGGCTCCGTCCACGGCGACCGCGCGCATCCGTTCATCGTGCGCAACTTGCGTGCGTGGGAGACGCATTACGTCCTTCGTCCGAATGTGCAGTTCTTTCTCTGCGAAGGTCTGCGCGTGAAAAATGCGGTGTACGGCATCTATCATCCCGACTACGACGCGCACGTTTATCGCGACCTGGAGTTCGACAACATCAACAGCGAGCCCATCAATCGTGGGCACGATGACGAGAGCATCCAGTATGGTGATTTCACCTACGAACGCGTGACGCTCGCCAACTGCCGCGTGGGCCGCGACCCGCTGATTCAGATGGCTTGCACGACACCGCGCGAAGGCGCGAGCGGTCACTTTCGCGATCTGAAAGTCGTGAACTCCCGCTCGCAATCCAACGTCGTAGACCTCGGCGGCGGCCCGCGCAACGACGAGCTGCAACATCCCGTGAGCTATTACTTCCACACCGCCGACGGCATCCGCCGCGTGGTCAGCGCCAAATTCCCCGACGCCGCAAAAGACGGTCGCGTCGTCGAGGGCTGGACCGGCAAAGACGTCCGGGCCACCGAAGTCAGCGGCGTGGCATTCCCCACATTGCTGGACCCAAAAGACGACAGCGCTCCAGCAACAATGATCACCGGCATCCGTCGCGAAGGCAGCAAACTCCAAGTCCGAGGAGTCACGCAAGACGACGGCACCATCGCCGTCGTGACCGTGAATGGCGTGCGCGCAACCATCGTCACGCAACAAAGCGGCGTCACCGACTGGACTGCGTCCATCCCGCCAGCGGAGCAAGTCGTCGCCCTCGCAAAAGACGCAGCAGGCAATGCCGAGAAGCGCGGGCACGCAGTTTCCGGCGTGCGTTGAAGCGCGGCGAAGCCTTTGGACTGCGGCAGCCTGCTGCCGCTTTTCGGAGCCAGCCTGCTGGCGGTGAGTCTTTAGCTGTTCCGAAGCAGAGCGGCTTTCGCGTGTGTGGGCGGTTTTGCGTTGAGCGTTGTGGGGCGTCCGGCCTATTCACCGCCAGCAGGCTGGCTGGACAAAGCGGCAGCAGGCTGCCGCAGTCCAAAGCCTCGCGGCACTCACACAATCGGAAGCGGAAGAAGCGGAAGGGGAAGCGGAAGGGGGGAAGCGATTGCCGAACAACTATGGAAAAGAACGACCGTCTCGCGAGGATGGATAGCAGAAAAACTCTCGATAAAGAGTGCCGCCAATGTAGGCGCTGCGATGAGGCGATTGAACGGAGGAAAACTCAAGAAGCAGTATTCGCAGGAGTTTGAGGAGTTTATTAACCATGGAAGCTAGATTATTCGATGAGACTGAATCCATTTCCATTTTTTCGCCCTCCCCCCGCTTCCCCACACCAACCCCACACCGCCCCCCATTTCGCGCTGGGATTTGAACGCCGCTTACTCCCACATTGCACGACGACGAGTGAGCGCAGACTCATGGTCACGAGCACCGTGCAGCAGTGCGATGACGTAAATGGATTCTTCTCTCACAAAATAGAAAATGCCGTAGGGAAAAGAGGGTAAATCCAAGCGACGGATATCATCGAACCGTATCCGATGGCGAAACGGAGCGTCCGCGAGTTCACGCTATGAGGATTCGGCCACTTCGATAAACCCGAACGCCGCGATTGTTGTCCGCAGATTACGCCGATTTGCGCAGATTATGACGTCGGTGAGTGCGGCCAGCGTGGCATCTTTTTGTCCCATTCTGGAATCATGTAATGGACACTGAATCTGCGTAAATCTGCGCAATCTGCGGACCAAAAGCGGCGTTCGGGATAAATCGCTCTGCCAATCCTGCGTCCCTCAACGCATAGTGCAGCGCGGCTTCCTCGAAATCGCAATCAACGAGCGGATGTTTGAGCAGTGCGAACATCGGCGACTTTGCGGCGAAGGCCGACGAAGAAATCCGCATTGAGCGGCTGAGCGAGTTCGGGGTGCTCAAGCAGCTCACTTTGACGACGGCGCAACTCTGCCCGCTGTCCGTCCGTTACAGGAGCGATCTCATCGCGATGCTCGTCCAGCCAATCAACAAGTTGGGATTTCTCAGTCAGCGGCAATTCGAGGATAGCCTCTTCGATTTCACTCAGCGTGCTCATGCGCGGAAAAAGCCCGATGTTCTACGGCCCGTCAACTCGCTGGTTTGGGGTGAGTTCTATGCGTCGTTGTGTTCGTTTTTATCGTGTGACCCAGTCCCTGTTTCACCGAATCCGAACGCTTTTAACAGCCCGACGGCATTTCCGGCAAAATTCGACCTGCTTCCCGCTGGCTCTGGAGAAATTTGCCAGGGGTGAGGATTTGTAAGCCATAGACGGTTTCGCCGAGGAGCGATTGGAAGTCGTTCCTGTCCAGCGTCAACAGGATGTCTGCACTTGCGAGGGCGGCGCAGAGGACAGGTTTGTCTTTGGTGATAGGGAAGACCAGCGGCCAGTCGAAAGCCAGTTCATCGTCTTCGACAATGGTGCGTTTTCGGAGCTTCAACCACGCGTGCGTGGCTTCGGGTGGTTTTGTGACGAGGTTCTCTCGGACTTCCCGCAAGACCCAAGGCGAAACAACGAGCGCCCATCCGTGGTCACGCGCGAGGTCGAAGATGAGCCGCGAGCCACCTGTGCGGGAGAGGCACGCAGCAAGAGCGACGCTGCTATCGATAAAAAGGTTCACCGTCCCTGCCGGAAGCGTTCTCCGTCGGCTTCATCCTCGGCGAGCATCGCAGCGAGTTCCGCTTCCGAGTAGATGCGGGGCTTTACCGCAGTCCGCTCTTGGCGCAAACGGATAGCGAGGAAACGGAGAAGTTCCTCCTTCTCCTCACGAGGCAATCCGTCTGCGGCGGCTTCGATTTCAGTCAGCGTGCTCATTCCCGGAAAATGCCCGACGTTCTACGGTCCGTCAACTCACTGGTTTGGGAGGAGTTGATAGCGTGATTCATTTCTTTTTTATCGCCTGACCCCAGTTCCCACGCACAGGATCGCGGTGTTGGCTTTCTTGCCGAGGGCGCGTTTCTTTTTGTACATCGCGCCAAAGTAGGCATTGCAGCCGATAGCGACCCAAGCGGCTTCTACAAAGGCCCAGCGCAGCCATTTGTTGCAGTGCGGCATGAGTTTTCCGTTGTAAGTTTTGCCCCCGCTGCTGCTCGTCGTCGGGCACAGGCCCGCGTAGCCGCAGAGCTTTTGGGCGCTGGGAAATCGGCTGATGTCATCCACTTCGTTCACGATCACGGCGGCGATGATGGGGCCGATTCCTGGCATACTCAGCAGCCTCTCGCGCAGCGTGGAAGTGCCCATCATTTCCTCCAGCGCTGTCTCGTCTTCTTTGATGCGAAGCTGCACATTGCGCAGCATGTCGAGTTGCTGCTTGAGCATCAGCCCCGAAGGCGCGGCAAGCTCCAGCTTCTCCAAAAAGCCCATCCCACGTTTGCCAAACAGATCGCTGCAAACCGGCAGCTCCAGCCCGTGCTGAGCGCCCAAAAGTCGGTGGATACGATTGCGCAACATCGTGCGCTGCCGCACGAAAAAGCACCGTTGCCGAAGCACCTCCTTACGCTCGCGAGTCGCCTTGCACGGGATGTGGACGCGGCTGACCAAGTCCGCCCGCAGCAACACCGCGAGGATGCGTGCATCGACCTTATCCGTCTTCACCTGCGCCTCCGCGATGATGCGCGTCTTGAACGGGTTAGCCATCACGATGTCATCCGCAGGTAAGTGCGCTTCGAGCAGCTCGAAAAGCCAGTGCCAATTCATCGTCGCTTCAAACGCAACGCGGCACCCCGGCCAACGCTTTACCAGCTTGCCAAACTCGTCCGGCGTCGCGTGCTCGATGCGCCCCTTGGCGACATCCTTCCCCGCCTCGTCCAAGACGTGATACACGCTGTATCGCTTATGAAAATCGATGCCGATGAAGGTCTTCGATGGTGTTGTGATTGTAGTGCTGAGGGCCGTCGTGTTTTGTTTTTTAGTGCTCATAGCACCACCACTCTATCAAATCGCCCCAGTCACTTTGATCGCTCTGGAACGCTTTGTTTATCAGCTTTCATGTCACCTGACCCCGTTCCGCGCAGCGAAGAGGAACTCCGCATGATTTTCGCAGAAAGCGCAAAAGCCGAGGAAGTCACCGTCATGGGCAAGGAAATCCTCCTCAACGCCCTCGACCTGCAAAAGCGCGTCGTCCGCGACATCCACACCCCACGCGGCGATGTCGCCTTTCTCAACACCGAGGACACCTTCGACGAAAACATCGCCCGCGCCATCCACACCCGTCACACGCGCTTCCCACTCTGCCGCAGCCACCTCGACGACACCATCGGCCTCGTCCATATCAAAGACCTCCTTGAGCTGCTCCGCAAAACCGAGCGCAACATCGAGAGCGTCCGCCGCGACCTCCACACGGTCCCCGAGATGATGCCGCTGGAAAAGCTGCTCACCTTTTTCCTGAAAAACCATGCCCACATCGCGCTCGTCGTGGACGAGTACGGCGGCGCAGTCGGCATCGTCACACTCGACAACGTCCTCGAAGAACTCGTCGGCGACATCCAGGACGAATTCGACACCGAAAAACCCGAAGCCCGCAAAGTCACCGCCGACGAATTCGTCGTCGAAGGCAGCCTCGGCCTTTACGAACTCAACGACATGCTCGGGCTCGACCTAGAGAGCCCCGACGTCAGCACCGTCGGCGGCTACATCACCCAGCTCATCGGCCACCTTCCGAAACCCGGCGACAAAACCCGCGTGGAAAACTTCAAGGCGACCGTGACCAAAGCCGACGGGCGGCGCGTCATCGAAATCCACTTCAAGCGCGGGCAGTAAGCATCAAAGCTTCACCGCACGGACGCGGATATAGCGGCCACTCGCGCCCTGCGGCACGGTGTCACGGTAAGTCACTTCCTCTATTCCATTGCCGAGGTCCGTCGTCGCGCCGACCTGCTCGGTCGTCGGAATCCATGTACCGCCGAGCGTGTCAGTCGTCTCGATCGTGTAGGTGATATCGAGCGCCTGGTGGCGGCGGGTGAATGTCACCGTGAGGAATTTATCCGGGCCAATCGTCGTCGTTCCGGGTGCCGTGAGGGCGTGGTTGTCGTTTGCACGCGGGTTTCGGCCAAAGGCGTATTCACCGACGTTATTGAGGCCGTCGCCATCCACATCCGCCGTCGCCGCTACGAACGCCGGATTTGGTGTGCGGCTGGGGTTCGGTGGCGACGGGAGATAGATTTCGTTTTCCGCAAAGTGATCCCAGCGCCAGCCGTCGAAGTGATTCGCAAAGTCCGCGTCGGCGGTGCCGGGCGAGCCGTTAGCGGTGCCGCTGATGGCCCAGTGCGTGGCGGCGTCGTAGGTGGCGTAGTTGGGCGTGGCGTTGCGGACGACGAGGGTGCGGCCTTCGCCGTCGGTGGGCGGGAACCAGCTATTTTCGTAGCGGAAATCGAGGATGACTTCGCCGTTGGGGTCGGCGAGTTCGATCTCCTCGCCGGAGTTGTCGAGGTTGCCCGCAAAGGTTCCTGCGATGGTCGCGCCTGCGCCGTGGCGGAGGGTGAATGCGCCGCTGTGGGCGACGAGGATGACGCGTGCGCTCGCGCCGATGGTGTAGCCGCCGGGGAAGGTGAAGGTGACGCCTTTGGTGAAGGTCGCGCCGCCGACATTCAGCGCCGCGCCGGTGTTGAAAATCTCGATCCACTCGAAGTCGCTCGCGCCGATTCCGGGCAGTGCGGTGGTCTCCGCACCGCTGGGGCCGGGTGGGTTGAAATTCAGCTCGGTAATGCGGAGTTGTTGCTGCCCGGCGGTCGGCGCGGCGGGCGTCGTCGCGCTCGTCACGAGGGCGAGCGCGGGGTCGCGCAGTTCGATGATTTCGCCGCGTGCGGAGATTTGGCCGTTGTAGGGGCCGACGACAAATTTCCCTTCGCCGCCGCGTGGCGTGGTCGTCCGTGCGCGGAAGCTCTGCTGCCGCGGCGACACGTAGATGCTGCCGCCCGCTGGGACGACGGTGCCGCTTTTGAAAGTGAACGTCACCGCACCGGTGATGATCCATCCGCTGATGTCGGCCTCGAACGCATTTGGATTGGTGAGCTGAATCCACTCGGCGTTTTGTTTTCCCGCGTCGGTCGGGTTGTAGTCGTACGCGGCGATGGTCATCGGGAACGTCGCGGCTTGTGGCGTGGCGGGGATTCCGGCGCTGTTGGTGTTGGTGATGCCGACGTTTGTCGTCGAGGTGTGGGTGGTGAAGTAGTGCGTGCGGCGCGGGGTGATGAAGAGCGTCTTAATTTCGTTCACGGCGGTCGTGAGGTCGTCGTTGCCGAGTCCGTATGGGCCGCCGACTGCGGGCCATCCCCATTGGGCCTTGTCGAGTGCGACTTCCGGCGCGATGCGGGCGATGTGTGCGTCGAGCTGTTGCTCAAAGAATCCGTTCACCGTGCCGGGCGGCTGGAGGTAGGCGTCCATGAGCGAGCGGGTGCGGCGGAGGAGCATGTTGCGGGTGCGCGGGACGGAGATGATCGCGTCGTAAAATCGGTTGTAGCCCGCGCCCGCGTAGTCAGTCGTTTGGCATACAGCGTTTCCATAAAGCGGATGGCTCTTATTGCCGTCGGCGGTGGCGAAGAGCGTGGTGTGGTTCGTCTGCTGGCCGTAGTAGAGCTGCCCCCACGAGAGGTTCGTGTCGTAGGGCACGATGCGCCATTCCCCCGTGCCGTCGCTGTCGCGGTGGATGCACATATTGGCCCACACGTCGTCGGCTTCTTGCATCATGCGTGCGGCGGCGAGGTAGTTGATCACGGCGGGCAGGTCCACTTGGTCGAAGATGTTATTTTCCCGCGTGGTGAGGTTCGCTTGCGTGACGGCGGTGACGAAGCTCGCCATGTCTGCGGTGCTTTCCGTCGTGCGCGTCTGCTTTTTTCCCGAGGCACCGGACATCGTGCCGATGCTGCTGTAGAACGCGCCATCCGGGTCGAGGCCCATGTTGTCGAGCATCTCGGAGTCCTGCGATTCGGTGTGAAAGGCGAGTTGCCAAAAGACGCCGTTGATGTGGCAGCGCACGGGGAAATGATTCAGCGCACCGGTGCCGCTGAGCCGGTGAAACCACATGCTCAGAAATTGCCGCGAGTAGCTCGGGTCCACGTATTCGGCGTTGAGGCTCAGCTCGCGCAGACGTTTCTCGCCGGGTGCCCAGCGAAGTTGATGTTCGCTATTAAAATCAACGCGGTGCGCCCGCTTGAGCAGGTTCTGCGTGGTGTCGCCTTTGATGCGGATGAAGACGTTATCGTACAGCT
>CAMDQC010000080.1 GCA_945905735.1 Prosthecobacter debontii | reverse complement strand
TCCGCAGTTGTCTCCGGCTTCTCCAGTTTTCATGTCTTTCTGTGGTCAGGTCTTTCACCTTCTTTCTTTGGTTATGTGCAGGCGCACTAGCTCACGCGGCCCCCCGCGTGAACCACATCACGCGAAGCGCACTCTTATTGGTAGCACGCACTTTTGATCTGCGCTTCGCGTGAAGGGCATCACGCGGGGGGCCGCGTGAGCTACGACGGGCGGCATCACGCCAACACTTCCCCGATCACATTCACCCCGCGCAGGCCGAAGAGCGGGGCGGCGGCGAGTAGGTGTTTGTCGTTGGAGTGGATCATCGGCATATGAGGCACAGGCGATGACCTCAGCCGTTCCTCGCTCTTGCCATTGCAGCTTGCCGAGGTAGTTGGCGTCAAAATAGAGCCGTCTCATCGCGCGTCGCGTTCTTCCGAGAGTCCGATGGTGCAATCATCGTCACTCCGAAGCTGTCCCGAATTGAGGAGTGCTTCGTATTCAGGCAGGAGCTTGCGGTTTGCCCAATAGGACTTCTCCGCGCCACTCGTCGCAGCAGGCGCGGCTTTCTCCTCCGCTACGATGGCGGTTTCGATGATGTGGATGGTTTCCTGCGTGATGGAGCGGCTGTGGGCGGCGGCGATTTTCTGGAGCTTGGCGTGGAGGGCTTCAGGAAAAGATTCGATGACGAGTGCTGGCATAGTGGGGGAAGGATAGCGTTTTACTCCTGCCGGGCAAGCCGCGACTCCCGACGCTCCGGCGCGGCATCACGCCAACACTTCCCCGATGACATGCCCGTGGACATCGGTCAGCCGGCGGTCAATTCCGCTTTGGCGGAAGGTGAGCTTTTCGTGGTTGATGCCGAGGAGGTGCAGGATGGTCGCGTGGAGGTCGTAGCAATAGGTGACGCCTTGCACGGCTTTGAACCCGAGGTCGTCGCTGCTGCCGTGGGCGATGCCGCCTTTGATGCCTGCGCCCCATAGCCACGTCACGAATGTCCCGCCGTTGTGGTCGCGCCCGAGCGAGCCTTGCGCGTAGGGCGTGCGGCCAAACTCGGTCGTCCATACGACGAGTGTGTCGTCGGCGAGGCCGCGCGCTTTGAGATCGTCGAGGAGGGCGACGATGGGCTGGTCCACGTTTGCGGCCATGGGCGGGAGTTCCGTCTGGATGTTGCCGTGGTTGTCCCAATTTTGCACCGCGCCTTGCGGGCCGCTCCAGACTTGGACAAAGCGGGTGCCGCGCTCGACGAGCCGCCGGGCGAGGAGGCATCGGCGTCCGAAGTCCTCGGTGGCTGGCGCGTCGAGCCCGTAGGCCGTTCGCGTGGCGGGAGTCTCGCGTCCGATGTCGAACGCCTCCGGCGCGCTGAGCTGCATCCGCGCGGCGAGTTCGTAGCTGGCGATGCGGGCGTCGAGCCGCGTGTCGTCGGGATGCGCGGCTGCGTGCTGGCGGTTCATTTTCTGCAAAAGGGCGAGCGCATCGCGGTCGGCTTCCGCGCCGGTGAAGGCGTGCTTTTTATCCGCGAAAAGATTCGGCACGGGCGGGACGGCGGCGGCGTTGATGATGGTGCCCTGATGCCGCGAGGGGAGAAATGCGGCGCTGAAATTGGCCTTCTGGTTATACGGCAATCCGCGCGGGTCGGGCAGGACGATGAAGGTGGGCAGCTCTTCCGAGAGGCTGCCGAGCGCGTAGGAAATCCACGCGCCCATGCACGGGAAGCCGGGCAGGATGAAGCCCGTATTCATCATGTAACTGCCGGGGCCGTGGACGCTCGTCTTGCTCGCCATCGCCATGAGGAAGGCCATTTCGTCCACGCGCTTTGCTTGGTGAGGGAAGACGCTGCTGACCCAGCGGCCGCTCTGCCCGTGCTGCGCAAACTCAAACGGGCTCTTCATCACAGCGCCCGCGACGGCGGTCTGGCCCTCGGGCTTTTCCTTCGGGCCGGACATTTGGCCGTGCTGTTTCGCCAGCTCGGGCTTGTAGTCGAACGTGTCCATCTGGCTCACGCCGCCATTCATAAAGAGCTGGATGATCCGCTTCACTTTCGCGCGGTGATGCAGCCCGCCGTTCAGCTCTGGCAGCCCTGCGAGCGTCTCGCCCGCGAGGATGTGCGAGAGCGCGACACTGGCGATGCCGCCTGCGCTGTGGGTGAGGAAGTTTCGTCGGGAAAGCATGGTCAGTTTAGGAAAAGGAACTCGTTGCTATTAAAGAGGACGCGCACGGCGGCGGGCAGGCCGTGCTTCGTGGCGAGGGCGGTGAAGTCGGCGAGTTCCTCCGGCGTCGCGTCGCGCTGCAAGACGCGCTGGAACGCAGCAGGGATGCCGCCCGCGCGCTCCGCGAGGTGCTCGCAGTGGTGGAGGACGAACTCATTGTTCAGCAGCGCGAGCGATTGCAGCGGCGATGCGGAAAAGCCGCGCACCGGCGAGAGCTGGCCCATGTCGGGGAAGTCGAGCGCGTCGAGAAAGGGGTCGGCGATTCCGCGCCACACGACGCGATAGATGCTGCGCCGCGCGGCACCGGGCGTGGCCCAGTCGAAGTTCTCGTAGTTGAGCGTGGGCGTCGTTTGCGGGCCGGGTTTGGAGGTGTAGTGCGGGACGCTCGGCCCGCCCATCGCGAGGTCGAGGCGACCGCTCATCGCGAGCACGCTGTCGCGGATGGAGTCGGCGTCGAGGCGCGTGCGATTCATCCGCCAGAGCAAGCGATTGTCGGGGTCGAGCGCGGATGCGGCGGCGTTCGGCGCAGATGATTGCTGGTAGGTCGCGCTGGTGAGGATGAGCCGGTGCAGCGCCTTGAGCGAGCCGTGCGCATCGTCGCGGAACCACACGGCCAGCCAGTCGAGCAGCTCGGGATGCGAAGGAGCGCCGCCCATTTTCCCGAAGTCGCTCGGCGTGTCGCACAGCCCGCGCCCGAAGTGGTAGTGCCACACGCGGTTCACCACGCTGCGCCACGTCAGCGGGTTGCGAGGGTCGGAGATCCAGTCTGCCAGAGCGGCTCGGCGGGCGGCTTCGTCCTTCGCATTCGGGAGATCGAAGCGGGCGTTCAAGAGCGCGCCCGGGGGCACCACGTCACCGGGCTTGTCGAGGTCGCCGCGCTTCAGCAGGCGAATCGTGCGAGGCTCGGCGAGCGTGATGACGCCGCGCTCGTTCTTCGCCACACGTCCAGCGGCCCACACTTGCACCATCGGCGGGAGCTTCGCGAGTTCATCGTCCGCCCGCGCCCGCAGGACGAACCCCGCGATGGCGAGCTGCTGCGATTGCGTGCGATTCGCGGCGGGCGTATGCAGCGCCGTCTCCGCTTCCGCAGGCACCGCCAGCAGCGAGACAGCAGGCGCGGCGGTGGCGGAAAGTTTGCAGCGCCCGACGAGATGACTGCCGCCCTGCAACTGCCGCAGCGTCACGACGAGCTTCGCCCCCGGCTCCAGCTTCACGGGCGCCCGAAGCTCATACACCGCGAAGTGCGGCATGCCCACGGAAGGATGGATCGCCCACGAGGATTTCGCGTCGCCGTCTATAGATTTACCGACCTCGTAGCCCGTCTGATCGAAGTCCGATGAAGCGCGGCGGAACGGCACTTTCTCCGGCTTGCCCGCACCGGGGCGGAACACCTGCAACTCGAACTCGCTGAGGTGGACGTTCCCATTCGTCGCACGCCCCGGCCCTTTCATCGGCAGCGAATCATCCGTCAGCAAATCCAGCCGCAGCGCCGTCAACTCGCCCACCGTCGTCGTCGCGGTAATCGTCAGCGTGTCCTTATCCGGCGTCGCGCCGCTCGATAGAACAGAGCCGTCCGCCAACCGCTCCAGCGTCGCGCCTTCCGCCGAGAGAAACGTCTCCAGCAGCATCGGCTTCCACGCATCGCCCGCGCCGCGCGTCTTCTCCCACGCCTCGACAAGCGCGACGTTTTCCGCCGCGAGCAGCACCGCCGCATCGCGCTTCTCCGCAGCGTCCTTGAGCCCCTGCCAATGCCGCCGCTGCTTGGCCACCGCCGCATCATCGTCGTAGCTCACATCCCCTTTTCCCACGCCCGCAAAGACCGCTTGCAGCGCGAAATAATCTTCCTGCGTGATGGGGTCGAACTTGTGCGCGTGGCACCGCGCGCAATTCGCAGTGGTGCTCACAAACGCCGCCATCGTCTGCGTCACAAGGTCATCGCGGTCGAGATACTCGAAGCTCATCGGCGCAGTCCCCGCCGCGCTGGAATCATACGTCCCCGCGCCGAGAAACCCGAGCGCCGCCGTGAGCCGCGTGTCCTCCGGGAAGAACGCATCCGCCGCAAGCTGCTCGCGAACAAATCGTGCCCACGGCGTATCGCGGTTCATGCTCTCGACCACGTAATCGCGGAAGCGCCACGCATTCGGGCGCATGTCGTCGTGCTCAAATCCATGCGTGTCCGCGAAGTGGATCGTATCCAGCCAATGCCGCGCCCACCTTTCCCCGTAGCGGTTGGTTGAGAGTTGAGCGTTGAGAGCTGAGAGAACTCGGTCGGCACCGGCTTTCGCAAACTGATCCACTTCCTCCGGCGACGGCGGCAATCCCGTGAGGTCGTAGGTCATTCGGCGCAGCAGCGTTCGCGGGTCGACGGGCGGCGAGGGCGTCAGCTTTTTCTCCGCGAGCCTGGCTAAAATGAATGCGTCAATCGGATGCGCGGCCCCTGCAGGCACGGTGGGTTTCACCAGCGGCAAGAGCGACCAGTGCGGCTTCGTGTCTTTTGCTCCGGCAAACTCATCCGGCCACGCCGGACCCGCATCAATCCACGCGCGCAGCGTCTCCACCTCCGCGGCGGTGAGTCGCGCCTTGTCGCTCTTTTTCGGCGGCATGAGCATCTCCTCGTCTTCGCCGCTCACGTAGCGGATGAGCGGACTTTTCGCCGCACTGTGCGGCACGATGGCCGCATCCCCGCTCTCGCCGCCCTTCAGCGCGACCTCGCGCACATCCAGCCGGTAGCCGCTCTTTTGCTTCTCCGGCCCGTGGCAGCCGTAGCAGTTCCGCTCCAAGATCGGGCGCACCTCGCGAGCGAAGTCCACCGCCAGCGCAGACGTGGCAGCGGTCAGCGCAATCAGCACTCCATATCTCATCGTGGCGAAGTCTGTTTCATATCGGTAAATGAAACCCCACACCCACGCGGGACTTAACTCACATTTGCGCCGAGCCGCTTACGCAATCTGCACGCCGCCCGTGAGCAGGCGCTTCTTAGCGCGCTTGCCGTCGGCGTAGTGGTAGATGATTTCCTTCGCGACGAGTGCGCCGCAGGTGACGATCTCCTCGGTGTTGCCGCTGAGTTTCGCGCCTTCTTTCTCCAGCCACTTCGCGAGTTGCTCGGGCGTGCTCGCCGACTCGCGCCAAAACTCGGCGGTGTCGAACTCCAGCTCGCGGCAGCGTTTTTCCACGAAAGCGCGGTCGAGGAATGCGAGCAGGTTGCCCGCTTTCGGCCCAGCCTCGCGGTCGAGGAACATGCGGTAGAGCGCCTTGAACGCGAGCGGTTGGTCAATCGGCGTCATGCGGGCGACGCAGAAGGCGGCGCTTTGGATCGCGTCGTCCTCCCACGTCTCCGGCAGCGCATCGGCGAGCGCGTGGAGAAAGGCGCGTTGCGTGTGCGAAAGCTCGGCGGCGCGGGCGGGCAGCGTTTCTTGCAGGCGCGTTTTCTCTTCCTCGGCGGCGAAGTTCGCGACCCATTCGCGGGCGCTGGCGAGGCGTTCGTCAAGGTGCGATTCGTCGAGCGGGGTGAGGTCGGAGCCGAGACGCTTGGCGAGTTCCACGCGGGCGTCGAGGTGCGGCATCTGCACGAGCGCGGTAGCGAGCTGGATGTTTGCGGGGCGGTAATTTGCGGGCTCGCTCATGCAGGCGAGGCGGTAGGTCATCGCTTCATCGGGGTTCGCTTGGCCGTTGAAAAAGCGCGTGTGCGAGCGGTCGAACTCGTTGAAGAGTTTCACGATGCCTTCTTCGTTCACGTCGAAATTGACGGGCGAGTTCGGCTTCGTACGGATCATCAAAAAGCGCAGCACATCCGCAGGCAGCAAGTTCGCCATGTCGCGGGCACTCGCGCCGATTCCTTTGCTGGAGGACATCTTCGCGCCGCCGACGAGGAAGAACTCGTAAGGCACACGCAGCGGTTCATCGCCGCCGTAGATGGCGCGGTAGCACGCCGCCGAGACATCGCGGGAACCGCCCTTCGTCGAGTGGTCCTTGCCCGCGCCTTCGATGGTGACGGGGAACTTCTTCCACTTCGCCGCCCATTCCAGCTTCCACGGCAGCTTCCCGCGCCCACCAAACGGCGAGACTTTCCCCTCGTGCCCGCAGCCTTTGCCGAGCTGGAGTTTCGTATTCACACAGCGGCTCGGGAGGCAGCGATAGCTCACAAGCGCGCCGTCGTACGCATAGACTTCCGTCGTCGCGATGCAGCCGCAATTTTCGCACAGCACTTGGAAGGGATACCAATGGTCGGGCCGCACGGCACCGCTCACCTCTTTATAGACCGTGCGCACTTTGTCGGCGTTGCGGAGGATGATGTCGATCTCGCTGTCGAACTGCCCGCTGCGATAAATATCGCGCATCCGGTAGCGCTCCACTTTCACGCCGAGGTCGTCGAACACCTGCCAAAACTCCTTCATGTAAAACTCCGCCATGTCGCCCTCCGCGCCGCACGGAGCGGGCGTGTTGCAGAGCGGCCAGCCGATATATTTGCCAAAGTGAATGTCCTCGCCCTTGGGAATCTCGTCCACCGGATCGAAGTCATCCACGCCGAAAAGATAGCGCACCGGCGTCCCCTTTTCCTTCAGCGTGCGGAAGATCGCATCGTGGATGAGCACGCCGCGCAGTGCGCCGACGTGGACGCGGCCACTCGGAGTTTTTGAGTCGTTAATAATTTGCGGTCCCGCGCCAGCGCGCGCCGCGACATCTTCAGTCCAGAACATAGGGCGCGAAGGGATAGCGGGGAGCGCCACGAGTGCAAGAACTCGCGCCGTTTTTACAACGAACCGCGCCGCTTGATGTCGAGGTAGCAGTTCGCCAGTGCGGCGGGGAGGGCTTGGGCGGTTTCGTCGAGGGTGAGGATTCCTCGGTCGCGGAGCGTGGCGAGGAACTGGGCGCGCTCTTCTAAATACGAGTGCCCTGCGCCGAGGAAGAGCGCGTCTTCTAGCGTGACGATGGGCTGGCGCATCCGCTCGACGACGGTGCGCTCGCGGAGGTTGGCGACGACGACGAGGTGCTTGCGCCGTAGGAGCGCGAGGGGCTGAAGGAGGTGCTCGGAGTCTTCGGGGCGGAGATTGGTGAGGAGGACGACCATCGCGCGGCGGCGCTGGCGGACCATGAGGCGCTCGGCTGCTTCGCTGAAATCGCTGGGCTCGGGCGTGGCTTGGTAGTCGTAGAGGTGGTTGAGCAGGGCGCTCATGGAGTGCTGGCCCTTCACCGGCGGCATCCATCGGTTCGTGCCGCCAAAGCCCATGACGCCGACTTGGTCGCCCTGCCGGAGGGCGATGTAACTGAGGAGGAGCGTGGCGTTGAGCGTGTGGTCGAACTGCGAGAGGTCGCCGTCGAGCGCGCGCATCCGGCGTCCGCAATCGAGGAGGAAAATAAGCGTCTGATCGCGCTGCTCGCGGTACTCCCGAGCGATGAGGATGCGGCGGCGCGAGGTGGCTTTCCAATCAATCTGCGAAAGGACATCGCCGTCGTGGTAGTCGCGGAGTTGGTGAAACTCGCGGCTCTGGCCGGCGATGTTTTTTGCCACGATGCCCATCTGGCTGGTGCGGTTGCTCATGGCGAGGAGCGTGTAGCGGACGATGGGTTCGTAGTTGGGATAGACCTTCACCTCCGCAGGCTCGCCGATACGGTAGCCGCGCTGCCACAGGCCGAGCGTGGAGGTGTCGCGGATGTGGCACTGCGAGAAGGTGACCGGCCCGCGCTCCATCGCGGTCGCGTTGTAAAAAACCTGCGTCCTCCCGCGCGCCTGCACGGTTCCGCTCCACGGGAGGTGCTGGCTATTCACGGTGAGCGGGAGGCCGTCAAAGAACTCGGCGGTGACGGTGCGGCGGTGCGGATTGTGCAGGGTGATGGCGATTTCATTTTCCACGCCGAGCGCGAGCCGTCCGGGCAACTGCCGCTCGACCGTCATGCGCTGGCGGAGCTTCAGCATGGTGAAATCAACCGCCGTCATCCCCAGCATCAAGCCCGCGAACACGAGGCAGAGCTGCGTGAATCGCGGCCACACCGCCGCTAGCACGCCAAGAATGGCAAGCAGCGCGACGAGGCGAATGAGGCGGGACGTGGGGATCATCGCCTAGCGCCGTGGAGCCTCGGTCGTGCGGATGATTCCCTCCAGCGTCTGGTCCACCGTCTGCCCGCTGATGGCCAACTCCGGCGCGATGACGACGCGGTGACGGAGGACGGGCAGCGCGGCGGACTTGATGTCGTCGGGCGTGACGAAATCGCGCCCTGCCATCGCCGCAAACGCTTTCCCCACGCGGACCAGTGCGATGGCTCCGCGCGTGCCTGCGCCGAGCGCGATGCCCTGCGTGCCGCGTGTCGCACGAGCGAGGCGCACGGCATAGGCGACGACCTCCGGCACGACTTGGAGCGCGCCGACTGCGCGCTGGAGGTCGAGCACGTCTTGAACGGTGCAGACCTGCGCCAGCTCGCTGATTTTCAGCCCGCCGCCGTTGAGCAGATCGTTCACGATGCGCTCCTCCTCCGCCTGCTGTGGGTAATCAATGAGCACCTTCATCAAGAAGCGGTCGAGCTGCGCCTCAGGGAGCGGGTACGTGCCTTCTTGCTCGATGGGGTTTTGCGTGGCGAGCGTCATAAAGGGCGGCGCGAGGACGTGGCTCTCGCCGTCAATCGTCACCTGCCATTCCTGCATGACTTCCAGCAGCGCGGCCTGCGTCTTTGCGGGCGCGCGGTTGATTTCATCGGCGAGCAAAAGGTTCGTGAAGACGGGGCCTTTCCTCACGCGAAACTCCTGCGACGACATATCGTATAGCGTGTGCCCTGTGACATCACTCGGCATGAGGTCCGGCGTGAACTGGATGCGCCGGAACTGCCCGCCGAACGTCCGCGCCAGTGCCAAAATGAGATGCGTCTTTCCCAGCCCCGGCTTGCCCTCCACGAGCACATGGCCGCCCGCGAGAAAGGCCGCGAGCACTTGGTCGAGCACATCGTCCTGCCCGATGAATACCTTTCGCACCTCACTACGGATGGCGTGAACGAGTTGTGCGGCGTGAGCGAAGAAATTGGGTTGTGGGTCCATGCAACGATGTTTTGTGCGGATGCGGCGGAAAGTCTAGCCGTCTGTTCGCCTCCACATGCACTTACACGTAGGCGTATCGCTCCGAGCCTTCCGCATCCGATGCCTCCGGCCCTGCGTGGGCGATGAGTGCGGCGGAGGGATTCTTGAAGTCAATCCCCGCCAGCGCGGTGTAATGGCGAAAGACATCCGTGTTTTCTATCAGCCCCGCGAACAGCTCGCTGCCTGGTCCGATGGCCGTCACCGTCACGTAATCCGCCGTGTGCGTGTTCCCCGTCCAGCCGATGCCGAATCGGTTACCAAGCAACTGCCCGAGCTGATTCACCACCGGATTCATCTGGTCGTAAATCTGTGGCGACTCGCCACCGAGCACTTTTGCAAACAACGCAGCACGGCGTGCAGACATCTTGTAGCCCGTCGCCTCGGCCACGATGGCGGTCAACTTTGCAGGCTCCACGTTCAGCGCGCTCATCTGCATCGCCGCAGTGAATTTCGTCTTCTCAGCATCCGCCGCCGCCTTCGGGTCTTTCTCCGTTTCCTTCTCGCCCTCGCTCTTTCCGTCCGGGTCGATCTTCGCCATTGGGTCCGGCACATCCAGCTTGTCTTCAGCGTCCGTGGGATACGTCGCGACCTTCACTTTCGTCCCCGCCTTCTCGATGCGCTTAAAGACTTCAGGAAACGACATTTTGACATCCGTGATGGTCGCGAAACGCTGACTGCTCGTCCGGTAGCCGCCGCCCATTCCGTTCAGCCCGAGGTTCGAGTTTGCGTGGTCTGTTGTCACCACAACCAGCGTGTCCGGGTTCCGCTTTTGAAAATCGAGGATCACATCCAGCGCCTCATCCAGCGCGATTTGGTCGGTCAGCGCTGCAGGGGCATCCGAGTTATGCGCTGCGTGGTCAATGCGGGCACCCTCCACCTGCAGGATGAACTTCTCACTTCGCTCCAGCCGCGCCAGCGCCGCACGCACCAACTCCGCCAGCGTGGGCACCTTCTCCCGCAGCTTCGGATCGCTGCGGTGGTCGATCGTGTAAGGCAAATGCCCATCCGCGAAGACACCCAGAATCGGTGTATCCAGCGGAGCCGCCGAAAGCCCTGCTTTATCTGTCACAAACGAATATCCCGCCTTCGTGAAATCCCCGCGCAAGTCCCGCTTATCCCTCCGACGACTCGGGCTGAAAAACGGCGCTCCTCCGCCAAGCAACACGTCCACCTTCCGCTCGAAATACTGCGCCGCGATCGCATCCGAGTTCCCCCGCGATTTCACCGCTACCGCAAAACCCGCTGGCGTCGCGTGAGTGATCTCCGACGTCGTCACCAGCCCCGTCTTCCAACCCGCATCAATAAAGAGCGGATACAGCGGCGTGAGCAGCTTCCCATCCGGCAGCACATTCAGCGCACCATTCACCACACGCGACCCGCTGCCCCACGCCGACGAAGCAGCCGAGCTATCGGTCACCGCCGAGTTCAGCGCGCGCGTGTTCATCAATGCCAGCTTAGCCGCCGGGTTTTTGAATAGCTGCGTCCACGTCAACGGCTTCTTCCGCGTCAACTGCGAGAGCATATCGGCGCAAGTCAGCGTCCCCATACTCATCCCATCGCTCACCACATGGATGATGCGCTTGGGCCTCTGCCCCGATTGCGCCAGCAGCGCCTCCGCAGACTTCGCAATGTGTGGAGCCCCGCCCACTGCGGCAGCAGCGATTCCAGAGCGGGTGAGAAAGGAGCGTCGAGAGAGATGGTTCATAAAAAAAGACTGGATCTAACCGCCTATCGCTTTGACCGAAATGCGCAAGGCGATACTCCGTGCAACGCTGCCTCGTATATGCAGACTCCAGCATACTGCGTAGGCGATTGCCGTGAGGCGGGACCGTGCGCTACGTTACCGATATGGCCGCAACTGACTGCACCGACATCCTGAAAGCACTCGCTGACTGCACACGCCAGCGAATCGTGAACTCCTTGCTGAAGGCGGACCTCGGCGTGAACGAACTCACCGAGCGACTAGACCTTACACAGTATAATACGTCCAAGCATCTCCGCGTGTTGAAGGACGCAGGCATCGTGGACGTCCGCGCCATCGGGCAGCGGAGGGAATATTTCATCGCGACCACCTTTCGCCGCCGGATCGAGCGCGAGGGTCCCGTGTTAGATTTTGGCTGCTGCTCCTTCCGAATGGATCAGCTCGCGGAGTAACGGACTTTCCAGTTGCGGAACATTTTGGAGACTTGTATGCGGAGTCGCGCATATATGAAACCGCTCTTCACACTCGCTCTTTCTCTCGCCGTAGTCGGGTCCGCTTTCGGTGGGACGCTGAAAATCAACGGTTCCACCACGGTCAATTTGCCCGTGGCGGAGGCGGCGGAGATTCTCCGCGCGGAGCAGAAGATGGATATCCAGGTGGATACTCAGGGCGGCAGCAGCGGCGGGATTTCCATGCTCGGCGATGGGCAGGTGCAGGTGGGGATGATCTCCAAGAGACTCAGCGACGACGACCGGAAGAAGTATCCGCAGGTCGCGTTTAAGGAGACTCACATCGGCGAGGATGCGGTGGCGCTCATCGTCTCGAAAGATGTGTGGGACAACGGCGTCCACACGCTCACAAAGGTGCAAGCGAAGGACATCTACGAAGGCAAAGTGACCAACTGGAAGGAGCTCGGCGGCGCGAAATCGCAGCGCATCGCGTTCTTTAATAAAGAGCCGGGGCGCGGGACTTGGGAGGTCTTTGTCCACTGGCTCTACGGAAGCCCGAAGGCCGCGCCGCAAGTGAGCTTCCCGGAAGTCGGCGGCAACGAAGAGACGCGCAATAAAGTCGCCAGCACGCGCGGCGCGCTGTCGCAGCTTTCGTCGTCGTGGGCGGATGGAAAAAGGGTCTTCGCCCTCGCGCTCGTCGGCAACGATGGCAAGCCCGTGGAGCCGACGGAGGCAAACATCGCGACACATCAATACCCGATGAGTCGCCCGCTTTTCGTGCTCACGAATGGCGAGCCCGCAGGTGAAGCGAAGACGCTGGTGGAGTTTCTCCTCGGCGAGCGCGGGCAGGAGCTGGTGAAAAAGCACGGCTACCTGCCGCTCAAGGCGCTGAAGCAATAACGTGACACGCGCTTTCTCGTGGTTGCTTTCACTCGGGGCGCTCGCTGCGCTGGCGCTGCTGCTCGGCGTGTTCGCGTGGCAGAGCGGGCCTGTCTGGCAACACGAAGGGGCGGGCTACGTCACGGGCGGGAAGTGGTTTTTCCGCCAGCACGAGTTTGGCGCGCTGCCGATGATCTGCGGCTCCGTGGTCGTCGCACTCGTCGCGCTGATAATGGCTGCACCACTCGGGCTGGGCGCGGCGGTTTTCATCGCGGAATATCTCCCGCGACGCTCGCGGCTCGCGGTGAAGATGCTCGTGGAGTTGCTCGCGGGCGTGCCGTCGGTCGTCTATGGGCTGCTCGGCATCCTGCTCCTGCGCGATTGGGTGTATGAGACGTTCGAGCGGTTCGATCCGCTGAGCGGAGACACACTGCTCACGGCGGGCATTCTCCTCGCAGTGATGGTCCTGCCGACAGTCGTCACGCTCGCCGACGATGCTCTCCGCGCCGTGCCTGCGACCCAGCGCCGCGCCGCTCGGGCACTCGGCCTCACACGAGCGGAAGCAATCTGGAGCGTCTGCCTGCCACAAGCGCGACGGGGCATCGGCGCGGCATTGCTGCTCTCACTCGGACGCGCGCTCGGCGAGACGATCGCCGTCTTTCTCGTCGTCGGGCGGCAGGACAACAATCTGCCCGTGCAACTCCTCGGCGCAGGCCAAACGCTCACGAGCAAACTCGGCGGTAGCGAGACGAACATCGCCTACGGAGACCCGCTGCACTGGGGCGCGATGATGGGCCTCGGCCTTCTGCTCCTGCTGCTCACTGGCGCGGTGACGCTGCTCGGTTCGCTGAAAGGGAGGCGCGATGCGTAAAGCGCGCGACCTAATCTTCGGCACCATCGCAGCCGTGTGCGCGATGGCTGCGCTGGCCGTGCTGTGTGGGCTCGTCTTCGTCATCGCACGGCGCGGATGGCCCGCGATGAACGTGTCCTTTTTCACCGAGCAAATCCGGCTCGTCGGCGCTTCTGGCGGCATCCTCTGGAACCTCGTCGGCACCGTCATTCTCCTCGCGACGGCGTTCCTCGCCTGCACGCCTTTTGCCATCGCGCTCGCGCTGCTGGAGCGTGTGTGGCTGCGCTCGCATCCCGCTCGGCGTTGGCTGCGCATCGCGCTCTACACGGCGAACGGACTGCCGAGCATCGTCTTCGGCATCTTCGGCTTCATCGTCTTTGTGCAGTGGTGCGGATGGGGGAAATCGTGGCTGGCGGGCGGGCTCGTCCTCGCCATGTCCATGCTGCCCACCGTCACCATCGTGCTCATCGAGCGCATAGCCGCCGTGCCCGCGCGCTACGTTGAAGCAGCCGCCGGGCTCGGGCTGCGCGAGTCGCAAATCGTCTGGGCCGTGCTCATGCGCCAATCATGGGGCGGGCTCATCACCGGCTCGCTGCTCGGCCTCGCCCGCGCTGCGGGAGAAACCGCACCCATCATGTTCACCGCCACCATTTTTGCCGGAGCGACGTTCCCCCGCGCCATCGCGGAAAGCCCCGTGCTTACCTTGCCGTATCACATCTTCATTCTCGCGCAGGATTCGTTCGATCCTGCGGTCGGCTCGAAGCTCTGGGGCACCGCGCTTGTCCTGCTCGGGCTCGTCTTTTCACTCAGCCTTGCCGCGCTCCCCAGCCGCCTCCGCATCCACGAAGAATCCAATGTCTGAACTCATTCTCAAAGCCAGCGCCCTCACCGTCCGCACCGCCGACCGCGTCCTTCTCTACGACGCCAGCTTCCGTGCAGAAAGTGGGCGTGTCTTCGGCATCATCGGCCCATCCGGTGGTGGAAAAAGCACGCTTCTCCGCTGCATCAATCGCCTCAACGATCTCGTCCCCGGCCTGCGCGTGAGCGGCGACATCCGGCTACGTGGCGAGTGCATCCGCACGAACGATGTGAACGCTCTCCGCGCCCGCATCGGCATGTTGTTCCAGCAGCCCGTCATCTTCCCCACGAGCATCGGCGAAAACGTCCTCTTCGGAGCAAAACGTCTGCGCTCGCTCACCCGCAGCGAGGCCTCAGCAGTCACCGAGTCCGCCCTGCGCGAGGCTGCGCTTTGGGACGAGATAAAAGACCGCTTGCGCCAGCCCGCGACCGTCCTCTCCGTCGGCCAGCAGCAGCGCCTCTGCCTCGCCCGCGCCCTCGCCGTGCAGCCCGAAGTGCTCCTCATGGACGAACCCACCAGCGCCCTCGACCCCCGCAGCACCGCCGCCATCGAAGAGCTAATCCTCCGGCTGAAAACCAGCCACACGATCCTCATCGTCACCCACAACATCGCCCAAGCCCGCCGCATCACCGACACCCTCGCCTGCGTCTCCATCCGAGACGGCGTCGGCCAAATCGTCGAGCAAGGCGAGCGCGAGCAACTTCTCACCAGCCCGCAAACACCCGAGTTGTGCGAATACCTCCACGCCTCAGATATTCATACCGGTTTTACAGATGAGTAAAATCCGCGCTCGTTCACCGAATCCAGACGGTTCATCCAGCGTGCAACTTCTTGCCAGCCGGCAGCTTCGTCGCGCGTGCCGAGTCGGTGCATGGCTCCAGCGAGCATCATCCCAAACTGGAAGTTCGATTGCTCGAAGACATCCGCGAGCCGCTCTTCCATCGTCTGCTTGCGAGCGCGCAGGATTTTCTCCCGGTAAATGTCATCCTGCAACGCCTTCAACGCCGCAGGGTCATCGTGAATGTTTGGCATGGCACTTCTCCTACGCGGGATGTGGCTCGCAGACAAGGCTGGTCAGCGTGGCTACCCCCCGAGCGCATCCAGCATCTTTCTGAGGTCTTGCATGAGAAAGCGGAAGGCGTGTGGCTCGTGCGGCGATCCGCTGGCGAGGATGGCTCGGGCGCGCTCGGCTTTTAGCCCGGAGGTCGCGGCGATGTGGGCGAAAAACTCGTCGTCCATCACAGACCATCCGCGTCGCCGAGCGGCTGTGTGGATGGCGTTTCGCACGGGAGCGACGAGTGCGTCGGCCTGACGATGCCGCCAGAGGAATGCACCGGTGAGCAGCAAGTGGTCGGAGAAATCGCGGGCCGACGCCGACTTCAAAAGCCCCACCGGCCCGAGCCTGCGCAAGTAGCGCGCAAGCCACACGACGAGCAGTAAAGCGAGCGCGATGATCGCCAGCCATGCGCGCTCCCACAGCATCGTCCAAAAGGAAATACGCACGCCATTTAGAAACCACACGATGTCTGCCCGTCCCATCCCGATGACGGCGGAGAACATCTCCGCGTGGTCGCTGTCGCCGATGTAGCGATTGCGCCACGGGTGCGCGTGGGCGAGCAGCGTCACGCGTCCGCCGCCGAGGCGGTAGCTGATGAACGAGGGCTCGTCTTTTTCCCCCGCGTTGCCGTCTGGGCGAGTCGGCAGATGCTCAAATGTGATCCGCCCCGTGAGGCTGCACGACATCCGGCGCTTGCCGACTTTCACTGCGGTATCCTTTTGCTCTCGCTCGGAGACGCTCTTGATTTCCAGCGCCTTCAGGAGTCGCGATTGCTCGGCGACCTCGCGCTTTTTGAAAAACTCCCAGAGCGTCTTGAGGTCGAACCTCGTCCAGTCATCTCGCCAGCTCTCGCCCCCGGCGAGGATGAGCACGAGATGCCCGCCGCGCTTTGTCCAGGCGACGACATCATCCGTCTCGCCGTGATTGTTAAAGGACTGGAGCGGAGTGATGAGCGTGCCGGTTTGCGTGAGGCAGTCGCGCAAGCGGCGGGAGGTATTCGTCGTATAGCCGTTCTCTTTTAGGAGGCGATTCGCGGCGAGGAAAGGGTCTTGCCGGGCCGCGCCACGGTAGCCGACTTCGACTTCCTCGTATTCGACTTTTGTGCCGCTGCACCCCGCCAGCAGTGCCGCGAGGAGAAGGGCGAAACAGCGCACGATCATTGCGGGCCTCCTTGCTCGCGGAAGGGCCACGACTGCAACAGCCGCTCCATATCCGTCGGCGCGGGATCGCGCTCCGCGTAGGCCACGAGCATCCACTGCCCGGTGAGGTCTGCGAAGTAATCGCGCCGCACGGGTTCCACGAGTTTGCGCGTGTGGCGGACGCAGTCGTTCTCCGTGTCGCCTTCCTGCACGGGTAAATGTGCGTGGTTCACCAGCCAGCTCAGCGAGCCGCGATACAGCAGGCTCAACGCGCCTCGCGCATCGCCCGCCGCCCAGCGCGCCATCGCTGCGGCGAGGATGTCTGCGGGCAGCGACTCGGGCGTGACGTCGAGGCCCATGATGGTTAGCGGCGCGCTCGGTTTTTGCAAAGTCCGCGCGCCCGTGCGCTGGAACATATGGCGGTTCACATACAGCAGCCACGCCAGCCAGACCACGACGCCGACGAGGATCGCGTAGTAAAGAATCTGCCCCACGCTCGCCAGCCACTCGCCCCCGCTGAAGTCCCAATCGTTATCCGAGGTCATCTTGCGCTCCTTCACTTTGTGAATCTCGAAAGCGGGCTGCTTTAATATCTCCTGAATCGCCGCCTTTTCCTTCGACGCCGTCTTTTCGATCTCGATCGCCGAAGCCCCAGCCGTGCAGGCGAAGAAGGCGAGCACGGTGACTGCTTTTTGCAGCCGCTTGGCGAGGCGGCGGAAGGAAATCTCCACGTCCCAGCCTTCGAGATGCGTCCGGCAGTTTAGATAAATGCCGAAGCCTCCGCCGACATAGAACAGCTCCACGAGCGTCATGGAGACGAGGTAGCCGAGGACCAGCGTCCACTTCAGCCACGGCTCCATCTCGCCTTTGCCGAACGCCATATCCACGAACGCATCCATCAGCCCCGTCGCCCCCGTCGGGTCGCCCGTCGCCGTCACACCGAGCGTCAGCAGCGCGAAGACCAAGATCGTTTCATAGAGCCCACACAGCGCCATCAGCCCGCCGACTCGCCCGCCCGCCAGCCGCAAGAGCACCTGCTGGCGGTCGTTCAGCGCCTTTCCGCGCTGCTGCTCCAGATCAATCGCCGTCGCCGTCACCGCCCTCGACCACGCGAAATGCGGCAGGACCAAAAGCCACGGCACCCGGTAAAACAACACGCCGAGACTGCGCCGAAAGATCATCCCCGGCCACGCCCGCAGCACTTCCCGCAACGTCGGCGTCGCGCCGAAGAGCGAACGGCTCATGATAAAGAGCGGCACGCGGTCGTAGATGGGCTTCAACCACCAAATCACCGTCAGCACCCACCCCAGCGGCATAACCCAGCTCAGCCCCAGCAGCAAAATCCACAGCGGCACCACCGTCAGCGACCACGCCGCGAGCAAACGCGGAAAGAGCTTCCGCGTCATCGCAAACCCGAGGTCCACCGCCTCCCACTGCCCGCGTGGACGAATCACCGCGCTCACATCCTCAAGTCGCATCCTGCCTCCTTCCCACGAATACGAAACGGGTGCGCCGATGCACCAGCGCACGCTCGGCGAGTTCGATAGTTTGGAGCGTATCCAGTTGTTGCAGGGCTTCCACGGGGCAGCGGTGTAAGCGCCCGCGCCCCGTCTGCGCAAGCGCGGAAGCGAGAAACGGCGCGCAGCGTCCCAAAGCCCGGCACTTTTGCGGTCTGAATCCATTTCAAGAAGATATTCGACAGCATAATTGCGGCTCCCCATTTCCCGACTCATCCGCAGCAGTTTCAACCACCATTTTCCCGAAAATGAATACGCTCGACCTTCCTGACTTTACTTCCAAAAACGTTTTCATGCGCACGGATCGCATCGGAAACGGGGGAAGGTGAAACAGAAATAAACACACGATAAATGCTCGCAAAGTTTCCTATTGTTTGTGTGACTCCGTTTTCCAATGGCGCGATACGAATTCGACGGTCAACGTGCGGGAACCTGAGATTTCAGTGGTCAGTTTTCGGCCGGAAACTGCCCCCTGACGACTACCTACTTTAGGATTCATGCAAGTTGAGTGTGAAAACCGTATGAGGCGTCCGCCCGGGAATTGAGCGTAAATGTGGGAACGTCTCTTCATCCCGCCTGCACCCGACCCGTCACCGAAGCACAAAGATTGACCTAAAGCGGCCGATTACTGCTGTCTCTCTTTCCACATATGAAACTCGAAAGACCCAGACCCATCTTGAACCCAATCCACGTCGTCCTATCCGCGATTCTGCTCGCCCCGCTCAGCGCCGCCGAACTGAAGCTCGCGACGCTCTTTTCCGACCACATGGTCCTCCAGCGCGACAAGCCGGTGCCCGTTTGGGGCTGGGCGGACGCGGGCGAGAAAATCACCGTAACTTTCGGCGCGCAGGCGAAAACTTCCGCAGCCAACGGAGATGGCAAATGGATGGTGAAACTCGATCCGATGCCCGCAAACGCAAATGCGCAGAAGCTCGTCGTCCAGTCGGAAACGGCGGAGCGCAAAGCAGCCGTGGACGATGTTCTTGTCGGTGAAGTCTGGCTCGGATCGGGGCAGTCCAACATGGCGATGAAGGTTTCGGGGGCGCAGGATTTTGAAGCGGAAAAAGCGAAGGCCGGACTGCCGCTCATTCGGATGTTCAACGAAAATTCCGGCGCCGCCAGAACCGCCGCGGCAAATGCCTCCGGCAAGTGGGATGTCTGTTCGCCGGAAAGTGTCGGCTCGTTTTCCGCGACGCTCTTTTTCTTTGGACGCGAAGTGCAGCACGACCTCGGCGTGCCGGTCGGGCTCATCAATTCCTCGGTCGGCGGAACACCCATCGAATCGTGGATCGCAGCCGAAGCGCAGGCGAAGTCCCCGGCATTAAAAGCGGCGCATGAGCGGAGCGCAGCGTCCGAGGCGAAATTCGATGAAGCTGCGGCTAAGGCGCAGTTCGAGAAGGCCACGGAGCGCTGGAAGGAACAGGCGGAGAAGGCAAAGGCCGACGGCAAGCCCGCGCCAAAACAGCCGCTTGACCCGCTCGTGCAGCGCAGTCGGCGCGGAGGTCCGGGCGGACTTTTCAATGGCAAAATTGCGCCGCTCATTCCGTATGCGCTGGGCGGTGTCGTTTGGTATCAAGGCGAGGCCAATACAAGGGGAGGCGGAGGTGATGACTACTCGCGCCAATTGCCGCTGCTCGTGACCGACTGGCGCAGTCGTTGGAATGACGAGCTGCCGTTCGCGTGGGTGCAACTGCCCAATTTCGTCCGCCCCGGCGAGGGCTGGCCGCGCGTGCGCGAAGCGATGCTCAAGACGCTGAGGCTCCCGCGCACCGGCATGGCCATCGCGATCGATATCGGCGACCCGAAAAACATCCACCCGAAGAACAAGCAGGAGGTCGGACACCGTCTCGCGTTGTGGGCGCTGGGCGATGTGTACGGCCGCAAGGTCGCCGCCACGAGCGGTCCTCTGCCCGCGAAACACGAGGTGAAAGGCGCGGATGTGGTCGTTTCATTTACACACACCAACGGCGGACTCGCGGCGAAAGGCGGCGAGGTAAAAGGCTTTGTCATCGCGGGTGAAGATCGTGCGTGGAAGCCCGCAACCGCGCGCATTGAGGGCGACAAAGTGATCGTCTCCAGCGCGGAAGTGAAAGCGCCCGTCGCGGTGCGCTACGCGTGGGAGGACAACCCGGAGTGCAATCTCGCCAACGGCGCAGGACTGCCCGCCTCGCCCTTCCGCACGGACGATTGGCCGGAGCTGCCAGCCCCTACGCAGTAGGCCACTCCCAAACTCCGACCTCCAGCTCATGTCGAAATCCTCTCAGACGTTGGAGGATGAAAAAGCCGAGCGTCGCCATATCATCTTCGGGATTCTGGTATCCATTTTCGAGCGCGCAGACATCCTCGTGTACGAAGACGCGATGGACAAACAGACCACCCGGATTTGGCAATCGTGGGATGACTACATCAAGGAATGGTGCTCTCGCGACGACTTTCGCGCAGCGCTCACGAGCCATCTTCAAGGTGAAGACGCCGATTTTGTCCGCTACATGAACGCGCTGCTACAACGCCTGCCCGCCAGATTTCCCGGGGAAAATTCCGACCGCGGTGGGATTTGATGGCTCGTGATCCAATGGAACTTCGTTATCCTAAAGCCGCATCCTGCCTCGTTCCCGCGAACACGAAACGGGTGCGCCGATGCACCAGCGCCCGCGCCCCGTCTGCGCAAGCGTGGAAGCGAGAATCGGCGCGGGGCGGGTAGAGGAAAAATTTTAATGCCCCCATTACTTCCCCGCCGCGATGCAAAACAGATGCTTCTCGCCGCGGATGAGCAGGCGTCCGCCGACGGGGACGGGCGATGCGATGACGGGCTCGCCCATTTTGTTTTCCGAGAGCACTTCGAATCCGCCGTCGATCTTCGCGACGAAGACGGTGCCGTCCTCGCGGGCGGCGTACAGTTTTCCATCGGCTACGGCGGGCGAGGAATAGTAGCTCTGCGCGCCCTTCGGGAGGTCGCCGGTCCAAAGCGTAGTGCCGTCGGCGGGATTGATGCACACGACCTGTCCGCGGTCGCGCACGAGGTAGATGCGGCCTTTGTATTCGGCCGGCGTGGGGACGAAGCCGCACGTATCCTTGCTCACCCAGGCGCGGTGCGTGGCGGTGACATCGCCCGTGCCGCCGAGCTTGATCCCGTGAAACCGCGAGCCGCGTCCGAACGGGACGACTGCCATGTCGCCGACGACTACGGGCGACGCGACCGCCACCCAGTTGTTTTTCGATTCGGGGTTGAAATCACCGCAACTCCACAGCGTCGCGCCGGTCGCTGCGTCGTGCGCGGTGAGATGCTCCGCGCCCCACACGAGCAGCGCTTCTTTTCCCGCATGGCGGATGACGATTGGTGTCGCGTAGCTGTGGTCGTTCTCGGTCGGCGTTGTGAAATTGCGCGCCACCTTCCAGCGCAGGTCGCCCGTGGTTTTGTCAAACGCCGCCACGTACGATTCGCCGTGGTGCATGAGCGTGGCGATCACGTCTTTTTCCGTGAGGACGGGCGACGAGCCGTAGTCCCAATACAGCGTGTCCTTCCCAAATCGCTCGATGAGATTCGTCTTCCAGCGCAGCTTGCCGTCCAACTCGAAGGCCGCGAGGTTCCCGCTCTTGAAGTGGGTGAAAATGGCGGTGCCGTCCGTGGCTGGCGACGGGTTGCTGCCGGAGCCATTGCGGTTTTTTCCCGGTTTCTCGGGGCCGACCGCAGTCTGCCAGAGCGGCTTGCCGGCCCAGTCGAACGCGAGCAGCGAGTCCTGACCGTCGGATGGCGCGGTGACGTAGATGCGTTCGTTCCAGACGATCGGCGTCGAGCAGCCTTTGCCGGGAAGCGGAGCGGACCAGAGGACGTTCGTAGTCGTATCCCACTTCGTCGGGTAGGCGCCGCTCTCGGTGCTGCCGTTGTCGCGCGGACCGCGCCAGCGGGGCCAGTTGGAATTCGTTTCAGCAGACGCGATGGTGGCTGCGAGAAACGCAAAGGCGATGCAGGGAAGAAATGTGGAATTTCGAGCGCGAGTTGTTGCGGCGGAAAGATTCATACGTTCAACCATGGGCACCCGCTCCAATGACTGCCAGCCATTTTCAAAGACCAGAAACCCACCCACTGAATACTTGCCTCCCCTCCCCGCCGCCGTAACGTCCGCCGCATGCGCACCACTCGCCGCCTATTCCTCAAGAACACCACGCTCGCCGCCGCCGCACTCGGCGCCGCGCCGTCACTCCTCGCGCAACTCGCCGGCGACCGCCCCGCTCGTGCCGACGGCGTCACCGTGCTCAACCCGCGCGCCCGCGTCCCCGTCGGACTCATCATCGACGACTCCACGTGCCTCGTGAACTTGAACCGCTTCACCATGCCGCAGTTCGACCAGGCCTTCGCCGGCGCCAACGCGAACTACCACCGCAACTGGCGCGAATGGCCCGTCGAAATCCCCGATGCCTTCGTCCGCAAATTCGGCGAATGGTGCGCCGGCGCAGGCGTGAAGGGCAAATACAGTATCGTCCCGTATCCCGCATGCGTCGGGCGGCTCGACCGCATGTTGCCCGGCTGGACCCAGCGCGAACTCAACGACAGCCTCGACCTCGTCCGCACCGCCATCATGCCAAACTGGGACATCCATCCCGAAATGGTCACACACTCCCGCGTCATCGACACCAAGACCGGCCATCCCTACCCCGACCACTCCCTCAAGTTCATGGAAAACTGGGACTGGACCACCGGCCGCAGCGCCGACGAAATCGGCAACTACCTCGCCTACGCCCTGAACATCCTCAAAAACGCCGGGCTGCCCTGCGAAGGCGTCACCACACCCGGCGGCTTCGGAAACAAAGCGCTGCCCCAGCTTTCCCAAGCCTCCTTCCAATCCGTGCGCGACGTATTCAACGCCGAGATCCCCCATTACTTCCGCCACCTCTACAGCGAGGGAGAAAAGAGCGTCGCCCCGCGTGTCGAAAACGCCTCCGGACTCGACGGCCCCGACCCGCGCTGCGTCGTCAGCATCATCGGCTGCGCAGGCGACTGGACGGGCGGCTGGGACAACACACCGCCCGGCGGCGTGGACAAATTCATCAGCGAAGATCTCCAGACCGGCCGCATGGTCGAAGTCATCACGCGCGGCGAGCCCGCCCTCGCCCTTGCGCACTGGACCGGCATCTACTGGAACGGCCAGGAGCTCGGCTTCAAAATCTGGCAGGAAGTCGTCCGCCGCCTCCACGCCCGCTTCGACAATCTGCTGTGGATGAAACTCAGCGAAATCTCCCGCTACTGGGCCGCGCGCGAACTCACCCGCATCGAACACACCGGCAACCGGCTCACATTTCGCGCCCCATACGCCTGCCCCGCCTTCACCGTGCAATTCCCCGCCCCGCCCGCCGCCATCCCGAGCCACACCCAAAATCAGCAACCCGCCGCCGCACTCCGCGAAGTAAAGCGCCCGCTCGATCTCGAAAGCGGCACCTGGCACCGCTCCGGCCAAAGCGTCACCGTGTGCATCAATCTACCAAAAGGCGTCTCGGTGCTGGAGATCGGTTGAAGCAGTGGCCACACACGGTCGGGGAAACGGGCGATAAAAAAGAAAAATGACACGCAACGAAGCCGGAAAGTTTTCCATTTTTTCAC
>CAMDQC010000079.1 GCA_945905735.1 Prosthecobacter debontii | reverse complement strand
TCGCCCTCACGGCTTGACCGTGCCCGCATCGCACCAAAACGGGGCAAAAACAGCAATTTCTCGATGACTTTCCGCCTCAGAACCCCACTCACTACCACCCTGCCTCGCGCTTCTCTGCTCAACTCGCTTTATTCAGCGTTTCCCTAAGCGTCTTTTAACCCACCAAGGGAAAAATTATAGGGAAAAGCCGGCAGGCGGGCGGGGAACCGACGATTTTCGAGAAAAGTCTGTTAGAGCCATTGTCAGAAAGAAAGTTGACTGCTACCGTCCTTCCTTCCCGGATTATATGGCCTTAATTTCAGAAAATCAGCTTACATCTTCCCAGCGCGCCCTTTACCTAAAAGCACGCTCGGCAAACGAAATCGGAAACCACGGATACGTCATTCAGCTCATGCAAAGTGTGCTGAAAGAGGTGCCCAATTTCCTCGACGGACGGAAGCTCGTCCGCGCAGCCGCACTCGGCGCTACGAAGGGCAAAAAATCAGGCATGACGCTCCAAAGCACCACGCTCGGCCTCACCGCTTCGAGCACGGTGAAAAAGGACCCGATCGCCGCGATTGAAATCGCCGAAAAGACCCTCGCGACGGACCCGAAAAGCGTTCAAGCGAACCAACTTCTGTTTGAAGCTGCCAAAAAAGCAGAGATGCCCGAGACGGCTTCCTTTGCGCTTGAAACCCTCGTGGCAGCGAACCCGAACGACACGAAGATCATGCACCAACTCGCGGATCATTACATTTCGCTCGGCGAAAGTGATAAGGCGGTCGCCATCTGTAATCGCATCCTTCAGGTGAACCCGAAAGACCTCGAAGCGACGAAGAAAGGCAAAGACTCATCCGCTTCCTCCACGATGAAAAAAGGCGGCTGGGAAAACAGCGCAGGTACCGGCGGGACGGCGAGCTTTCGCGACCTCATCAAAAATCAGGACGAGACCAAGAAGCTCGAAGACAAGGGCAAGATCGTCCGCACCGTGGAGCAAATCATCGGGCAAATCGCCGACCTTTACCCCGAGTGGGAGCAGAATCAGGCGCATGTGGATAATTCCAAGCGCATGGCCTCGCTCTACGAGCAACTCTACGAAGTCTCAATCGCCGAAAACCTAGGAGGGGAGGAAACAGAAGAAAACCTCGACAGCGCCGTCTGGTACTACGGGCACTGCAACACGATCCTCAACAGCGGTGACCCGAACATTCAGCGGAAATTCAACGACCTCCAGATGAAGAAACTCGACCGCCGAATCACCGCGCTCGAAGAGTGGCTCGGCACCGTCGAAGATGCGACACACCCCGAAGTCCTCCCTTACGTGGACGAGCTCGCGAACCTCCGCGAGCAGCGTTCTGCGACCCTTCTCGAAGTCGCTAAAAAGCGTGTGGACGACAATCCCACGGACCTCGCCCTCCGCTTTGAATACGGCGATGTGCTGATGAGGGCAGGCCGGTTCACCGACGCCATCCCAGAGCTTCAGCGTGCCCGGCAAAACCCGAACGTCCGACTGAAAGCGATGAACCTCCTCGGCCAATGCTTCGTCGAAAAAGCGATGAACGACCTCGCCGTCTCCACCTTCAAGAGTGCAGCCAGCGAGATGCTCGTGATGGACAACCTCAAAAAAGAGATCGTCTATAAGCTGGCGATGGTCCTCGAAAAGATGGGCAAAAAAGAGGAATACCTCGAAAACCTGAAGCTCATCTACGAGGTGGATTACGGCTACCTCGATGTCGCCCAGCGCGTGGAGAGCAGCTACGGAAGCTAGAACAACGGTTGAATAGATTTCACCGCGAACAAGTCTCAAACCCCGAACTACAAATCATTCCATGAATAAAATCCTCGCTACCACAATCGCTGCAATCGCCGTCACCACCATGTCGGGCTGTGTCACTGGAGGTGGCTACGGCAGCTACTCATCCAGCTACGGGCCATCCTACAGCGGTGGCTACGCGGATAATTATGGCTACGGCGGCTACGGCTACGGCGGACCCCGCTACGTGGAGGAAGTCATCTATATCGACGGGCGGGCCTGCCGCCATGACCACGATAGTGACCGCTACTACTACAACTCGGGCCGCGACCGCGTTTACATCTCGGACGAGCAATACAGCCGCAACCGCGAAGCCATCGCCCGCTACAAAGCCCAGCAAAACCAGCGCGAAGCCGAGGCGAAATACAACTACGCGAAGAACAAAGAGAAACTCGAAGTCGCCAAGCAGCAGAACGAGTGGAAAGAGCGCCAAGCCCGCTACAACTACGAGCAGGAGAAGAAGCAATACCAGTACACCCAGAAAGTCGCCGCCAACCGCGCCGAGCTGAATCAGGCCAAATACAAAGCCGAACTGGAGAACCAAAAGAAGCAGTACCAGTATCAGCAAAAAGTTGAGGAATATAAGCAGCGCGAAGCCGTCGCTAAGTGGAAAGCCGAAAACGGCGTCAAGTCCGACGACGACGACAAAAAGAAGAAGAAGCGTTAAGGAGCGGGAGCGGTGACTCGATAGGGTGTGATTAAAAGTGGCTTGGGCGTCCCGCCCATGAGTATCGCTCCTTCATGGGCGAGACGCCCAAGCCACTCGCACTCTTCGACTTTTAATCACACCCGCCTCGAATAGCCGCGAGCTTATCACTTGTGCAGTTTCGGGGATTCGACGACAGGAGTCCGCATGTTAAAAATCCGATCTTCCGTTTTGTGCCTCTGCGCAGCGCTGCTCGCTCCATCGGGGGCGATGGCGCATGAGGGGGAAGTGACTCCTTTTCCAAAGAGCATCCAGCGCGGTGAGACGGTGCGGAATCTGAGCCTAGGCGGCAGCGAGTTCGTCGTTTGGCGCGTGGATTTGCCGGTGGGGGCGACGAACCTCGTCATCAAGACTTGGGGCGGCACGGGCGATTGCGACATCGTGCATCGAGCGGGGGCGCATCCGACGGATGACGTGTTTGACCACGAGAGCGCGCGTGGCGAAAACGACGAGCGGATCGCGGTGGCGAGTCCAGTAGCCGGGGCGAATTACATCGGGCTGCGCACGTATGAGCCGGTGTCGGGGATGGCGATGACGGTGACTTACAATATCGTGCGGCGAGTGGACCATCTGCCGCGTTTTTCGCCCTCGTCTGCGGTGTTTGCAGGCGTGGGGAAAGTCGCCATTTACAAACCCGCGCTGCTCGCCGGGGTGCTGCGCTACACGACGGATGGCTCGGACCCTATCGCCACTTCGCCGAGGGTAGAGGGAGCCATCGAGATCACAGCAGCGACCGACTTGCGCGCACGATTTTTCCCGAAGAAAGGCACTCCCGGCCCGGTGGCGCGCGCCTTTTACGATGCGAAGGCCGAGGGCACGACGGCGACGCTGGCAAGCGGCATCCCTGCGCGACATCTAGCGGGGCGGGCGCGGAGTATGGGGATGTTCAAGTTCACGACGAGCGGCGACCGGGATTTGGTCTTCCAAACGGCGGACGGCACTGGGGACTCGCGCATCCTCGTGAGACATGGGCAGCCGCCCACGACGCGAGATTTTGACCACGCCGCAAACGCCCGCGGCAACAACGCGACGCTGCGCGTGAAGCATGCGGCGGCGGGAGATTGGTTTGTCGCGGTGCGAGGGGTGTCGGATTATCGCCACTGCACGCTCTCGGTGTCGCAGCGTTCGGAGGGTGCGGACCTCATCGTGTGGCCCGAGGCGCTTCGCCCGGAGATTTCCCTGGAGACTTTTAGTGAGACGGATTGCGAAGTGCAGGAAGGGATGATCGCTGCGGGCACGCACCGACTGCTGCGCTTCAGCACGGAGACGCGGAACATCGGGCTGTCGAATATCGTGCTGCCCGCGCCGGAGGGAAATCCGGCTTTTGAATACCAAGATTGCCACGGGCACTACCACTTCAAGGGCTTCGCGCGCTACCGCCTGCTGAACGGCGCGGGCGACGTGGTGGCGACGGGACGAAAGGTCAGCTTTTGCCTCCTCGATGGCTACCAGTGGGACCCCGGCGCTGCGGAAGGTCAGTTCTCGTGCGCGACGCAGGGAATCACGGCAGGCTGGTCGGACGTGTATGACTCGGGGTTGCCGGGGCAGTGGGTGGAAATTGATGGCGTGCCGCCGGGAGATTACTTCCTCGAAGTGACGATGAATCCCGACCTCGTGATCATGGAAAGCGATGTGACGAACAACACGGCGACCGTCCCGGTGACCATCCCCGTGCTATGAAGCGCAGCACCTTTCTCGCCGGTCTCGCCCTCGCAGCCGCAGCCACAGCGCGGGGAGACATGGTGGACTCGGGCTTCACAGACACCTCTTGGGCCTCCGGGCTGAACGAACCGGTGGGCATCGCTTGGGCACCAGATGGCTCGCGGCGGCTCTTCGTCACGGAGAAAAATGACGCCATCCGCATCGTGCGCGATGGCGTGGTGCAGGCGACGCCGTTTGCCACGTTTCCGCAGGTGTATTCCGGCAGCGAATGCGGCGTGCTGGCCGTGGCTTTTGATCCCGATTTTACCACGAACCACTTCGTGTATGTCTTCGTCACCGTCAGCGATTCCGAGCAACGCATCGTGCGCTTTACGGACGTGAACGGCGCCGGCACCGCACGCACCAACATCATCACCGGCCTGCCCACGCTCGGCGCAAACCACGACGGCGGCGCGCTCGGCTTTGGCGCGGACGGGAAGCTCTACTGGGCCATCGGCGACCTCGGCGACAAGCGCGGCGTGGATGGCAACCTCACTTCCCTCGCTGCGAAAGTGGGCCGCGCAAACCGCGACGGCACCGTGCCCGCCGACAACCCATTCCGCGATGGCGCAGGGCCGAACAACGACTACATCTGGGCGACCGGTTTTCGGAATCCCTTCACGCTCACCTTTCACGCGCGCACCGGGCGGCTGTGGCTGAATGTCGTCGGCTCCACGCCCGACGGACAGACCTCGCCCAACAGCGGGCCCGGCTACGAACAAGTCTTCGTGCTGAACGCCGGCGAGGACGGAGGCTACGACGACTACGAGGGCAACCAACCCGCCGCCTCGCGCTTCACCACGCCCTTCCCTCGCCCGTTTGCGCGGCCCGCCATCCAGTATAAAACGGACGACTTCGGCGATGTGGATCAGCAGCGTACCGTCAGCACCCTCACGGCCAACGCGACCACCGGCGCAGGCACGCTCACGACAACGACGGCGCATCCGTATCGCGTCGGGCAAGCACTCACCGTGAATGGCGCGGGCGCGCTGAATGGGCACTACTTTGTCGGCAGCACTACGGCCACCACATGCGCGCTCACGGGTGCTACGAGCAGCGGCACGGCGAACGCGGGGAGCGTCGCGCCGCTCGTACAGGGCGGCTCGATCACAGGCGGCGAGTTCTACGAGAGCACGGCCTTCCCGGCGGCGTATCGCGGGAGTTTTTTCTACGGCGACTACGTGGCTGGGGCCATCATGCGCGCAGAACTTAGAGCGGATTCGCGCCCGCTGCGCGTCACTCCTTTTGCCACGAATCTCGGCAGCATCACAGACCTCGCCACCGGGCCAGACGGGGCGCTGTATTACGCCGACATCGGCAACGGAGAAATCCGCCGCATCGCCGCCGACGCACCCACCGGCCTCATCGCCCAGCCCACGGCGCTGATGATGCGTAAGGGTGGAAAATCCACGTTCACCGTGCGCCCCGCAGTCGCCCCGGTGGGCTCGGCCAATGTCGTCATCCACACCGAGGCCGCAGGCGTCACCCTGAGCCCGGCGATGCTCACTTTCACAGCCGCGAACTACACCACGCCGCAAGCCATCACCATCACCGTGACAGAAGATTCAAACGGCACGCCCACCGAGGCGGAAGTCGAACTCATCGGCGCGGGAGCCAGCGCCAGCGTGCATATCCGCGCGGGCGACGACGCCGCCGCCGGCCTCACGCTCTCCGCCACCGCGCTCCAGCTCGCTGAAGGCACGCGCGGCACCGCACAAGTCTCCCTCGCCGCGCAGCCCGCGCGCAACGTCGCCGTCGTCACCAGCCGCGCACCCGGTGGAAAAGGCTCGAAGATTATCAAAGGCGCGCACCTCCGTTTCACTCCGGCAAATTGGTCCACGCCGCAAACGCTCACATTCGCCGCCGTGCAGGATGGCAACACGAGCGACGACAGCGCCACCTACCGCATCCGCGCCACCGGTTTCGCGGAAAAACGGCTCTCCATCGCGACGGTGGACAACGATCCCTCTCCGCCAAAGTTCACCAGCACCGCGCCCGCCGCCGCCGTGGCCTCGCTCCCCTTCCGCTACACCGCCACCGCCACCGGGCTGCCAGCGCCGAATTTCTTCCTACTCCCCGGCGGCCCTGCGGGAGCCCAGGTGGACCCGCTCACAGGAGCGTTTGTGTGGACGCCCGCCGCGCCCGCCAGCGCCACTTTCACCCTCCTCGCCTACAACGGTCGCAACCCCTCCGCCGCGCAGACCTTCACGGTGACTGCGGCTGCAAACACTGCGCCGCTCTCGCAAATCCTCGTGCCTGGCGACGGCGCGACCGTCAGCGGAGCCACCGCCGAGTTCTTCGGAAATGGGAGCGACGACTACCGCTGCGTGCGCGCAGAGTTCCGCGTGGATGGCACGCTCGCCTACACGGACACGAACACCGAGGGCCACTACCACCACGGCGGCACACACAACCTCTGGGACACCACCGCGATCCCCAACGGCCCGCACACGCTCACCTTCACCGTCTTCGACGACCTCGGCCTTTCCCACGCCACGACCATCTTCGTGAACGTGGCGAACTGAATCGCAAAGCACATAGACATGGCGCGTGAGCCGATGCACAGATGAGCGGCATGTCTGCTATCGAGGCCAAGGGCCTGACGAAAATCTACCGCACTTACAAAAAGAAGCCGGGGCTTTGGGGCGCTGTCCGTGGGCTTTTCCGCAGGGAGTATGAAGAGCTTCGCGCGGCGGATGATGTCTCATTTTCCATCGAGGAAGGCGAATGCGTCGGCTTCCTCGGCCCCAACGGCGCGGGCAAGACGACGGTGCTCAAAATGCTCAGCGGCCTGCTCAATCCCACGAGCGGCGAAGCCCGCGTGCTCGGCCACATCCCGTGGAAACGTGAGGACGCTCTGAAGCGGCAGTTTGCACTCCTCATGGGCCAGAAGAACGCGCTCTGGTGGGACCTCCCGGCACGCGAATCACTGGAGCTCAACCGCACCATCTACGGCATCTCCCAAAAGGACTACAACGATGTCGTGGACGGCCTCACCGGCATCCTCGAAGTGCGCGACAAGCTCGACGTCATGGTCCGCGAACTCAGCCTCGGCGAGCGGATGAAGTTCGAGCTGATCGCCGCGCTCCTCCACGCTCCGAAGGTGCTTTTCCTCGATGAACCGACCATCGGCCTGGACGTGACTTCGCAGCAAAAAGTCCGCGAATTTCTCCAGCACTACAACCGCGAGCGCAAGATCGTCACCATGCTCACGAGTCACTACATGGGCGACATTGAGGCGCTCTGCCAGCGCGTCATCATCATCGACCATGGGCGCATCTTTTTCGACGGCCCGTTGAGCGGAATCATCGAGCGGTTTGCCGCCCACAAGATTCTCGGGTTCACCTTTGCCGAGCGCGCGGAGCATGACTTGTCGGCCTTTGGCGAGGTGCTGGAGAAGACGCAAACCCAAGTCCGCATCCGCGTCGCCCGGCCCAAAGTCATGGAGATTTGCCGCGAAGTGATGGGACGCTTCACGGTGACGGATATGAGCGTGCAGGAGCCGCCGATTGAGGATGTCATTCGCCAGTTTTTCGGGACGGCGAAGTGAACGCTTCTACGCTCTCCCGAGACGCCTTCCTCCGCCGATTGCTTCACCTTCACGCCGCTCCTGAAGGCTCCGCAAGAAGGCGTCCATTTCCAGCCCAATCTCACTGCGGAACTTTCCAAGCGTTCCCCCGATAGCGCGCAGCCAGCGCCCGTGCGAGAGCCACAGGAAGCTCGTGCAGCCTACGCCGAGCGTCCGTATCGCCAGTGCTCGCCAGCCTCGCGAGTAGTCCGCATTTTTCGCCGCGAGGCGGTCGCGGTGAAAGACGATGTGCCCCGCTTCATCGCGCAAAATGAGGGCGCACATTGCGGCTATGGGAGCGTCGCCACAGTGCCGCTGGATGACTCGGTAGTAGCCGGTGCTGACGATTTCCACGACGAGCAAGACGAGCATCTCGAACTGCGCGCCGAACCAGCGGCGGATACGGTTGAATAGACGGAAGCCGAACGTAGTGGTGAGAAATATCCCGCCGATTCGCCTGAGCCCGCAGCCGAGTAGTCGTGAATGTTCGGCTTCCTCGCGGAACCACAAATCAATCACACGCGCGGCGTCGGGATGCACGCTGCGGGCTGCTTCGGCGTCGAAGCCGATGAGTCGGCACTCTCCGCCGCCGTCGCCGAGTTGATACTCCGCCAGCGACTTCGCGAGCGCGGCGCGTTTGGGCTCGGGGATGTCGAGTGGAGCTTCCCAATCGGGCTCGGGGCGGTGGTTACGGTTGACGGTGAAATGACGAATCCAGTGTGCGTAGTTCATAGTGTTTAAGCGGCTGTGGGTTGTTTGATTTGCTCCAGCCGCGCGACGACGGCGGCGACGGTTTCTTTCAGCGTGCTGGTGCCTGCGGTGACGCCCACGTGCTCGGCTTCGGCGAACCATTCGTCGCGCAGTTCGTCGGGGCGCGTGATGTGGATTGCGCGGCGACCAGCGGCGGTGGCGGCGGCGACGAGTTGGAGGGTGTTGTTGCTGTTGTGCCCGCCTACGACGACGAGCGTATCGCACTCGGCGAGCAGCTTGCGTAGGGCGTTCTGGCGGTTTTTCGTGGGCTGGCAGACGGTGTCGCGAAAGGTGACTTCGCTCGCAGGAAAGTGGGCGCGGAGTGCGGCGACGAGCTGCTGCACATGCTCAATGGGTTGCGTCGTTTGCGAGACGACGCCGTAGCGCGTTGCGGCGGGTAGCTTGGAAAAGTCGCGCTCGTTTTCGATGACGACGGCTTCCGGGAAATCGCCGATGAGCCCGTTCACCTCGACGTGCCCCGGCTTGCCGATGACGACGGGCTGGCACCCCAGCTCAACCAGCAGCCGGAGCTGCCCGTGCGCATGGCGGACAAGCGGGCAAGTCCCATCCGCGACGCCAAACCCCGCACCCCGCCAAGCCGCCCGAGCCGCATCGCTCGCCCCGTGGGCGGTGATCATAACTTGCGGCGTAGGCGCATCGCCCGGCGTCGCGAGCTGCCCTTGGTGGACGCCGAGCGAGTCGAGCCGTTCGCGGACGACGGGATTATGGACGAGTTCACCCAAAATGGTGAGCGGTCCAGCGGTGGCAAGTTTCTCCGCCTGCGCAATGGCGTCGCGGACGCCGAAGCAAAGGCCGTAGTGTTCTGCTAGTTGTATTTTCATAGAGCTTTGTATGGCAAAGTGTTTGGGTAAAATAAGGAGTCAGGTGAAGCCGCACAGGTACCAGGGCCCGGAAAGGTGCTCGGCGTGATAAAGCTCGCCGCCGAACATCATATTGATGCCCTGAAATCTCGGGTCATTCCACTTCAGCTTTTCGGCGCGTAACTGGTTCACCTTCATCACATCCCCCGTCGGGTCAAAGACAAGCCCCACCCAGTTATCGGTGACTCCACGAAACCAGAAAAAGGCGACTCGAACAGGCGGGCCGTCGTCCACATGAGCGAGGCCGCTGATTTTGAGTTTCTCGACATCATGGCCCTCGGCTTTCGCTTGAAGGATGATCCGCACTTTCTCCTCGTAGCTCGCCCGGTGCAGCGCAAACCGCACGTCTCTCGTGAAGTTCGGATTGAGCCGGAGAAAACCAAAGAAAACCGCAAATCCGAGCGCGCCAACGAGGAATGCCGAGCGACGACGACTCGCCCAATGCCCAATCGCAAAAAGAACGCAGCCGATGCTTGCCGCCGCGAGAAACAATGGAGCGAGCCCCGCAAGCAGCCACAAATACTCGCCCGCCGGAGACGAAAGAACGGCGACCACGACCGTTGCAGTCACCGCGATTTTCACCGCAATCCATGCGATCTGGTTACCTCTCATTTGCTCTCCCCTTCTGTTTCAGTGCCGATTCGTAATTTTCGAACTTGAGAAAACAATCCAAAGTATACGACGAGATGAATAATGCTGCTGAATAGTATCCACTGTCCAAACTGCCAAACAGGAATTTCCACTTCGGGATGCGGAAGCGCAAAATACAACAACCCTCCGCCACCGAGTGTAAATGTGACGCTGAAAAAGAAGGCTAAAGTGAAGAGGGCGCGAAGATTGCGTTTTGATTTGTTGGTCGATGGTTTCATTGGTGTTTTGAGTTCATTCGTTCCTCCCTGCCTTCACGATGCTCTCCAGAACCGCGAGATATTCGGTAAATGCCGCGCGGCCTTTCGCTGTGAGGGCGTAGCTGGTTTGCGGGCGGTCGTTTTGGACTTCTTTGGTGATGGCGACGTGGCCCGCGTCGTGGAGCGTGCGCAGGTGCGTGACCAAGTTGCCGTCGCTCATTTTCAGCTCCGCCTTGAGGTCTTGGAACGGCCAACTCGCACGCGTGGCGAGTAGGGTCATTATGCCGAGCCTCCCGCGTTCGTGGATGAGCTTGTCGAGCTTGTCGAAGTCGAACATGGCGTTCAGTGCGTCGCGCTTTTACGCGGCCATGTGCAGGCGGCGTAGATAAGGTGAAAGCCGCCGAAGGTGATCGCCATGAGAATATGCGGGGATGGCACTGACGACGGCGCAGTCGCGTGCGCGACGATGATTCCGAGTCCGGCTAACAAAAATCCCCAGCCGAGAAGTGTCATCGAGCGCGGCGAGAAGTGGCTGGTCGCCAGTAGCCCAATCCCGTGAAAGACAATCCAGATGAGCGCCAAGACCGACGGAGCTGTTTGAAAAACCACCGAAAGCACAGCGGCGGTAAAGTGGCTCGGGATGAGCGAGATGAGCGCCATCCTCATGCCGTTTGAGATGAACTTTTCGCCGCGTCGGCGGGCATCTTGGAATAGGAACCAGCCGTTTGCAGCACCGACGAGCGCGAGCGCACCGAGCCAGATGAGCGGGAAGGCATAATCCGAAAGGCTGTAGTCTTCCGTTGGGAACTCGGAATTGTTCAGTTCTACCCGGTAGCCCAAATACGCCGCCCCAACCGCCAGCACTCCGGCAATCAGCGCAGTGGGCGCGGAGATGGCGCGATAGACGGTCGCTTTTTCCATGAGGGAACGGATGACTCGGAGATGTTCTTCAGCTTCTTGGCGTTGCATAACGGCGCGGACTTTGCCGGGCAAAGTATAACTTTGCAAGACAAAGTTTAGATTTTTCGCGGCTATTGACGTTCATCTTGAAAATCCGAGTTTCAATTTTACGAAAACTATGGAGATTCCGCGCATCACTCCAATGGCAATGAATCTCACGTCTGCACAGGTCGCCGCGTTTCGCGACGGGCTTGATGCTGCCCAGCCCCAACCCGCCGCGGATGTCGGCGAGGACGACCCACTGATCGGTGGCGACGGCGATGACCTCATCACCGGCTTTGCCAGCAACGATTTCCTCGATGGCGGGCTGGGCAATGACACGCTCTTGGGCGGCGCTGGAAATGACACGCTCATCGGCGGCGAAGGCGACGATTCCCTCGACGGCAATGCTGGGAAGAACAAGCTCAGCGGCCTCGGCGGGGTGGATACGCTATACGGCGGACTCGGCGATACGCTGCTCGGCGGCGACGGTAGTGACCTCTACTACGTGAATGCGTCGGGCGTGAAACTCATCGAACAAACGGGCGAGGGAGCGGGAGACGCGGTCTTTTCTAGCGTCAGCTTCACGCTCCCGGCGAACGTGGAGAAACTGACGCTCACCAACACGGAAGGGGCGCGCACGGCGACGGGGAATGATGGCGACAATCAAATCATCGCCCTGAACCACGGGACGGTGAAAGTGGACGGCAAAGCGGGCGACGATCTGATCAGCGCCTCCACGCTCAGCGCGACCATCTACGGCGGCGTGGGGCGCGATACGATCTTCGGTTCCGACTTCGACGATGTGCTCTATGGCAACGTCGCGCAGTTCAGCAATCCGGCAGACTTTTTGCCCGACGATGACAGCATCTCAGGCGGCGATGGGAACGATACGATCTTCGGCGGCGACGGCGTGGATACGCTCCTCGGCGGGGATGGAAACGACGAGATTCACACGCAGGCGCGCGAGATTACGACGCTCATGGGTGGGCTCGGGGATGATGTATATGTGGTGGATGATCCGGCGGGGATTTTCGCCGTGCTCTCCATTGATGAATCGAGCGGCGACGGCGTGGACACGGTGCGGAGTATTGTGGACGTGGACTTTCGCGCGCTGCGGCCCAATGGCTCGCCGGTGGTGAGCGGGATGATCGAGAACATCGAGTTGAGCGAAGGGTTCTTCAAAGTCGGAGGCAAGCTGGTGCTCAAGGGCGCGACGTTTGGGCGTGGGGCGGATAACAGCAACCGAATCACCGGCAACAGCCTCAACAACACGCTAGAGGGCTTCGCCGGGCCGGACACGCTCATCGGCGGCGCGGGCAATGATACGCTGAATGGCGACGATGGCTCTGCCGCCGCGCGCGATGAACTGTATGGCGGCAAGGGCAACGATACTTTCACCATCAACGACACGATGGATGTCGCCTTCGAGTCGCTCAACGAGGGGACGGACACGGTGCAGGCGGCGGTCAATTTCACATTGCCGCAGCACATCGAAAATCTCTCCCTGAACGGCGCAGCAGTGAGCGGAATCGGCAATGAGCTGGCCAACGTGCTTCGCGGAAATAGCAGCGCCAACACACTCAGCGGGCTCTTTGGAAACGACACGATTTTCGGCGATGGCGGCGGCGATACGATCCTCGCGGGCCCCGGCGATGACGTGGTGCGCGGGCAGGATGGCGATGACGAGATGGAGGGCGGCGATGGGAAGGATTTGCTCGTGGGGAACGACGGCGGCGACACGATCCATGGCGGCGGCGGTGACGACAGAATCTTCGGGCAAGCGGAGCTAAACACCGCCGGCCCCGACAACGACGACGATGGCGCGAACGACGTTCTTTTTGGCGACGATGGCAACGACTCGCTCTTTGGCTTTGGCGGGGATGACTCGCTGGATGGCGGCAATGGGAACGACGCCATGAGCGGCGGACCGGGCGCGGATACTTACATCGTGGGCAGCACGGGCGACAAAGTTTTCGAGCTTGCAAACGCGGGCTACGATGAGGTGTTCAGCAGCGTCACGCTCACCATCCCGGCAAATGTCGAAAGTGTCGTCCTCACGGGCGTCGCGAACATCAATGCGCTGGGCTCGAAGGCCGACGACACGCTGCGCGGCAATAGCGGGAACAACACGATTTCCGGGCTTGCGGGGTTTGACGTTCTTTACGGCGGCGAGGGGAACGATGTGATCTCCGGCGGCGACGATGCGGATTTCCTCTACGGCGATCTCGGTGGCTCGGGCTTGGGGAACGATACGCTGGATGGCGGCAAGGGCGACGACGCGATGTTCGGCGACGATGGCGATGATGTGTACCGCGTGGACTCCACCGAAGACGCAGCCGTGGAGGAGCCCGACCGTGGGCACGACCGCGTGGAGACGACGGTGAGCTACGCGCTTTTCCCGGATGTGGAGGACTTGGTGTACGTTGGCAAGAGCCCGCTCGGCGTAGCGCTTACGGGGAATGAAAGCGCAAATCGGATCATCGGCGGAAAGGCTCACGACACACTGGATGGCGGCGCAGGCAGCGACACGCTCATCGGCGGCGCGGGCGATGACACTTACCATGTGGACGGGCTCGGCGACATCATCACGGAAGCCGCGAACGGCGGGCGCGACGCCGTCATTTCCCACGCAGCGGAGTATGGACTGCCGGGGAATGTGGAGAACTTCAGCATCGCGGACGACGCGCCGTTGGGGGCGGGCGGACGCAGCATCGGCACGGGCAATGGACTCGCGAACGTGATGCTCGGCAATGCAGACCCGAACATCCTTTTCGGTGAAGCCGGGAACGACACGCTGCTCGGCGACGGCGGTGACGACATCCTGTTTGGCGACGATGGGAATGACTTGATGAACGGCGGCGCAGGCGCGGATACGCTCGACGGCGGCGTGGGCGACGACACTTACCTCATTGATACGCTGGACTCCTTCCACGATTTTATCGGCGAAGGCTACGACAAGGCCATCGCGCAAGTGACCGGCTGCACACTCACGCCCGGCTCCTACACGGAGGAACTCCAGCTCGCCGCCATCGCCGATGTCATCTCCGGCTTTGGTAATGAGCTGGCCAATGTGCTCACCGGCAACGCATTCGCGAACACCCTCGGCGGCGGCGCTGGCCCCGACACGCTCAAGGGCGGTGGCGGCGATGATGATTTGACTGGAGCCAACCCCAGCACGCTGGGCGTAGGGGAAGTTGACACCTTCATCGGCGGTCCCGGCGCGGATCACATCTTCCTCACCTCGGGCACCGACGTGTACTACGACGATGGCTCCGCGCTTGCAGGAGGGCTCGGCGACTTTGCGTGGGTGAAGGACTTCAAGCCGTCCGAGGGCGACCGCCTGGTGTTTCCGGGCTTCGCAGCGGGCAGCTTCCTCTTCGCGCCGACGAGCATTCCCGGCGGCAGCGCGAAAGGCATCGGCCTGTTCCGAGACACCGACGGCGACCATGTTTTCGATGACCCGTTCATCGCCAATACGCCGGATGAATTGCTCGCGTTCTTCGAGGGGCTGACGGTCGCGCCGACGGAGGCGACGGCGCTGCTCTTCCTGCCCGTGTGATGGCTACTTCGCCTTGTGCGACTCTTCGATGTGGCGCTTGAGCAAGTCGCCGCCGAAGTCCCGCGCCCAGTCGCGCCATACGCTGTGGGGGTGGTTCGCCTTGCCCTGCGTATTGTCGTATTCGACGATAAACGTCTCGTTTTGCACGCGATAGTAGTGCGGCTCCCCACGCTCAAAGCCGCCTGCCCAAGCGAAGTAAACCTTCGGCAGCCCCGCCTTCTCGATGCGCGTCCACTCCTCCGCAGCGACATCAGGGCGGCAGCGGAAGAGTTGCTCCTTCACCACCTTCGCGAGTTGCGCCTGCTGTTCGGCGTTCAGTTTATCCCACGAGATTCCTTCGGGCTTGATTGGGTCTGGGCGCTTCGGCTCGGCGAGGATTTCGGCAGGCGCAGTCGTATTGATCACGGCGATTTTACGCTGCTCTTCGGTGAGCGATTTGATGAGCACGCGCCCGAGGTCTTCCTCATTCCCCAGCACGCGCAGCCCCTTGCGCTCGCCCTCGCGGACTTCGCCGGGATTCGTGCCGAAAAAGGACGGCGTCATCGCGGGAGCGCCGCCATCGATACTCGAATAGTTCAGCGAAATGTGGTGCCCCTCAAAGCGCCAGCCCCACGGCTCTTTACCGCCCGGCGTTCCGAAGACGCTGATGAAATACTTCTCCGGGTCGCGCTTTCCGGTCGTGTCCTTCTCCATTTCGCGGAGGACGCTTTCGAGCGACATGATCGCCCGCGCCTTTTTGTAGCCGTCCTCGCTCAAGCCTGTCTGCATCAGCGCCAGAGCCAGCGTGCGCTGCTCCTCGGACATTTCTTTCAGCGGCAGTCCCTTCCGCTCGCGTGGGATAAAGTGCCAGTTCTTCCGCTCTTCCGACGTGAACTCGAAGGCGGCTTTCGCCTTCTGCTCCGGCGAGAGTTTCCCGAGCAGCGTGATCGCCGCCGCCGCCATCTCGGCAGAAGCGACATGAGCGGCCCCGACACGCGCCGAGGCCTCGTGAGCAAAAGCGGAGATCGAGAGTGAAAAGAGAGCGGTTACAGCGAGGATTGATTTCATCGCCGGCGATGGAACAGGGAATCCCCCCGGCTGCAAGCACGCGTACGCTGGATATTTACATCCATTGCCTCGGATTCTCATAACTCTCAGATGAGGAAATCCGACTCCCTTCTTTCGATTGCACCGGCGCTCGTCTCCGTCTTCTCTCCGTCCCCCTTTCATGCCGGAGAAACAGCCAGACCTACTCGACGCCATCGCCCGCGAGCCCGCGCTCGCGGCGCGGCTTCGCGCGATGGAGGGAACGCTGCCGCACATCGTCGAGCACGCGCAGCCCACGCTGTGCGCCGCCATCGCTCGCGTAGTAAATAGGCGCGTTTGGTTCGTCTGCCAGAACGTCCGCTCGCAAGAAGCTCTTCATAACGAACTCACGCACTGGCACCCCGACGCGCTCTTCTTCCCCGAGCTAGAAATCGCTCCGGTGGAAGGCGCATTACCCGACCCGGAGGCCGTCGCTGAACGTCTCGGCGTCATCCAGAAACTCGCGGCAACCCCGAGCAAAAAGAACCCGCTCATCCTCGTCCTCACGCGCAAGACTCTGGACGACGAAGTCGTGGACGAAGCCGCGTTGCGTAAGCTCGAACTCCACCTCGTGCGGGGCAAGAAAACCGACCGCGACGCGTTTTTGAAAAAGCTCGCCCACGCGGGCTACGAGCCCGTCGCTCAAGTCACCGCGCGCGGGCAGTTCGCCATTCGCGGCGGCATCGTGGACGTCTTTAGCTTTCATCATTCGCTGCCGATCCGGCTCGAGTGGTTCGACGACGAGCTGGAGAGCATCCGGCAATTCAACCTCGATTCACAGACGAGTATCGAGCAACTCCCCGCCTGCACCCTGCTGCTCGGCGAGGCGGAGAGCGTCGGCAAAAAGCTCGCCGATTACATCCGCAGCGACGACCTCACCGTGGACGTGGATGCGAGCTGGGACGACGGAAAACTCCATATCACCAGCGACGTCGTCGCATCGGGAGAGTTCGACTTTAGCACCGCGTTCTACGACCACGGGCTCGGCGAATTTGAGGCGGGCGATTTCGTCGTCGATGAGATGAAACGCGAGCGCTTTTTCTCCCAGCTCCGCAACTGGCGCACCGACGGCTGGCGCACCTTCGTCTTCTGCAACAACGAAGGCGAAATCGAACGCCTCCGTGAACTCGTCCCGCCCGTCGAGGCCGATGCACTATGCTTCATCGTCGGCATTCTCGCGCGCGGCTTCACATTCCCCACGGGGAAGATTGCCGTCATTTGCGACTCGGAGCTCTTTGGCCGATACCGGAACAATCGCGCTCGCCGCGCCACTCTCAAGCGCCAGCGCGAGACCTCGCAGCGCCAGCAGATTGACTTCTCCGAGCTCGTCGAGGGCGACCACGTCGTCCACCTTGAGCACGGCATCGCCCGCTACGAGGAACTCAAAACCGTCGGCACCGAAGACGTGCTCGTGCTCACGTTTGCGGAAGGCGCAAAGCTCTACGTCCCGCTGGAGCAGAGCTTCCTCGTCGCCCGCTACGTCGGCGTCGGCAAGCGGAACCCGGACCTCAGCAAGCTCGGCAGCGAAGCGTGGAACAACGCGAAGAAGAAAGCCGAGAAGTCCGTCTTCGATTACGCCGCCAAGCTCCTCGAAGTCCACGCCTCGCGCGAGGTGCAGAAGGGCTTCGCCTTCCCACCAGACAACAAGTGGATGCGCGAGTTCGAGTCGTCGTTCCTTTATAAAGAAACGCCCGACCAACTCACCGCGATCCTCGACGCGAAGAACGACATGGAAGGCGAGCGCCCGATGGACCGCCTCATCTGCGGCGACGTCGGCTTTGGCAAAACGGAAGTCGCCATCCGCGCCGCGTTCAAGGCCGTCACGTCGGGCAAACAAGTCGCCATCCTCGTCCCCACCACCGTCCTCGCCGAGCAGCACTACCGCAACATCCGCGAGCGAGTCTCCGATTACCCCATCACCGTCGGACTGCTCAGCCGCTACCGCACGCGCTCCCAGCAAGCGGAGACGGCCAGGGGCATGACGGACGGTTCCGTGGACATCGTCATCGGCACGCACCGGCTCATTTCAAAGGACATCGAGTTCAAAAACCTCGGCCTCGTCGTTATCGACGAAGAGCAGCGGTTCGGCGTGCTGCACAAAGAGAAGTTCAAAGCCATGTGGCCGCTCGTGGACATGCTCACCCTCAGCGCCACGCCCATCCCTCGCACGCTCTACATGTCGCTCATGGGAGCGAAAGACATGAGCACCATCGAGACGCCTCCCGCCAATCGCATCCCGGTGGAGACCATCATCTGCCCTTACGATGAGCGCGTCATTCGCGACGCCATCGACCGCGAGATTGCGCGCAACGGCCAAGTCTATTTCCTCCACAACCGAGTCGGCGACATCGAGCTCATCGCCGCGGAAATCAAGAAGCTCTGCCCGAAGGCGCGCATCCTCATCGGGCACGGGCAGATGGAGGAAGGCGCGCTTGAAGACGTGATGCACCAGTTCATCGCAGGCGAGGCCGACGTGCTCATCGCCACCACAATCATCGAGAGCGGCGTCGATATTCCGAACGCGAACACTATCATCATCGACCGCGCCGACCGCTTCGGCCTCGCCGACCTCTACCAGCTCCGGGGCCGCGTGGGGCGCGCGCACCACAAAGCCTACGCCTACCTCATGCTCCCGCGCGACATGATGACCGCAGGCGAAGCGCGCAAACGCATCGCCGCCATCAAGCAATACGGCAGCCTCGGCGCGGGATTCAAAATCGCCATGCGCGACCTCGAAATTCGCGGCGCGGGCAACATCCTCGGCACCGCACAGAGCGGCCACATCGTCACCATCGGCTTCGACCTCTACTGCGCGCTCCTGCGCCAGGCCATCGCCAAGCTCAAAGGGCAGCGCCCCAAGCACCGCATCGACATCGCCGTGAGCATTGATTTCATCATCACGAGCGAGGCGCAATGGCTCGGCACCAAAGCCAGCGACAAAGCGCCTGCATTCATCCCCAGCAGCTACATCTCCGAGACACAGCTCCGCATCGCCGCCTATCGCCGCCTCAACGAAATCGCCACCCAAGAGCAGCTCGACCTCGTCAAAAAAGAATGGCGCGACCGCTTCGGAAAAATCCCCGATGCCGCTGCGAATCTGCTCCTACTCAGCGAACTAAAGCTCAGCGCCGCAGCCCGCAAGATCACCGCCATTGAGACCAAAGACGCCTTCAAACTCATGCTCACCCGGAACGGCGACTTCATCCTCCTTGGCGGCAAGTTCCCCCGCCTCATGAAGCGCACTCCCGCAGACCGTCTCGACGAGCTGGTGAAGATGGTCCGCAGTTTCTAAAGCCCAATTTCATCGATCAAGGCTCCCAATCTCGATCCCAAACGCCAGCCGCGCAGCGCGGGCGGATGCGTTACGATTCCCGGTGGTGAAAAACTCGAGCCCGCTCGCGCCTTCCTCGTGGAGAGATGCCGTCATTTCATCGCCGGGATCAAGGAGTTCCAAGGTCGGGGAGACTTTGGCGAATAGCGGTGCGAGCGCCGGATAGTGCGTGCAGGCGATCAGCAGGGCGTCGATGGGGCCGAGTGATCCTAGCACCTTGCGCACTTCGGCTTCGACGGCGGGGGAATCTAGGTCGCCAGCTTCCACGAAAGCGGAGAGCGGCTGTGCTGCGCAGAATGACAGGTGCTTTCCAAGAGTCTGCAACGCCGCCGCATAAACTCCCGACTGAATCGTCCGCTCACCGCCGATCACGCCGAGGCTTCGGGATTTGCTTCGGCAAGCGATTCGCACTGCGGCGGGGATGATGCTCTCGAAGCTCACTCGACCAAAGGATTCCAGCGCCGTCTCCGGGTCTGGCTCGAGTGCGGAACTCGCGGAATGACATCCCACGAGCACGTGAGTGACGCCGCGTTTCCCGAAAAACTCCGCGATTGGGAAGAAGCGTTCGCGCAAACTCTCTTTGGATAGTTTGCCATAGGGCGTCGCGCCGGAGTCGGAGAAATACAGCACGTCGGTGGTCAGGCCACGATTTCGCATGGCCTTGTACACCGTGAGCCCGCCGATGCCCCAATCCATGATTCCGATCATGGCTCGCAGCCCTCGGTCATGGGAATGAAAGCTCTGCGACGTTCTTTTCATGCAGAGGCGGGGAGGCGAAGGCTAACACGCGCGAGTTCCACCCATAGTTGATGACTTCCAGTTTCCCGCCGGGGAAGCGGCTTTGCAGATACCATTTCATCTCGTGCTCGGCGCGAATCGGATTGTACTCGAGCATCTTTCTCCAACGCGGGTCGCTCACCATTTTCCGAAGAGCCTCCCGATAGCGGGGGTGCTTCCGCAGCGTCCGATATCGCCGGACCTTGTCCAAAAGCAGCCGCGGCCAATGACGCCATTTTACCGGGGCCGCCACCATGTCTATGATGAACAGACGCCCGCCGGGCTTCAGCACGCGGAGGATTTCGGCGATGATGGGGTCCCAATCAAGATAGCGAAACGAGAGGACAGAGGTCACGGCGTCGAAGCTATTGTCGGCAAAAGGAAGCTGAGGGCCGTCAATCTTGCAGAAGCTTAGTTTACCACTCGCAGTCGAGCGCTTCTGTGCGTGGGCCACCATGCCTGCCGACAAATCCACACCCTGCGCCTTCTCGATGAGATCCTCGATGGCTCGCAAAAAGGAGCCCGTGCCGCAGCCGACATCGAGCACCGTCGGATTGCGCAATTCGGCAAGTGCGCGGCGGAGCCAGCATAGCTCGTCGGCTCTTACGGAGATGTCCTCAAAAGTCTCGTCGTAGAGCGGCGCGACGCCGTCGTAGGTCGTGTCGATTTTCTCGGATGGTGGTTCGAACTCCAACATCGGAAAGCTCGTTGGGCGGAGGAAAAATTTCTTCACCGTGCCCAGCAGTCCATGCGATTTGCGACCGGGCACGGAGATGATGAAAGCTGGTGCCCCGGCCTCCTTAGACCGACACCACGCGAAACGGTCCCGCTGCGATGAGACCGTCGTGTACCAAAAGTAACCGTAGGCCTTCACGCGGAAGACACCCGCAAAGAATCGGGCAAACCAACGTCCGCTGCGACAGGAATGAAAGTAAGCCCTTCCGTCTGCTGCGAAGGGGATTATCATATGCTTCCATTCAAACGGGCTGAATTGCTCGGGCCACGACGTGGTGCCGAACATGATTCCGTACATGCCGCTGTGTCCGATGAAATGAAGCTCGGCGATTTGCAACGAACGTTCGGCGACGGAGTCAATTTCAGCAATGAAGGCCTTCTTGCTCTCGACCGCCCTGCGAATGACCGCTCGCCCTGGGAACTCCCCGACCTTTGCGCGCTCAAGCTCGCGTGCCGCCAAGTCGAACTCCGTGCCGCCCTCGCGATACAGCGTGGTATAGAGGATCAGGATACAGTCCGACTCACTCATTGCTTCCACGCCGTCTCCTTCACTACCTGCTCCGGTTGCCGGGGGGCCTTCTGGTTTGCCACTAACGCCCGCAACAATTTGGGTTCAAGTTTCATCGGATTAACGGACGCACGAGGCTTTCATATCGAGGGCGCACTTAATCGCTCAGTGGGAATACGGTCAAGCAGCCCGCCATGATCATGCGGCGGATATTTCTTCGCCCATCGGCAGTTCTATTTTGTCAGACGCAAACCAACGCGCTAAAGCACGAGGCCATCTATGGACGAAGTAAGCGCACAAAATAAATTCCACTGCCCGAGCTGCGGCGCAGAGGCTGTATGGAATCCGGCGAAGCAGATGCTCGTCTGCGCTTTTTGCGGCACAAGCGCACCGATGCAGCCTACGGAAGCGGGCGGTGAGGTGCCGGAGAATTGCCTCGTCACGGCGCTGCGCAATATCGCGCCGGAGGACCGCGGATGGGACACAGCGAGCCGCTCCGTGAAGTGCCAGAGCTGCCAGGCGATCACGGTTTTCGAGCCATCGCGTGCGGCGCAACGGTGCGACTTTTGCGGCTCGGCGAGCATCATCCCGGTGGATGAACAGACGCGCCCCATCCGCCCGGAGTCGGTGCTCGAGTTTAAGCTCCCGGAGACGCAGGTGCGCGATGCGATTCGTGCATGGTATGGCTCGCGGTGGTTCGCGCCAAATACGCTTGGGACCAAGGCGATGACCGATACCGTGAAGGGAATCTACATCCCTTACTGGACGTTCGATGCACAGGTGGCGGCAGATTGGACAGCGATGTCCGGCGATCACTATTACGAGACGGAGAGCTATACGGACTCAAACGGGAACCGCCAGACGCGGCAGGTGCGGAAGACGCGGTGGTATCCGTCGAGCGGGCACGTCGATCATTTCTTCGACGACGAGTTGGTGTCCGCCACGCGCGGCGTGCCGCCCGAGCTGCTGCGGAAGGTGGAGCCGTTCCCGACGACTTCGGATTTGAAGCCGTATAATGCGGGGTTTCTAAGCGGCTGGATCGTGGAGCAGTATCAAATCGATCTCGTAGCCGCCGCGCAGCACGCGCTGGATGTGATGGAGACGAAGACGCGCTCGCTTTGCGCCAGCGAAGTGCCGGGAGATACCCATCGGGACTTGCAGGTGGACGCGGATTTCTCGGCGCAGACGTTCAAGCACGTCCTCGTGCCGGTGTGGCTGCTGGCTTACGATTATCACGGGAAGATTTATCAAGTCGTGGTGAATGGATACACCGGAGCCATCGCCGGGAAGTATCCGAAGAGCTGGATCAAAATCCTGCTGCTCGTGCTGGCCATCCTCGCACTCATCGGCGGCATCGCGGCTATCTCGCAGACCCGTGAAAACTCGGGCGGACGGACGAATTATCCGCCGCTGGAACGCGAGCACAGCGTGCCAGGCCGCATCAATCTCCGCTGACCGATGGCTGCGATTCTTCCATGCGCCATCTGTGGGAAAAAGGCCGACTTTTTCGCCCCGCCAATGGGACCTTTTTGCTCGGAGCAGTGCAAGCTGGTGGACCTCGGGAAGTGGCTGGGCGAGGAATACAAAATCACCGAACCGCTGCGGCCAGACCACCTCGCCGAATACGAGGACATGGAAGGCCCGCAGCTAGACATCCCGGAGCGGTAATCGCTCTCGACGACTGTGAAGCCATTTCGCCTTAGCGTCATCGCCGCACTGCTATGGATGTTCGCGTCGGATGTCATCGGGGCGACGCTGGAGATTTCTGTGCAGCATTCGTTTGCGGGAGAGCGGTTGCTCCTCGATTCGCTGCGCTACCAAGACGCGGCGACGGAAACACTCTCCTTCACACGCGTGAGCTACCTGCTGAGCGGCTTTGCCATTGAGAAGGAAGACGGCGTGTGGACGGAACTGACGGACCGCTTTGCGTGGATGGATGTGGCGCGCGGCCGGGCGGTCCTGCGCCTCGAAGATGTTCCGCCGGGGAAGTATCGCGCGCTGCGTTTCCACATCGGGCCGGATGCGACCGCGAACATCGGCGACCCGGCAAAGTGGGCGGCAGACCATGCGCTGAACCCAAATCTGAACGGCCTGCACTGGACGTGGCAAACCGGATACATCTTCCTCGCGATTGAGGGACACTACCGAGTCGGAGCGGGGGAACTGAAAGGCTTCGCCCACCATTTCGCCCGCGACCCTAATCGCACGCGCATCAGCCTCGCCGCCCCGCTGGACCTCACGCATGACGCGGCAGTGCTGCTGGATTTTGACCTCGGCACCCTGCTGAATGCGCCGCGTCCGCTCTCGTTCGAGAAAGACGGAGCGGCGACGCATTCACGCGAAGGCGACCCGATAGCAGCGGCCCTTGGTGCGAATCTTCCGGGGGCTTTCCGAGTCGCGCGAATCGTCTCCGC
>CAMDQC010000078.1 GCA_945905735.1 Prosthecobacter debontii | reverse complement strand
AGGAAAACACTTGGCCGTGGCCGAGGACGATCCACGCCCGCGTCATCGAGCGCCTGTTTGAAGCGGGCGCAAAAATCGTCGCCGTGGACATCGCCTTCGCCTCCGAGCGCGCGGGCGATGAAGAACTCGTGGCCGTGCTCAAGAAGTACTCCGGGCGTATCGTCCTCGCCTCCGTCATGCAGCGGCCCATCGGCACCGAGATCGTGCAGTTCCTCCACCCGCACCTGAAGTTTGAAGAAGCCGCCGGGCCGAAGTCGCGCGGCCTCGTGCTGGTGGATGGAGCGGTGGTTCGCCGCTACTCCTCTCACACCTCCGAGATGCGCGAGCTGGAGATGGACGACGGCGTTCACGACCTCGTCCACTTCGCCGCGCGCAGCGTCGAGCTATACACCGGGCAGCCCGTCTCGCCGCGCTACATGGAGGTCCTTCCCTTCCAAGGCAAGCCCGCCACCTTCGACTACATCCCCGTGGAAGAAATCTTCATGGACGCCGCATTCCAGCAAGGCAGCGCGCACTTCAAAGGGCGCGACGTTCTCCGCGACAAGCTCGTCTTTTACGGCCCCATCGCCGAGATCATGCACGACGTTCACATGACGCCCCTCGGCGTCATGCCCGGCGTAGAAATCCACGCGCACCTCGCCAGCGCCCTCATCAAAGACCAGCGCATCATCGATGCCTCGCCGCTCTGGGCCGGGGCCTTCACGCTCGCCGTCGTCCTCATCTGCGCGCTCCTCGTGCTCCTGAATCGCAACCCTCTCCTCCAAGCACTCTCCCTCACCTCAACGCTCATTTCCGCCTTCGTCGTCACGCACGTTGCTTTTCGAAAAGGCGTCTTCTTCCCCATCGCACCGGGCCTCCTCGCGGGCTTCGCGGCGGGCTTCTCCGGCATCCTGTATCTCTTCATCGTCGAGCGCCTAGAGCGCGCACAAGTGCGCAAAGTCTTTGGCCGCTTCGTCTCCAAGCGCATCGCCGAAGTCGTCCTCAAAAACGCCGATGAGTTCGAGACCGCCCGCGCTGGCGAGCGCCGCTCCGTCGCCGTCCTCTTCTCCGACATCCGCAGCTTCACCACCTGGTCCGAAAACGCCGCCCCCGAGAACCTCGTCGGCCAGCTCAACGAATACTTCGAGCGCATGGTCCCCCTCATCGAAGACACCGAAGGCAACGCCCAGAAGTTCATCGGCGACGCCATCCTCGCCGCATGGGGCGACACCCACTCCAGCGGCCACGCCGAAGACTGCCGCCGCGCCGTCGTCGCCGCATTAAAAATGCGCACCGTCCTCAGCGCACTCAACACCCAGTGGCACGGGCGCGCAGACCGCATCACCATCAGCATCGGCGTCGGCATCAACCACGGCAGCGTCGTCACCGGCGAAGTCGGCCACTCCGAGCGCCGCGAATTCACCGTCCTCGGCGACGGCGTGAACTTCGCCGCCCGCCTCGAATCCGCCACCAAACAATTCCACACCGACTGCCTCGTCGGCGAAAGCGTCGAAGCCCTCACCCGTGGCCAATTCATCTACCGCGAAGTCGGCTACCTCCGCGTAAAAGGCAAGACCAAGCCCGTCCACATCTACACCCCGCTCTCGGATAAAACGACCCCCGCCCCCGAGTGGCTCGCCGACTTCCACCGCGCCCTCACCCTCCACCGCACCCGCGACTTCACCGCCGCCGTGGCCCTCTTCGCCGAAGTCAAACAACGCGCAGGCGGCGAAGACTTCCTCTGCAACTGGTACACCATCCACGCCCAGCGCTACCTCGCCGAGCCCCCGCCCGAAGACTGGGACGGCTCGGAGACGCTCACGGAGAAGTAGCGCCGCGCCTGTCGGCGATGGCGCGATAGCCGATAGCAAATAGCCGATAGCAAATAGCCAATAGCCGATGTCCTGGCGTGGGCGTCATCGCTCTCGGAGCCTCTGCTATTGGCTATCTGCTATCGGCTATCCGCCCGTAGCCGACAGGCGAGGGCGTCACGCCGAGCGTTCCCGTGCAGCCTTCGCTTCGGGCGTATTGTAAAGCGGATGCTCCGGCTTCAAATTACGCAAGAACTGGTGCCGAAAATCCACTGCCGCATCCGCCGCCGCCTTCTGCTGCTTGCTCGCCGGGTCCAAATGGCGCTTCCCCTTCACCCGGGAATCCTCGATCGACCCAATCCACCCCGTAATCTGCCGCCCACAAGACTCCGCCCGCACCCGAATCCTCGCTAAGCGCGGCTTCACCCCCGCCAGCTCCGGTCGTTCAAAAACCGCAGCCATCATCGACCGCACCTCCCCCGCCGAACCTCGTGCAATATCCAAAAACGCCAGCAACTCTGGCACCGTCACCCGCTCAAACCCCTCCGCGATATTATTGGAAACCGACAACGCCGCCCGGTCCAACTGATTGCGAAACCCCGAAGACAACAGCGGGCCCGGCAAAGCCAAAAGGTCCAGCACATCATTGTAAAGGCACACCGCCTCCTTCCACACCGGAAGCTCCTCAAATCGCTGATACTTCGCCATGCGCCCTCGCCTATCGGCTACGGGCGGATAGCCGATAGGCAATAGCAAATAGCCGATACTCCTCTCCGTGAACATCATCGCTCTCGAAGCCTTTGCTATCGGCCATCGGCTATCGGCTATCCGCCCGTAGCCGTCAGGCGAGGGCGATGGCCTGAGCCTGCGGCGGTGATGGTGAGGGCGCTGATGCCGAGCGCCCCGGCGAGCAGAAACGCGTTGCACCGCAGCATCCGGATACCCAACCTTTTACACATGCGCATCACACCTTTTATCGTCGTCTTCCTTTCTCTCGCCATCAACGCGTCAGCGGATTTTGCGACGGAGATGATCGATGCCACATTCAAACTCTTCGATCCCGCCGTCACCGGCACCAGCTTCCTCGTTCGCCGCGATGCGCCCGACACCGCATACTACCTCGTCACCGCGAACCACATGCTCAAAGGCACCAAAGCGGATAACGTCACACTCGTCCTCCGCGAGCGACTCGGAGACGGCACTTTCAAGCGGCGCGACCACAGCATCCCCATCCGCCGCGACGGCAAACGGCTCTGGGTTCGCCACGAAAAGGACGACGTCGCCGTTCTCCGCCTTGCCGACCCGCTCCCCGTTCCCGTGGGCGCCATCCCCATCGCCGCGCTTGCCGACGAAGCCGCCCTCAAAGCCTCCCGGCTCAATGTCGCCAGCCCGATCTTCGTCCTCACCTACCCGAAAGCATTCGAGGCCAGCGAAGCGGGATTCCCCGTTACCCGGCAGGGAATCATCGCGAGTTATCCGTTCCTTCCATTTGCGAAAAAGCACAGCTTCCTCGCTGATTTCACGGCATTTGGCGGCGACAGCGGCGGCCCTGTATTTGTCGCCGGCGCAGAAGGCCATCCGATGATCATTGGCATGGTCTTCGCCCAATTCCGCCACGACGAACAAATCAAATCCGAGTACGAAGAACGCAGCATCCACTACCCCCTCGGCCTTGGCGACGTGCTCCACGCCCACTATGTCCGCGAAACCATCGAGCTCGCCGCCCGACCCGGCCCCGCCTCCACGCCCGAGACAACATCGAGCGACAAGTAAGCTTGCCCGCCCCGCGCGACGGGTTGGCCTTACCGTTTCAATCTCGACCGGGATTTTTCACAGTCTTTAAAGCGCGAGGATCTTGTCCGTCCGGTCGGCGAGGAACTTCAGCCGGTTGGCGTCGCCGCCGCCGACTTCCAAGATTCCGTAGCCTTCGTAGCCGATTTCATCCAGCGCGGCCATCACGGCGGGCCAGTCGTTGTCCCCCTCCATCAGCTCTGCGCCGAAGCCTGCGCCGGGGCCTGCGGCGTCGCGTTTCTTGCGGCTGTATTCTTTGAAGTGGAGGTTGATGATGTGCTTCTTGCCCAGCGTCCGCACCCAGTGCTCGGGCCAGCCGAAGGTCACGCAATTCCCGATGTCGAAGTGCCAGCCCACCCACGGGCTGTTGATCTCTTCGAGGTAGCGTTTCGCGGCCACGGGTTCGTTGATGAAGCGGTTCCATACGTTCTCGATGGCGATGGCGCACTTGGACTGCTCGGCGGTTTCGAGGCAGCGTTTGATGCCCTCGATGCTTCGCGTCCAGCACTCTTCATACGTCACATTTTTCTCCACGGTGCCGGGGACAAGCAGCACGCGGGAGCAGCCGATTTCTCCACCCTGCTTTAGCGCGTATTTGAGGCCGTTCACCGTCCGCTCGCGCTTCGCCGGGTCGGGCGAACTGAGCGGGAAGCTCCAGTGCGGCGTACAGATGATGCCCGCAATCTCCAGCCCACTCGCCTCTTTCGCCGCGATGACGGCATCGGTCGGCATCCCATCATCCGGCAAGTTCAGCTCCACGCCGTCGAAGCCCGCATCTTTGACAGCCTTGAAGCGGTCCGTCAGCGAGCCCTTCACCCCCACCATCCCGATGCCCACGGCCTTCTTGAATTTCGGGCGCTTCTTGGCTGGCGCATCCTGCGCGTGAGAAAATAGGGCGCTCCCGGCGAGAGCTGCGGTGGTCGTGGTAAGGAAGTTTCTGCGATTCATGGCGGTAGTAGCCGGATGGCGCGGGAGTTTGTCAAACAAACAGCGGGGAGCCAATAATCCGGCCGCACTACAAGGTCGCGCCCTGCTGTCCGTGTCGCCTGCAAGCGCACTTGCTTGCGGGTGCGAGATTGGGCATTTGTCCGCGCATGTTTCGTATCTTTGCTTTGCTCGCCGCTTTTGTCTCTACCGTGTCTGCCGCTGTTTTGCCGGGGATCGATGTGCTGGCGGGGCGGGACTTTGATGCGCTGCGGGGGAAGCGGGTGGGGCTCATCACGAACCAGACGGGGGTGAATGCGGCGGGGACGAAGACGCGGTTGGTTTTGAAGAAAGCGCCGGGCGTGCAGCTCGTCGCGCTGTTTGCGCCGGAGCATGGGCTGGATGGGACGGTGGCTGCGGCGAAGTCCATCGCGACGCGGAAGGACGCGGCGACGGGGCTGACGGTGTTTTCGATCTACGGGGCGACGCGGAAGCCTACGCCGGAGATGCTTCGCGGGCTGGATGCGCTGGTTTTCGACATGCAGGACATCGGCATCCGCAGCTACACGTATGTCTCCACGATGGCGCGGGCGATGGAGGCGGCAGGGGAGGCGGGCATCGAGTTCATCGTTCTGGACAGGCCGAATCCGCTCGGCGGCGAGCGCGTCGAGGGGCCGGGCATCGAGGATAAATGGAGGAGTTTTGTAGGGCAGATGCCGACGCCGTACTTGCACGGGATGACTGCCGGAGAGCTGGCGCGGATGTGCAATGCGAAGGGCTGGGTGGCGAAGCGGTGCAAGCTCACCATCGTGCCGATGAGCGGCTGGTCGCGCTCGATGACGTGGGCCGATACGGGGCTGCGCTGGGTGCAGACTTCGCCAAATATCCCGCGCATTTCCTCCGTCGCAGGATACGCGGCGACGAGCATCTTTGGCTCGCTGGAGGGCTCGGGGTTCGACGTGGGAATCGGGACGGATGAGCCTTTTCAAATCGGCGGGCTGTGCAATTGCGATGGCTCAGATTTCGCCGCACGAGTGCGGGCGGGCGGAGTGCCCGCGTCGCCCTACAGCCGCGAGGATATGGCGGGCGCACGGCTGAACATCAGCGCGAAGAGCGCGGTGAATCTCACTGGGATCAACATCCACCTCCTCGCCGCAGCGCAAGCGGTGAAGCCCGGCATTTTCAACCGCTACCGCGACGCCGACGCGATCTTCTGGAAGATTTACGGCAGCGAAAGTCTGCGCGGCCAGATCGAGCGCGGGGTGTCGCCCGCGACGATCATCGCGGGCTGGCAGCGCGGCGTGGATTCGTTCCGCTCGGCGCGGCAGCCGTATCTCATTTACCAATGAAGGCGGCGGTGGTGCCAGCGCCCGAGGAGACGTATCTCGTCGCGGTGTCTGGCGGGCGGGACTCGATGGCGCTGCTCCACTGGCTGATGGCGAGCGGGTGTCGGCGTTTGATTGTTTGCCATCTCGACCACGGGCTGCGCGAGACGAGCGCGCAAGACGCGGAGTTTGTGGCGGCGCACGCGTACTTACTGCGGCTGCCCTTCGTCACGGCGCGCGTGGAAATCACCGCGCAAGAAGAGGCGGCGCGTGCGGCGCGCTACTCATTTTTCGCCATCACCGCGAAGCAACACGGCTGCGCCCGCGTTCTCCTCGCGCACCACGCCGACGACCAAGTGGAGACGTTCCTTTTTAACCTCCTGCGCGGCGGGCCGAGTGCGATGAAGCCGCAGTCCACGCGAATCGTGGACGGCATCGCGCTCACACTTCTCCGCCCGTTGCTCGGAGTGTGGCGCGAGGAAATAGACGCCTACATCGCACAGCACCGAGTCGCTTTTCGTGAAGACCAAAGCAACGCCGACCCGCGATTCACCCGCAACCGACTGCGCCACGAAAGCATCCCCGCCCTCAGCGCCGCGATGGGCCGCGATGTGCGCCGCGCGATCTGGCGAGCAGCGGAGATTCTCGGCGCGGAGGATGAGTTCCTCGCGGGCCAACCGGCGCTCGCCCATCCGCCCACCGAGCTAGAAGTTGCCGCTCTCGCCGCGCTCCCTCTCGCATTGCAGCGCCGCCTCGTCCACGGCTGGCTGGCCGCGCGCGGTGTGGCGAGCGTCGGCTTTGACGAAGTGGAAGCCGTCCTCCGCCTTACCACGAGCCGCATCGCGAAAGTAAATCTCCCCGGCAATCTGTGCGCACGGCGACGAGCGAAGCGCATCTTCATCGCCAGCCAGCAGGGCTGAAGTCTCGATGCACTGATTCTTGTGACAACACTTTCCTTTCCCAGCGACGCCGCTAGTTTCCCGCGCCGTGAAGCGATTCAGGAAAATCTTACTCATCGTGCTCAGCGCGCTTGTCGTGCTGGGCGGCATCGGTGTGTGGTTGTTGAACCGCTGGCTGCAATCCCCCGCGATGCACGCCCACATTGAGCGGGAGCTGAGTAAGGCGATCCGTGTGCCGCTCAAGTTTCAGTCGCTCTCCATCTCGCCGTGGGGCGGCATTTCTGCCACGGGGATCAGCGTGCCGGATGTAAAAGGGAACTTCTTCGAGGCGTCGAACTTCAGCGCGAACTACAGCCTGCGTGCGCTTTTATCCGGCAGGCTCGTCTTCAGTTTGATCACCGTAAACGGCCCGAAGTTCGTCATCGTCCAGCAGCCCGGCGGCGACTGGAAAGCCCCGCCGCTCCCGCCCGACATTCAGGCGGAACTCGACGCGAAAAAGAAACCCAAAGCGCCCAAGCCTAAAGCCGACAAAGCCCTCGCCACGCCGAAGCCCCCCGCGACTCCCAAGCCGAAAAGCAACCCCGACGTGCTCGTGGAAAAGCTCATCATCACTGGCGGCGCGGCGGAGCTGTATGACGAGTTTGGCGCACCGTTCGCCACCCTCAGCGACCTCAAGCTCAACCTCCCCGGCATCACTGAGGACAAGCTCGAAGGCTCGCTCCGCATCGGCCACGCCGTGCTCTACGGGAAGCTCGCCATGCGCAGCCTCCACATCGGCGTGAGCTACTCGGAGGCCAAAGGATTTATCTCCCCGAACTTCTCCGCCTCACTCGGCGGCGGGAAGCTCTCCGGCGGTTTCGCCACGATGCCGGGCAAAGGCACGGAGCTGGGAATGCCCTACTCCGCCCGCCTCGAACTCACCGATGTCGATGTCGCCGCCGCTGCCGCCGAAGCCAGCGCCGAGCCGCCCAATCTCACCGGCCTCCTCAGCGGATCGCTGACGCTCAAGGGCGTCGGCGACCACCGCAAGCTCATGGAGGGAAAAGGGACGATCACTTTGAAAAACGGCACCTTCCGCGAGCTTGAAATGATCCACCAGCTCGGCGAGTTCCTGCGCCTCGAAGAAGCCGCGCAATTCGGCATCAATGAGGCCAAGCTCGACTTCCGAATCGGCAACGACCGCCTGTTCGTCGAGCCGCTCACCATCAACGCAGCCCCGCTCATTCTCAGCGCCAGCGGCACATCACGGCTCGACGGGAAGGTGGCGCTGAATGCCAACATCAGCGTCAGCGAAGAGTTCCTCGTGAAGCGCAGCGAGATCGCCGAGCAATTCGGCCCGCCAGATGAAAACCACCGCCGCTCGCTCCCCTTCGACGTGACCGGGACGTGGACGAAACCGAAGAGCAACCTGCTCGAACGCTTCACCGGAACTACGGACAAAACTAAGCAGAAAATCATCGTCGGAGAATCCGTCCTGCGCCGCGCCATAGACGAAGTGAAAGCGCAAGCGGACGAACAGAAAAAGGAGGAGAAAAAGAAATGAGAGTCGTCGGAGGAATCGCGGGTGGCGTCCCGCTCATCAGCCCTGGAACGGATTTGCGGCCCACGATGGAAGTGGTGAAAAACGCCATCTTTAACAGCCTGATGGAACTCACGCCGGATGCCCGAGTGCTCGACCTTTTCGCAGGCAGCGGCAGCCTCGGCATCGAGGCGCTCAGCCGTGGCGCAGCGTCGTGCATCTTCATCGAAGAGAACCGCCAAGCCTGCGCCGCCATCCGCAAGAACCTCGATAAAACCAAGCTCCTCGGCGGGGAGATCGTGAGCGCCGACGCGATGAAGTGGGTCGCCAAATCCGCAGCGCCCGGCGCGTTCCACATGATCCTCGCCGACCCGCCCTACGCCAAGCGCCCCGGCGAACGCGACTTCACCCCCGAGCTTCTCGCCAGCGAGCCGCTCCGCGCTGCGCTCGCGCCCGGAGGCGTCTTCGTGCTGGAGCATCTGCCCGGCGCGACGCTCGCACTTGGCGACCGCTGGGAATGCTTCCGGCAGAAACGCTACGGAGCCACGGAGGTCGCGTTCCTCCGGGCAATGGAGACGCCTGCGCCTTGAGCCGGACGCCGCCACTTTCGATGCTCGTTTATCGCCTGCTCTTCCCGCTGGCGTTCGTGATCGCGCTCCCCTTTTGGTTGCTGAGGATGCGCCGCCGCGAGCGAGGCCGCGCCGGGCAGAAGAAGCCTCCCGGCTACCACACCGGTATGGCGCAGCGCTTTGGCACATACTCGCCCGAGTTGCGGGAGAAAATGCGCGGCGCGGCGTGGCTGCACTCCATCAGCGTCGGCGAGACGTTCGTCGCCATGAAGCTCGCCCGCGAGCTGCACGCCCGTGGCACGGAGCGCGTCGTCATCAGCGTCACCACCTCGACGGGCTTCGAGCTTCTATGCGACGCCGCGCAGCGAGACGCCTGGCTCATCCCCATCTACAACCCCATTGACCTCCGCTGGGTCGTAAAGCGCACGCTCGCCGCTATCGCCCCGCGCGAAGTCATCTTCATCGAAGGCGAACTGTGGCCCAATTTGATCGACGTCTGCGCCCGGCGCAAACTCCCCATCGTCCTTGCGAACGCCCGCATGTCGCCCCGCAGCGGCGCGCGCTTTGCGAAGTTCGCCCGCATCGCGGGCTGGCTGTGGAAAGTGCCGCGCCTCGTCTGCGTGCAAGACGCCGCCGACCACGCCCGTTTTATAATACTCGGCGTCCCCAGCGAGCGCCTAGTCCTCACCGGTAACATCAAATACGACAACGCCCTCACCGACTCCACCTCACGCGAATCCGAGTTCCGCGACTACGCCACCGCTCTCGGCTTTGGCGCGGGGGACCCCATCATCGTCGCGGGCAGCACATGGGCCCCCGAGGAAAAGGCACTCGCCACCGCATTCACCGCGCTGCGAGCCGAGTTCCCCACGCTCCGCCTCATCATCGTCCCTCGCCACGTCGAGCGCGCCGATGCCATCCTGCAAGAACTCGCCCCCCTCCGCATCGCCCGCCGCTCTCAGCCCCCGCAGCCCGCCGACGCCTTGCTCGTAGATGCCACTGGTGAACTGCGCGACTGGTATCGCCTCGCGACGGTCGTCTTCGTCGGCAAAAGCCTCCCCGGCATCAGCCAAAAAGGCGGCCAAAACATCGGCGAACCAGCGGCACTCGGCCTGCCCGTCATCTTCGGCCCGCATATGGAGAACTTCGAGGCGCTCACCCGGCACCTCCTTTCCAGCGAAGCCGCCGTGCAAATCCCCACTGCCGAGGCCCTCACCGCCACGCTCCGCCGCCTGCTCCTAGACTCCGCGCTCCGGCAAGCCATCGGCACCCGAGCAAGCGCCGTCCTACTTCCCCATCAGGGCGCGACCGCACGGACAGCGGAGCGGATTGGGAATGAGGGAACTGGCGGAGCGGTGTGATACCATCTCAATGTGCCGCCGCCCCCAATCCTCACCCATGCTTCGAGCGGTGTTGGCGAAGACGCTGGGCGGGATAGAGGAATCCGAAGTTTCTATCGGGAAACAGAAAAGCCTCGTAAACTACTGTTTACGAGGCTTTTAAATTGGTTGCGGGAGTAGGATTTGAACCTACGACCTTCAGGTTATGAGCCTGACGAGCTACCGGGCTGCTCCATCCCGCGATTTATTGGAAGGCAGACCCTACTTCCGCTCGAACTTTTGGCAAGCGGTTTCTTCCGTCATTTACGGAGCGACCGTCTCGACGAATTTAAATGCGCCGCCCGTAATCGTCATCATCACGGCTGACTTTGAGGCGTTGCGCTTTTCGTCGATGGTGATGTTCCCTGTGATGCCCTTGAAGTCTTTTGTCGCCGCAATGGCGTCGCGCAGCTTCGCGGAGTCTGTGCTGCCTGCGCGCTTGATGGCGTCGGCGAGGATCATCGCGCTGTCGTAGCCGAGCGCGGCCATGTCGTCGGGCACGTCGGTGTATTTGGCCTGGTATTTTTTCACAAACCCCTGCACTTCGGGGCTCTTGTCCTCGGCGCTGAAGTGGCTGGAGAAAAAGCTGCCGTCGAGCGCGTTGCCCGCGACTTTGAGTAGTGAGTCGCCGACCCAGCCGTCGCCGCCGAGGAGCGGGGCTTTGATGCCGAGTTGCTTCGCCTGCCGGGCGAGGAGTGCGACTTCGCCGTAGTAGCCGGGGACGAAGATGGCGTCGGGTTTGCCGCTCTTGAGCGAGGTGAGCTGGGCTTTGAAGTCTTTGTCGCCGGTGGCGTATTTTTGCTCCTTGGTGATGGTGCCGCCGTTGGCGGTGAAGTGCTTCACGAAAAACTCCGCAAGGCCCACGCTATAGTCCTGCTTTACGTCGGTGAGCACCGCGATGTTTTTGTAGCCTTTCGAGAGCGCGAACTTCGAGACGACGGTGCCTTGGAACGGATCAATAAAGCAGATGCGGAAGATGTAGTCGCCCGTCTCGGTGACTTTCGGATTCGTCGAAGCGGGCGAGATCATCGGTACTTTGTTCTGCTGGCAAATCGGCGCGGCTTCGAGGCTCTTGGACGATGCGACTTCGCCGAGGATGGCGATGGCTTTATCCTGCGCGATGAGCTTGCGGACGATGGTTGCAGGCTGCCCGGCGACGGATTGGTCGTCTTCGGTGATGAGCTTGAGTTTTCGCCCCAGCACTCCGCCCGAGGCGTTCAGTTCATCAATGGCGAGCTGCGTGCCTTTGTGCGAACTCTGGCCGAAGCTGGCGCTGCCGCCCGTGAGCGATGCGAATTCACCGACGATGATTTCGTCCTGCGCTTGCGCGAGGACGGTGCTGCAAGCGAGGGTGAGAAGTGATTTGAGAAAGAGTGAGCGTTTCATGGCGGCAACCCTTTAACCGCGCAAGGTCGCAGACGGCAATCGTAATGAATACCGACCATCGGCATCGCGGCGCGCATCACTTCGCTTCGTGATAACGTGCACGGCGAGCGTCGTGCCCCTAGCCAACCGCCGAACCATTTCCCAAAAACGAATGGCAGAAAATCCTGAAAAAACTGTTAGCAGATCGCCAAGTTTCTGTAACATCCCCTTAACATCCTATGAACCATACCTCGAACATCCGTCCAGTGGTCCTCGATCGTAGCTTCGTCCGAATTTTCGCGGCCGCGCTCACCTGCATCACCGCCCACGCTGCCAATCTCACTTGGGACATCACGCCCGGCGCGGTCGGCGGGGGCGATAGCCTCATCACGGGAGGCACGGGGACTTGGAATCTGGCGACTGGAAATTGGACGATTGACGGAGGCGTGAACAATCTCGCGTGGACCGATGGCGATAGCGCGATTTTCGGCGATGTGGGAGGGACGGTGACGCTGGGGACGCCGATCTCGGTGGATACGATCACATTTAATAGCAACTACACGATCGCGGGCGGCACGCTCACTTTCAGCACGGCGACGCCGACGATCACTGCGAATGCGGCGTTTGGAACGATCTCGTCCGTCGTTGCGGGGGCAAATGGGCTGACGTTCAATGCCACGGGGGGCATTGCGGGGACTTATCTCGATGGAGTGAATACGTATTCCGGCGTGACGAATGTGAACTCGGGCTTTCTCGTCGCGCGCAACAGTTCGGCGCTCGGCTCGTCTGCGGATGGAACGGTGGTGGTGAGCGGCGCGACATTGCAGCTCGAAAATGCGGGTGGTGGCGACGTGAATATCGGGAACGAAGCGCTGACGATTTCCGGCGCCGGCGTGGGCGGAAATCGCGGTGCGCTGGCGAGTTGGGCGGGAAATAATACGGTCGGCGGAACGGTGAGTCTGGCGGCGGATAGTAGCGTGCATGTGAACACCGGGACGCTTGCGGTGAACGGCGTGGTGGGCGGCGCCTTCGGACTAAGCAAGACGGGAGGCGGCGAGTTGACGCTCGGCGGGGCGGCGTCGAACACGTTCACGGGGACGACGATTTTGGACAGCGGGAATCTCGTACTCGCGAAAACGGGCGGCGCTTTTGCCATCATCGGCAATGTGCAGATGGGCAACGGTGCGGCGGGGAATCAGCCGAATTTGCGGATGGCGGGGAATGAGCAGTTTGGCGCGGGCGTGGTCATGACATTCGTAAATCCCGTGGGGTCTTTTCCGCGGTTTGATTTGCAGGGCACGACGCAGACGGTTGCGGGAATCGCGGATGCGACGGGTGCGGGCGTGATTCAAAATGAGAAGCAGTTTGGCGGCGGGACGGCGGCGGATGCGACGCTGAACATCAATCCGACGAGCGGAACGTTTTCTTTCAACGGATGGATACGGGATGAGGACGATGGCGGGCACGCATTCAAACTGGGCTTGGCGAAATCCGGCGCAGGCACGCAGGAACTCGTAGGCGGGAACATTACCTACACAGGCGCGACGACGGTCAGCAACGGGACGCTGCGGCTTACGGATACGACGGCGTTTGGGAGCGATGTAGCGATCTCGAGTGCCGGCACCCTTAATCTAAATACGGGAGGCACGATGTCTTTTGGACGCGTGATCAGCGGCACGGGCACAGTCACGCGGACGGGCGGTACGATGACGATCAACGGGGCTGCATCGAACACTTTCAGCGGGACGACGATCATTGATAGCGGCACGACGATCCTCGCCAAGACGGGCGGAGCTACGGCGATTGCCGGGACGGTGCAAATGGGCGGAGGAAATGCGAATCAGCCGAACTTGCGGTTCACGGCGAACGATCAATTCGCAGCAGGCACGGTGATGACGACCTCGAACGTCGCGGGCAACTGGACGCGCTTAGATTTGCTCGGCACGAGCCAGACGCTCGCGGGGGCGCAGGATTTGAACGGCGGACTGGTGATTCAGAACGGCGGCATCGGAGCGGGCTCGGCGACGGATGCGACGCTCACTATCGCAAACGCGACGGACTTCACGCTCAACAGCCACATCCGCGACTTCGACAATGTGAATAGCGGCGGAAAGCTGAACCTCATCAAAAGCGGCGCGGGCACGCTGACGATTGGGCATGTGCCGGGCTTCGGCGCGAAAGCGAACTACACCGGCACCACTACGGTAAACCAAGGCACGCTGGAGTTGCTGAATGGCACTCTCTTCGCGAGCGCGACGACGGTGAACTCGGGCGGCATTTTTCGAGTCAGCAACAATCTCGGGAGCAGCGCTTACGCGCCGCTGGGCGGGACTGCGGCCATCGTGGTGAACGCGGGCGGCGTGCTGGAACTGAACAACGCGACAACCGGCTACGCGAACCGCAAGACGCTCGGCGGCTCGGTGTCCGGGGCGGGGACGATCAATGTCATCGGCACCGGCTACCTCGCGCTGAACAGCGTGAACAACATCACGCTGAGCGGGCAGATCAACATCCTCAGCGGCGGGCTCGGAAATGATGGCGGGGCTTCTGCGAATGCGTTTGGGACGACGACCGCGAATCTCGATGTGAGCGCGGGCGCTTTCTTCGACCTACGCGGCGGGGCAGCACAGTTGGGTGGGCTGTCGGGCGCGGGATTGGTCATGAATTCATTCACCGCCAACACCCTTACGCTCGGCGCGGCGGATAAGTCGGGAATCTTCACCGGGACGATGCAAAACGGCGGCAACGCAGTCACCGGACAGGGAAGCTCGTTGACGCTATCGGTCACTAAAATCGGCACGGGCTCGCAAACACTTGGCGCGGCCAATCCCGCGGGCAGCAGCATTGTTTACACCGGGCCGACGACGGTAAGTGGCGGCACTCTCACCCTCGTGGATGCCAGGTCAGCCACGGGCGCAAAGACTGTGGATGCCGGAGCGACTCTGGAACTCAATTCGACGATTCCTTTCTCCCTGAAATGGAACCACGCCGCCACGATTTCGGGCGCAGGGACAATCAACAAAACCGGCACGGGCGTCTTCGGCACGACCGGCGCGGTCAATTTCTCAGGCACGATCAACATCCTCGGCGGACGGCTGCATAACGACAGCGTGACGGGCGACTGGACCGGTTCGACGGCGGACGTGAATGTGAGTGCAGGCGCAGTGCTCGATTTGCGCGCGAACGATATGTACGTGGATGAGCTGAACGGGCTCGGCGATATCTGGAACTCTCATCCAGCGGGCGGCGGCGACACACTCTTCGTCGGCGTGGCGAATGGAAGCAGTCAGTTTGACGGCGTGATCATGGGCAACGCTTCGCAGGCCGCCGACAACCCGAACGGCGCAGTGAACAGCCTCACCAAACAGGGCACGGGAACGTTCACGCTTACCGGCGCAAACATTTTCACCGGCGCGACGACGGTGAACGGCGGCACGCTCCGCATCGCGGGCGGCAATGATCGGCTGCTCTCCAGTACAAGCCTCGTCGTAAATGGCGGCGCGACTTTTGGCGGCACGTTTGATCTGAACGCACGCAGCCAAACCGTCTCCTCGCTCACGGGCGGCAGCGGCACGGTGCCAGGCGTGGTGACGAACAGCGCGGCGGGCACGGGAACGCTCTCGATCAATACGGGTGGCACTCCGCAATTCGACGGCGTGTTGCAGGACGGCGGCGCGGGCAATATCCTCGCACTATCAAAGCTCGGCGGTGGCTCGCTCACACTCGCAGGCAGCGCGGCGAACACGTTTACTGGCACGACCATTCTCGATAACGGTAATCTTTTTCTCAACAAGCCAAACGGCGTTCCCGCGATCAGCGGCCCGGTGCAAATGGGCGGCGGCAATGGTAACTCGCCGAATCTGCGCATGCTGGCGAACGAGCAGTTTGGCCCCGGTGTGGTAATGACGTTTGTGAATGCGCCTTTTGCGTTCGGGCGTTTCGACTTGCAGGGGACCACGCAGACGCTCGCGGGCGTCGATGACGGCGGGACTGCGGCTGCCGTCATTCAAAATGAACGCGCTGGCGGAGGAGGAACGACCGGCCCGGCGACGCTGAATATCAATCCTGCAAGCGGCACGCACTCATTCAACGGCTGGATGCGTGACCGCGACGGGGGCGCCGGCACCTACCTGCTGAATCTCGTGAAGAGCGGCGCGGGCACTCAGGTGCTTGCGGGCGGGAATATCACCTACACCGGAACTACTACCGTCAACGGCGGTGTGCTCCACTTGATCAATACGCCGAATTTCAACAGCGCCGTGACCGTGAACAACACCGGCACATTTCGCATCCAAGATGCACCAGGCTTCAACCTTGGAACTGTGACGGTGAGTAGCGGTGGCACGCTCGGTTTCCGCGCGACGAATCCCGCCGTGGATAACTGGCAGAGCGGCTTCCTGCACGTCGGCAGCTACACCATTACAAAAGACGGCGCGGGTTGGTTTCAGTTCCGCAATAATGCACCGGAGAACTTTTCCGGCCTAATCCGCGTGGAGCAGGGGCGCTTTGGAAATGCCAACAACAACACCGTGTGGACCAACAGCACCGCAGACGCCTTCGTCGCTGCGGGCGCAGAGCTGGACTTGCGGGTGGATGACATAATCCTCGACCAGTTGACCGGAAGCGGCGACGTGATTAATACCTACTCCTTGGGCGGGAGTGACACGCTCACCATCGGCGTCGCGAACGGCAGCAGCCAGTTCGACGGCATCATCCGTGGCATCAATCTCGGCGGTGCATTTAACAACACCTCGGTGGATGCAGGCCGGAACCGCCTCGCGAAAGTCGGCACCGGCACATTCACCATGACCGGTGCAAACACCTACGTCGGCGAGACCACGATCACCGGCGGCGCGCTGCAAGTCGGCGCGGGCGGCGCGAGCGGCAACCTCGGCACGGGCGCAGTGACAAACAACGCGGCGCTCATTTTCAACCGCGCAGGTACGAGTATCGAGACAGCCCCCATCAGCGGGACCGGCACCGTGTCTAAATTGGGCACCGGCCTTGTAGGACTCACAAATCCAACCCACAGCGGCGCGACGACGATCTCCGACGGGATACTGCGCATCACCGATGCTACCGCGTGGAATAGCGACACCACGGTCGCCAGCCCGGGCGTGCTTGAAGTCGCAAACTCCGGCACTGGCACGGTGAATTTCAACCGCCCTGTCGTCGGCACCGGCGGGCTCTCCAAGTTCGGCGCAGGCATCGTGCGCCTCAATAACAACGCAACTTACACCGGCCCGACCAATGTCACCAACGGCGTCCTGCAATTCAACGATGCTACCTCGTTTGCCAGCAGCGCCATCACCACGGGAGCGGGCGGATATTTTGAACTGAACCGCACGACCGGCACGCAGACGCTCACTGCGCCGGTCAGCGGTGCGGGCGGGTTCACCAAGAGCGGCAACGGCGAACTCATCCTCGGTGCTGCGCTCACGAATTCCGGCAACACCAGCGTCCGCGCAGGCTCGCTTGTCGCCACTGCGGCGAACCAACTTTCACCTACCAGCACGCTCACCGTCGGCGGCAGCGGAGCAGCCGTAGCGAGGTTGAACGGCTTTAGCCAAACCATCGGCGGACTCGCGGGCAGCCTGGACCCAACAAACGCGCGCATCGTGAACGGCAGCTCCACGCCAGCCACACTCACGGTCAATTTAGCCAGCGGGCAAAGCGTCTTCAGCGGCTCGCTCGGCGGCCCCGGTGCAGACGAAAACAACCTCGGCCTCGTCAAACAAGGCGCAGGCACACTCGTGCTCAACGGCCAAAGCACGCATACAGGCGGGCTCACCATTTCCGGCGGCACCGTCCAACTCGGCGCAAGCACGACGCTCCCCGCGAGCATTGCCAATGTGGGCATCTGGCTCGACGGCTCGGACCCCGCCGCCACCGGCACCGCGCCTGCGGATGGCGCGCTCATTTCCACTTGGAAAAACAAAGGCACACTCGGTGCATCGGGTGACTTCGCCGCATCGGCGGGCTTCGAACCGAGCTACGGCGCGGCAGGTCCGGGGCTCATGAACAACAATCCGACCGTGCGCTTCACTGCGGCCTCCGCAGCTCCATTCGGCGCACAGGCGAACTACGACAAACTCACCAACCCCATCGATCTCTCCAATGGTGCCAGCACCATCCTCGTCGCAGGGCGATACTCCTCAGCCGATGCCGGGCAGAGCAACCGCCTCGTGACTGCACTTAGCAACAACTGGCTCCTCGGCTGGTGGAACAACGGCGTCAATGGCGCGTTTTACACAGGGGGATTTGTGCCCGGAGTTTCCGGCCCAGACACGAACGCCCACACCTACACCGCAGCCATTCGCGGCGACGGCACCGGCGACACAGTGAGTGAAGCCGGGCGGATCGGTAGCGGCGTCGGCTTTGGCCCCAACGGCCTCGCGCTTGGCGGTGGCTATAACCCCGCCACGCCAAATACCGAAAACAGCACCGGCGACGTCGGCGAACTCATCGTAGTCAAAGGCTCCCTCGCCGAAAGTGACCGTGCCGCCATCGAGGCATACCTCGCGAGGAAATGGACAGGCGCAATCCCGACCAACCCGCTCCCCACGACCGGCAGCGTCACGCTCTCAGCCAGCGGCGCGACGCTCGCAGTCAACGGAGTCACGCAGACCATCGGCGCACTTTCCGGCGTCGCAGGCAGCACCATCACGCTCGGTGGCGGCGCCCTCACCGTCGGCGACGCGACGAACACCGTATTCGCCGGCGCAATCACGGGTAGCGGAGCGTTCACGAAAGTCGGAAACGGCACATTGGAACTCTCCGGTACAAACACCCCGACTGGCGGCCCCGTGCTCGTCCAAGGCGGCACACTTCGCCTCAGCGGCAGCCTCAGCGGCAGCCTCGTAGAAGTGAAAAGCGGTGGCACACTCACCGGCAACGGCACCATCGGCGGCGACCTCTACATCACCGGAACCGGTAAACTCTCACCCGGCACGCTCACCGTCACTGGCACCACGCTCGACTTTAGCGACGCCGTCTTCGCAGCCAACACCCACTCGCTCCTCTTCACCCTCGGCGCGACTAGCGACCGTGTGAACCTCGCCACCGGTCAGTTCGGCATCGGCATCGGTGTCCTCGAGTTCGACGACTTCACATTCACCGAAGGCGCGGGCTTTGGCCCCGGCACCTACACGCTTTTCGACAGTAATCAGGCGCTCTTTGGTAGCCTCGGCTCAAACCTCAGCGGTACCATCGTAGGCACGCTCGTCGGCACCCTCAGCCTCGCCGATTCGAACAACGACATCATCCTCACGGTCGTTCCCGAGCCCGGCAGCGCAGCGCTGCTCCTCGGCGGCCTCGCCATGCTCGCCAGTCGCCGCCGCAGGAAATAAGCAAGCGAAGCGCAGATCAATGGGATCGGCACCTGTAGGGCCTTCAGCCCTCCAAGGTGCCGCCAGTTGCTCGGCGAAGCCGCTCTTTAATTGGCGCTACGCGTCTCGGAAGACGGCACCCACAGGGCTGAAGGCCCTATGCTGCCGATCCCATTTCACTTCGCGAAAGATCTGATTGGAATGGGTACGTGTTTGCGTGGTGGGGAAGAATAGACATTAATTGAGTCTGCTCATTGCTCTCTACAAACATGACACGCATCATCCTCGCATCACTCATTGCCGGCATCGCTAGTGCAGCTTCCGCCGCTGGCGTGGCGGACCGCGCGGGAGATTTCATGGAGGCGCTCGAAAAGGCGAAGGCGGCGAAAAGCGAGATCGTGGTCCTTCAACGCGGGAGCGACTGGAACAAGCTCGGCGAGACGCTTCACAGCACGGTCTGGCAAAAGCCGGAGTTTGCAAAGGAACTCGGCGCGGGCTTCGTGCTCGTGGCAGTGGACAGGCCGGAGGGCGCAGGCGAGTTGCTCGCAAAAGTGAAGGCAAATCTGGCAATCCTGCCGCCGAATGACGCCGCGGCGGTGAAGTCCGAAGCGGGTGCGACTTTTACGCAACGGGCGGACGACTCGTGGCTGGTGCAGGCGGAGCCAAAGGCGGCGGCCACCGACGTGCTCGCGCTCTCGGTGAAATCGATGACGGGCGGCACGGTGCTGCGGCTGGATTTTCTTCCCGATGCCGCATTGCCGACGGGCGGCGCGGGACGCTCAGAGAACGGGAATTTTGTGATCTCCGAGATGGAGATTTCGCACGGCGGAAAGCCGGTGAAAGTGCTCGGTGCGTGGGCGAGCAGTTCATCGGTCGCCGATACGCTCCCGCAGTTGACCGACGGCATCGCCGACAAGCCCGAAAACGGATGGAACGCGAAGGCGAATGAGAAGAAGCAACGCACACTCATCTTCGCACTCGACAGCGCCCTTGCTGCCGACGCTCAAGTGCGGCTCATCTGCAAAACGAAGTGGGCTGCGCATTCCCCGGGCTGCGTGCGTGCGGCGGTTTTGCGGGCTCCGGAGGTCGCGGCGGAGATTGTCCGGATGGCGGCGGACAAAGCACTCGCGGAGAAAAACAAGACGTTCACTTGGTGGGACGGTTCGCATTGTCCGCGCATCGCGGTTCTCGACAGCGAAGGCCGGGCGATTGCCGCAGAGGACAGACCGAGGCTCGATCTCACACCGGCGAAAATGGCGGCACGCGTGAAGGAATTGCGCGAAAAGCGGATTCGCCGCGACGAACTTTGGGCAAAGGCCGGAGCCGCGCAGGGTCCGGAGCGCGCAGAATTGCTGCGCCAGGGGCTCGACGTGCTCGGCTTTGCAAACTGGAAAGGCAACGCCGATTGCTACAAGGAAGTGCACGCGCAAATCAAAGCCGCCGACCCCGAGGACAAGAGCGGTGCCACGCGCTGGCTGGGATTTAGTAGCGATGTGAAAGGCGGCGTGCCGTGGGCAAAGCCGACGTGGAGCGATGCGCTCAAAAAGGAAGCGGGCGCAGCACTGTCCGACGCCGACTTCACCGAGGCGCTCTCTCGCGTGGACAAAGAACTCGCCAACCCGCGCAACCGCATCCTCACGCACGAAAACATCCAGCGAATGATGGTCGCAAAATACCACATCTACAAACGATGGAAGGGGCGCGAGGAAGACCGGTTCAAAGTGCAGCGGGAAATCGCGGCGTTTGATCCGACGACGTTTTGGGGCATCGGCGCGACCGGTTACCTCGGGATGTTTGGGAAAAGTGACACGCCGATGTTCAGCTACGGCTGGAAGCCCGCACAGTTGAAAAGCGGCACAAACACATGGCGGATGACCGACACCGGCTACACGCTCGACCACGCCGGGCCCTACTTGCTCAAGCTCCGTCACGCAGGAGGAAAGAACGGTGTGAAAGTCAAACACGTCGCGTTTCTCGACGGCACAACCGTGCTCGCCGAAGCGCGGCCCGATGCGGATTTCGCTCCGGGCGCGAAGCTCGATATCCCGCTCGATTGCACCAAGTGGCAGGCGGGGCGTGCATACGCATTCCTCATCGAACTCGAAGCCTCAGACGGCAAGACGGACTGCGCGGGCACATTCTCGCTGGAGCCCGTGCTCGTGGAGAAACCCGCGCCGCTCGTTGCCGGACAGCCCGCGGATTTTGCCGCATTGCGGAAATCCCTCGCCAGCACCCTCGGCGCACGTTTTTCAAAATCGCTCGACGCCGCATCCGTGGAGTCCGACGCCGCAGTTCGCAAAGGACTCGCGCTTCACGAACTCATCCGCCGCTGCGGCGAGGATGCGCTCACGACCATCTCGAAGGAACCGGGCGGCACCGCATTTTTAAAGGTGCTCACGAACGACGTTGCGTGGATGGAATCGCTACTCGCAAACGACGACGCGAAGTGGGCCGATGTGCTCTCCAATCTCCGCGCGCTGCATCACAATAGCGCGGGTCTCGACCAACCGCTGGCGCGCAAAATCGCCACGGCCCTGGCATTTGCAGGCGGGAAGATGAACGACTGGCGGCTCGTCGATCGCTTCGCACACATCCAGCGCGCACATCGCGACGGCTTGATGCACGCAAAGTTCGACGCGCTAACCGTCCGTGAAATGCGCTGGGCCGTGTGGACGGCCGGCACCACGGCAGACTACGAGTTCATGCTCGACGACATGCAGCAGCGCTGGAGCGACTACCTCGGCGCGTGCTGGGCGATTCCGTATATCGACCCAAACGTGTACGGCTATTCCGTGCAAGGATGGGGCTACGTGGATGAGTGGGTGCACCACTACGGCAACGGCATGGGCGACCGCCCCTACCGCATCCAGCGCACCGTCGGCGGCGTCTGCGGGACGCTCTCCGGCTACGCGGCGGCAGCGGCAAAAGTGCACGGCGTCATGGCTACGACCGTCGGCCAGCCGGGGCACTGCGCGTTCGTCGTCCGGGTCGGCGACGAATGGCCCACCGGCAACGACGTGAGCGGCCCGGAGACCAACGGCGCATCGGCGCTGGAGGGCACCGGCTTCCCCACCATGCACCGCCTCTACGAAGTCATGCACGGCCAGGCCCGCGAGTATCTCACCGCATCCCGCCTCAGTTGGGCGGCCCACGTCCTGCACGATGCCACCATCGAAAACGGAAAACCAAAATGGAATTCCGCGTGGAACGCCGCCTTCGCAAAAGCCACCGCCGCCCAGCCGATCAACTACACCGTCTGGCTCGACACCATCAAAACGCTCGAACCCCACAAAGACGTCCCGCCCGCCACGTGGCGCGCAATCGCCACCGGCGCCGCCGCGGCATTTGCACCCTACCACGAAGCCGGCTGGGCCCTCGTCAACCGCGCGCTCGTCAAAGTCTCGCCGTCCATCACCCCCGCCGAACGGGTCGCACTCATGCTCGAATGCCAGCAGCAGCTCCGTCAGGAAAACGCGCCGAAATTCATGGGCTACAACGTCGCCGGCCCGCTCAATAAACAGGCCGACCTCATCGGCGACCCCGCCACGACTGCCGACTACTTTGCAAAGCTCATGACCCTCCACCGCTCCGAAGACCCCACAAAGCAGCGCGTCCTCGGCGAAGTCATCAACTGGGGCCGCGAACGCTTTTCGAGAAAGCCCGCCACCGCACCGCTCTTCGTCAAGGCCATGGCCTCGTTCTTCGCATCGCAAGGCGACGGCGCCGATAAAAAGCAGATGCAGCAGACCATTGCCAAAGGCATCCGCACCGCCAGCGAGACCGGCGACAAAACAAGCTACCAGCTTTGGAACGACCTCGCCGAAAAACTCCTCCCTCCCGCCCAGCCCGCCGACATCCACCTCACCGCAAAACAGCTCGCCGAAGCCCCCAAGGTCGAGCCCTTTCCCGGCGACATCGTCAGCACCGGAGCGCTCCTCCAGACGAGCAGCGCCTCCGTGCACGACACCCCGCTCGCCTACGCACGCCTGCTCGCCGGCACCGCGCCCGGCTGGCTGCAAACATCCGCCGAGGAAAAAGCGTGGCTGCAAATCGAGCTCCCCGGCGACTGCGAACTCACCGGCCTCGCACTGGTAAACCGGTTCGAATTCAAGCCCGAACACGCCGAATTCCTCGCCGCTGCGCCGCTCAAAGTCTCGCTCTCCACCGACGGAAAAACATGGACCGACGCCGGAGTCATCGAAAAAGCCGCCGCCGTCATGCGACTCGACTTGACCGGTAAAACCCCGCGCACCCGCTTCGTCCGCGTCGCCCGAATTCCCGCAGACGGAACCCCGCCCGCAAAACCCTCCACCCTGCAACTGCGCAACGCCGTCGTATTCGGCAAAAAGCTCTATTAAGCGCTTGCGCTATCGTGGAATCGCTTTGCGCGATTTATGGAATCTTCTACGGTTGCACGACTGTGCAAGCCCCCCGGTTTTTAGATGAACGCACAGAGTGACAGACAAATAGTTTTTTCGAAGCTTTACCGCGCGCTCGAGATGGCGCGGATCATCCACACGTCGCTCCTTCCGCTGGATCACTTTTTCCGATGCCAAACCTTGCCGTCCTGAAGCCGAATAATTGCTTTTCCTTCGCCCGAAACCCGGAAGTCGTGAACGTGCCCAGTCTTGAATTTCACCTTGGTTTCGAAGTCTGACATCCTCTTCCACGGTTTTGAGTGAGCTTTATGCGCTGAAGTTGATTGGTCTTTTTGCAGTTCGACCGCGGAGAGCTGAACATATGCGACTCGGCGGGCAGT
>CAMDQC010000077.1 GCA_945905735.1 Prosthecobacter debontii | reverse complement strand
TCCACAATCTATCCACCAACATCCATGAAACCGAAAAACACACTCCGTTCCTTCCTACTTGGCAGCATTTCGCTTGCCGTCTCGCCCCTAATCCACGCAGCCAACATTTGGGATGGCGGCGGAACGGACGATAACAGCAATACTGCCCTTAATTGGGATAACAACGCAGTGCCGGCGGCTAACCCCCAGTTAACATTTGCAGGAATTGTGCGCCCTACGGTTGTTTGGAACGGCACCACCGGTGCCTCTATAAATTCGAGTGGCTTTACGTTCTCAGCTGGTGCGGCTGCTTTTCAAATAAACTCGGGCACCGCAAATGCAGTTCAATTCATTGCTAATAGCACTAGCACCCTCTTGAATAGCAGCTCGAATCTCCAGACGCTGGGGATCACAGCAACAGTGTTTTTTAACGGCACGAAAACCTTTAATGCGGGCACAGCGGGTCTCGCTTTGAATGGAGGGATTATTTTTCGTGCAGACGGCATGTCTAGCGGCCAAATCAACAGGTTGGATTTGATTGGAAGTGGCAACAGCACGACCAGTTCGATCAGCCGGGTAGGAGAATTTGCTGGAACAGCTACCACCTCCCTCGTGAAAAACGGAACGGGCAAGTGGACGATCACAGGTGATGTTACCGATACAGGAGCCACCACCATCACTCAAGGCACTCTGGAATATCAGGGCTCTATCTCTAGCAGCAGTATCTTGAATAATGCGGCAATGATCTTGAACAACGCTAATGCTACCAGCTTTGCTTATGCGAACAACATCACTGGTAGCGGCACTGTCACCAAGAGCGGTTTAGGCGCCTGGACTCTCTCCGGCACCAACACCTACACCGGCACCACCAACGTCAACGCGGGAACCCTGACTCTCGCGGGCAGTTCATCGGGAACGCTCGGTGCCATCCAAGTTGGCGGAGCAGGAACCGCGACTTTGAATATCCAGGCGGGCAACTACACTCAGGGTGGTGGCGGCTTTTTTGTAGGTGCCAATGGAACGGGAATCGTGAACCAGACCGGCGGCGCGGTCTCTTGGAATAACCAGGACCTGCAACTCCTGATTGGCAACGGCGGCAATGCCGGCACCTACAACCTGAGCGGGGGTTCTGTGACGACTGCTGCCACGGGCAATGCAACCCGCGGCGTCATGCTCGGCGTCAACAGCGATAGCAGTGCCACCTTCAATCTCAGCGGCACGGGCAACCTGACCGTGAACTCAACCAACCGGCTCATGATCGGGCGTTCGGACACAACCGAAAACAACACGACCAGCCTCTTCTCCCAGTCCGGCGGCTCGGCGACGATTACGGGTTTGACGATGGGCGGCGGCGGCGCCAATGCCGCGACTGCCCGTACCGGCAATACCGCCACAATGACCCTGACTGGCGGCACTTTCACGGCAACGAACTTCTTCAGTTTGGCCGCCGCGCATTCCGATAATTCCACCATCAACATCGGCGGCACGGCGGTCGTGACCCTGCCCAACCTGCCCACCGCCCGCGGCACCAATGCCACCGCGACCATCAACTTCGACGGCGGCACCTTGCGGAACTCGGCCACCGGCACCTTCATCACCGGCCTGACCAATGCCTTCATTGAGGACGGCGGAGCCACCTTCGATACCTCACTCAACAGCACCACCATTTCCCAGAACCTGCTGACGCATGGGTCATCGCTCAATGGCGGACTAACCAAGGAGGGAATCAACACCCTCACCCTCAGTGGCACGAACACCTACACCGGTGGGACGACCGTCTCCACAGGCATCCTGACCATGGGCAGCGCAGGTGCATTAGGCTCCACCAGCGGCCAGCTCACGGTGAATACCGGAGGCACACTCGACATGGGTAGCCAGAATCTCACCGTCGGCAACCTCACCGGCACCGGCGGTGTCATCAGCGGCACATCGGGCACCCGCACACTCACCATCGGCGAAGGCAACGGCACAGGTGGAAATTACCAGGGCGCGATTAACAATGGTGCAGGCGGCACCACTTCTCTCACCAAGACAGGCAACGGGACGATCACCCTGAGCGGCACAAATCTCTACACCGGCGCGACAGCCGTCAATGCGGGGACGCTGCTGGTGAGTGGCAGCATTAGCGGCAGCACCACGACGGTGAACAGCGGCGGCACGCTGGGCGGCGACGGCGGCACCGTGAGCGCTACGACAGTGAACAGCAGCGGCACGCTCGCTCCGGGCTCATCTATCGGGACGCTGAACTTCTCATCGTCGCTCACACTCGGCGGAACATCGGCTTTTGAGATAAACAAGACGGGCATCACCCTCACTAGCGACTTGGCCAACGTCGCTGGCACGCTCGCTCTAGGAGGGATCTTGAACGTTACCGCTGGTGGTGACGCGCTGACCCCAGGCGACACGTTCAACCTTTTCGACGCGGGCACATTCTCCGGCAGTTTCGCTACGGTGAATCTCCCCTCACTCAGCGATGTCAATTACGCATGGGACACCGCTAGTCTGAACAGCGCGGGCACGATCACCGTCGTCCCCGAGCCCGGCACGGCAATCTCGCTGCTCGGCGGGATGGGCATCCTGCTTGGCTTGCGCCGCCGCCGTTGAGGAAACGGCGAGTGATCGACTTCCCCATCGTCCGCTCTCCATGTTGAACCTCGCCTGATCTTTTCTCGCCTTGTTGGGATTCGGCGCTTCGGAACTGGGGCAACTCGACAAAGGGCCAGTCGCACCTTGGCCTCAAAGGCCCCAACGGATCATCAACTTATTGCTCGCCAAGTGTCTTTTAACATTGAGTCAACGCGAGAATGGAACGTAAATCCTTCAACGCAAAAACACATTATGCAAACCCGCCGCCGAGCACTCGCCGCCCTCATCACAACAGCCGCCATGAGCCTCATCGCATCCACGGCCCAAGCGCAGACCGCGAAACCGGTGCTGAATCTCTTTTGCTGGTCAGAATATGTGCCCGAGGGAGTGATCAAAGGCTTTGAAAAAGAAACCGGGATCAAAGTGAACGTGGAGAACTACGACACAAACGAAAAGATGCTGGCGAAGCTCCTTGCGGGCGGGGCGAAATACGACCTCATCCAGCCGAGCGAATACGTCGTCGAGTCCCTCATCAAACAGGCCCAGCTCGAACCCATCGACTCCGCCGCGTTGGAGAACTTCAAAAACCTCGACCCGAAATCCCTGAACCTCGAACACGATCCGGGTAACAAATTCAGCGTCCCGTGGATGATCGGCACCGTCGGCATCGTCGTGAATACGGCCAAGGTCAAAGAAGAGATCAAAGGCTACGCGGATGTCTTCAATGGGAAATACAAGAAGCGCATCGTCGTCCTCGACGACAACCGCGAAATCGTCTCTTGGGCGCTGGCTACGCTGGGCTTGCCGATTAACGACATCACGGCTGAAAATCTCGCGAAGACGAAGCCGATCGTCAAAGGCTGGCTCAAGCAAGTGAAAGCCTACGACTCGGATAGCCCAAAGACGAAGTTCCTCAAAGGCGACGTCGATCTCGGCATCGTCTGGAGCGGAGAAGCAGCGCTGCTCTGGGAGGCAAACAAGGGCGGCGGGAAGTTCAAATATGTCCTACCCGCCGAGGGGGCGCATCAGTTTGTGGACAGTCTGTGCATCCCTAAAGGCGCACCGCACAAGGACGCAGCGATGAAGTTCATCAACTACATCCTAAAGCCGGACGTGAGCAAACTCATCTCCAAAGACTTCCCCTACACAAACCCCAACCTCGAAGCCCGCAAGCTCTTAAAAAAGGAGCAGCTAGAAAACCCCGCCAGCTACCCCGCAGGCGAACCGAAGCTGGACCGATTCAAAGACATCGGCAAAGCGGCCCGGGACATCGATAAGATGATGACGGACCTGCGAAGCCAGTAGGGCGCCGCAAGTCTAGGGAATGGTCGTGCGGAGGACGGCGGTGCCCGATTCAGTCGGCACAAGCGCGCGATCTTCGGCGGCGGCAGGAAGCAAAAAGAAATCACCCGCGCGGAAGGTGCGCCCGGCGCAGACGACTTCGCCGGTAAGGACGGTGAAGATTACGCCGCGCTTCGAGGGGTCGGCCCGTGGGACATGCAGATTCCAGCAGTCCACTTGGAAAAGTGGGCACCGTACGATGGTCTCGCCCACTTGCTGTGCGAGCCCTGGTTCGTGGTCCGAGAAGTCGATGGAAGCGAGCGACTGTGGCACATGGAGTTCGCGCGGCTTCCCATCGAGGCCCGTGCGATTCCAGTCGAAGAAACGGTAGGTCGTATCGCTGTTTTGCTGGATCTCGACCATGAAGCAACCCGCTCCGATTGCGTGACAGCGCCCGCTCGGGATGAACATCGCGTCGCCCGCACGGACTGGGATTTTGTGCAGGATGCTCTCGACAGTCCCCTCGGACAGAGCGGCTTCGAGGCTCTGCTGCGTCACTCCGTTTTTGAACCCCGCGTAGAGCACCGCATCGGCGTCGGCATCGAGGAGAAACCACATCTCCGTTTTGGGATCGCCCTTGAGCTCTTCCGCTTTATGCGCCGGCGGGTGGACTTGGACGGAGAGCGTGTCGCGAGCGTCGAGGAGTTTTGCTAAAAGCGGGAAACGTGGCGCATCCGGCAGTCCTTCGCCGAAGACCGATTCACGCATGTTCTCCCACAGTTCGTGGAGCGTCGTGCCGGCGAGATCGCCGTGGTTGACGACGCTCTGCACCTCCTCGCGATCCACGAGTTCCCAGCTTTCCCCGATCGGGCGGTCGGCGGGTAGTTTGCGGTGCAGTTTGGTTTCAAGGCTGCGGCCTCCCCACACGCGGTCCATGTAGTGTGGTTCAAAAGTGAGTGGTTGCTGAAAGCTCATCGGTTTTTGCGCTAATGCGCCAAGCCACTCCTATGCCAGCGAGAAGACCGGGCGAAAGAAAGAAAACGCCGTCCCGCAAAGTGCGGGACGGCGTTTCTGTGAGTTATTTCTCGCGGCGAAAGTTACTTCGTCGGGACGGTCTGGATCGTCTGGAGAACCCGGCCAGCGATCTTATACGGATCGCCTTCGGAGTTCGGACGGCGGTCCTCAAGGTAGCCCTTGTAGCCGTTGTTCACGAAGCTATGCGGGACGCGGATGGACGCGCCACGGTTCGCGATGCCGTAGTTGAATTTATCGATGGCTTGCGTCTCGTGCAGGCCGGTGAGGCGGAGGTGATTGTTCGGGCCATAGACGGCAATGTGCTCGTTTTTGTATTTATCGAACGCAGCCATGAGCGCCTCAAAGTAAGCCTGTCCGCCGACTTCGCGCATGTGGGTCGTGGAGAAGTTGCAGTGCATTCCCGAGCCGTTCCAGTCCACTTCGAGGCCGAGCGGCTTGCAGTGCCACACGACATCTACGCGATAAGATTCGCAAAGACGGAGGAGGATGTAGCGGGCCATCCACACTTCGTCAGCGGCGCGCTTGGAGCCTTTGCCGAAGATTTGGAATTCCCACTGACCCTTCGCCACTTCGGCGTTGATGCCTTCGTGGTTGATGCCTGCTTCGAGGCACAAATCGAGGTGCTCTTCCACGATCTCGCGGGCGATGTCGCCCACAGCGTCAAAGCCGACGCCCGTGTAGTATTTGCCCTGCGGGTAAGGGTAGCCGCCCTTCGGGAAGCCGAGCGGCACTCCGTCTTGGTAGAGGAAGTATTCCTGCTCAAAGCCAAACCATGTCCCTTCGTCGTCGAGGATCGTCGCGCGGCCATTGCTGGCGTGCGGTGTCACTCCATCCGGCTGCATGACTTCGCACATCACGAGCACGCCATTGATGCGGGTCGCATCGGGATACACGGCGACAGGCTTGAGCATACAGTCGGAGCTGCGGCCTTCGGCTTGGCGAGTCGAGCTGCCGTCAAAGCCCCACATCGGGAGTTGTTCGAGTGTCGGGAATTCCGCGAACTCTTTAATCTGAGTCTTACTGCGGAGGTTTGGAGTGGGCTCGTAGCCGTCGAGCCACACGTATTCTAGTTTGTACTTTGCCATTGTTGTTGTTGTTGATGTCTTTTTTTGTGCGGTCTGCGCAAAACGGACCGCGGTTGTTGTTGAATTTCCCCTTAAAAGAGGACGTTTCTAGCGCACCTGATTTTTAAGCAAATGCAATGCCATTTTTGCGAGCGCAAAACGACGAAATTCCTTCCGGAGAGTTCCGGTAAGGTTTCTAGGGGAACCAAAATTTTCGACCAACAGGCCCGAACCTACAGCTTCTTCGCGTCCTTTTTCGGATCGACCTTGGCCTTCATTCCAAAAATCACCGGTATCTGAACGGCCTCCTTTTTCGCATTCTCCGCGAAGTTCGAAGGCCCGTGCTCAAACAACACAATGAACGCGAAAGTGGCCGCGAGAAAAAAAGCGATCCAGAAGATGTTGCGGATAAGGCCCATAAAAGTAACCCCTTCTATCGCAACTCCGGTGCCACAGCAAAGGGATATTTAACCCACTTCCTCGCAAATCCGAGCCACCGCCGCGGGTGATTCGCCCATCCTCTAAGTTCAACACCCTCTCCCCACCTCGCGCACTGCGGGAGGCTGGGGAGCCGAACCAGTTGTTCCCCCCAGAATCCGGCCCAGACATCCCCAGCCTGCCGCAGTGCCTGGGAGTGGGGATAGAAACATCGCCCGCGAAAGTCACGCAAAAAGATCGGGAAAATTCTGCACCCAAATTGGCAAAGTCTTTTGCCCCCCTTTCGCGGGCTCCTGTGTTCATCTTACAGCGGAGCCTTCCACCTCACCTTATTACTATCTGGGCCGTAGCTCCCCCCCGTCATCCACAGCGTATAATCGCCGTTCGGGATAAACGGCGCGACCTCCGCGAAGTTTACCAACCCCGTTGCCAGCTCTGGCTCCCCACCACGCTACTCGCGTGCTCCGGCAGCGCATCCACAGTGAAGCATGAGGATGAGTGTTGTTTTCATGGTTGCGAAAGGACGACGACGCTCGGGGGAAATCCGCAAGAGTGTGTGGGTTGTTGGCATGACCGGATCCTTGGATGAGCGGGGTGTCTCCGAAGTCGGGGTGGTGGGCAAAAAGTTTTTCGCAGTTGCCGATTCATGGCTGCGCGACAAATATCCGCGCTCGCTGCCGGACGGGCGAAACTCGCCCCGCCCGCGAACGGCAATCAATTCATGGACCAAGATATCGAACGCACGCTCTTTCACGAGCAAACCATCCTCAGTCGGCTCGACGAACTCGCTGCCCAGATCACTCTCGACTACGCGGACCGGGAGCTGACGGTCATCGCTGTGCTGAATGGCAGCATCTTCTTCATGGCCGACCTCCTCCGCCGCATCCAGCGCCCGCTCAGCCTCGATTGCATCAGCGTCTCCAGCTACCACGGCGGCACCGAAAGCAGCGGGACCGTGACCTTTGACCAAACCTCGCTGCCCGAAGTGAATGGCCGCCACGTCCTGATCCTCGACGACATCCTCGACACCGGGCGCACGCTCCACGCCATCTGCGCGCGGCTCAACGCCGAAGCCCACCCCGCCAGCGTCCGCATCTGCGTCCTGCTCCGCAAAAACAAACAGCGCGATGAGGAGATGGAGGCGGATTACAGCGGCTTCGACATCAGCGACGAATTTGTCGTGGGCTACGGACTCGACTACCAAGAACGCTACCGCAACCTCCCCTACATCGGTGTGCTGAAGCGCGAAATCTTCACCGCTTAACAGCAGCGATTCGGCGACGTGAACTGGCGCTCGGTGGCGCTGAGGAAGACGTTGCGGCGGGCCTTGGCGGGGTCTTTGGCACACTCGCAGGCTTGGGCGATTCGCTCGCGTTCGATGGCGGCTTCTCCGCTGACTTCCTTCAAAAGGAGCGCGCTGAGTGCCAGCGCACCGAGGGCGTGGCCGGGCGCAGGGGCGTCGAGCGGGATGAAGACGGGCTCGGTTTCCGCGAGGTCGGGCTTGCGCGTGCCGCGTAGGAGGCGCAGCCATTCCCATACGCTGAGGCTGACGATGATGACGACGAGCGCGAGGAATGCGGCGGTGACTCCGGTGTTGATGAAATTGTTCGTCCGCTGGGCGCGAGCGCTTTTGAGGGCTTGGGTTTTGAGCGCGTCGCCGGGTGCGGCGGCGAGGGCGGCTTCGGCTTTGGGGATGTCTTTGGCGAGGAGGTCGGCGGCTTTGGCGAGGAAGCCGATGCTCGGTTTTTCGTGCCAGATTTTTTGCACGGCGGCAGTGCCGGTGACGGTGAGCAGCCAGACGAGCGGGATGAGCGTGATGAGCGCCAGAGCCGTGCGCCCGCGCTGGATGCCGGTCTTTAACAAGATGGTCGTGGCCAAGCACAGCGCGACGGTGGCGAGCAGTTGGTTGGCGATTCCGAAGATGGGCCAGATGGCTTTGATGCCGCCGTCCGGGTCGAGCACGGCGCCGATGAGAAAGTAGCCCCAGAGCCCGACCATGATGGCGCTGGCGAGGACTCCTGCGCCGATGTTTTTCACATCGCCGAACCATTTGCTCACGCCGCCAAACGCATCCTGGAGCATGTAGCGCCCGACGCGCGTGCCGGCGTCGAGGGTGGTCAAAATGAACAGCGCCTCGAACATCAGCGCGAAGTGGTACCAGATGCCCAGCCACGCTCCGCTGAAAAAGGGGAGCCGCGAGAAGAGCTGCGCCATGCCGAGCGCCAGCGTCGCCGCGCCGCCCGTGCGCCCGACGAGCGTGTCCTCTTTCACGGACTTCGCGAGGTCGGTCATCTGCGTCTCGGTGACGGCGTACTCGGGGCCATAGGCGCTGGCTTTTTCCACCACAGCGGCGGTGGAGCCTTTCATATTCACGCTGAGATAGACGCCGGGCTCCAGCGTGCAAGCGGCGATAAGCGCCATGATGGCGACGAGCGATTCGAGGCACATCGCGCCGTAGCCGATGGAGCGCGCGTGGCGTTCGCGGGTGATGATTTTCGGCGTCACTCCACTCGCGATGAGCGTGTGAAAGCCGCTGATCGCGCCGCACGCGATCGTGATGAAGCAAAACGGAAACAGCATCCCCGGCACCACGGGGCCGGAGCCATCCACGAACTGCGTGACGGCGGGCATCCGCAAATCCGGCAGCAAAATAAGCGTGCCGAGCGCCAGCGCGAAGATCGTCCCGAGCTTCATAAAAGTGCTGAGGTAATCTCGCGGCGCGAGCAGCAGCCAGACGGGTAAAACGCTCGCCGCAAAGCCATACACGATCACCGCTTTGGCCAGCGTGATCGCCTCCAGCTTAAAGAACGGCCGCAGCGTGGCGCTCTCGCCCACAAGCTGCCCGCCCCACACCGCAGCCAGCAGCAGCACGACGCCGAATACGGACGCCTCCAGCACTTTGCCCACGCGCACCCAGCGCAAGTAGCCGCCCATCGCCATCGCGATGGGCACCGTCGCCGCCACGGTGAAAACGCCCCACGGAGAATCCGCGAGCGCATTCACCACCACGAGCGCCAGCACGGCGAGGAGGATGATCATGATGGATAAAATCGCGATGGTCCCGACGATGCCCGCGCTTTTACTAATCTCATCGCGGAGCATCTGCCCGAGCGAACGCCCATCCCGCCGCATGGACGCGACGAGGATGATGAAATCTTGCACCGCGCCGCCGAGCACCACGCCGATGAGGATCCAAAGCGTCCCCGGCAAATACCCGAACTGCGCCGCCAGCACCGGCCCGACGAGCGGCCCCGGCCCGCTGATGGCCGCGAAGTGATGCCCGAAGACGATCCACTTATTCGTCTTCACAAAGTCGCGCCCGTCCTCGTGAACCTCGCACGGCGTCGCGCGGCGGTCGTCGAGCATGAGCACTTTGGCCGCGATCCACTTCGAGTAAAAGCGGTAGCCGAGCGTGTAAGTGCAGAGCGCCGCGAGGACGATGTAGCCGGAGTTCAGCGGCTCGCCGCGCTTAAAGGCGATGGCGGCATACGCGCCCGCGCCGAGCAGAGCGACAAGGAGCCAGAGGAGGGTGGAGAGTGCTTTGTTCATAGAGTGGTCGTCGCTTGGGCTACCGGGCTCCGCTAATCCAGCATCGGCGTATCCGGCCCCTCGTATTCCTCGCGCATCGCCTCGCAGAGGGATTTCTCATAAAAGAGGAAGCGCTTGGTGACAAAGAGCGGGTCTTTTTGCTCCGACATATTCAGATATTTCTCGATGAACTCCTCAATCGTCAGCTCCTCGTAGTCCTCGATTTCTACCTCCCAAAAATCCTCTTTGAAGGCGACCTTGTGCGTCGCCTCCATACACGTCAGCGACAGCTCAAAATCAAGGTCGTCGAACTCATCGCTAAACAGCTCCGAAATTGCCGTCCCCGCGTCGCACTGGATCAAATCCTCGCTGACGAAGTGCAGGATTGTGATGAACGAACTAACGTAAAAAGCCGTGGACATTTACTTTTTCTCCACCGCGCCTTTGATCATCGCAGTGAACTTTTCGCGGGCTTCTTTCACGAGAGCCGATGGCCCTGTCATCTTGATAAATACAGGCCCTTCCGTGTGTTCGATGATCGCGCCGAGCAGCGCAAATTCCGGCTCGTCCGTCGCCGGTCCGCCGAACTGTCCGCCCTTCATCGTCCCCTCCGTGGAGACCACCGTCACCTTCACCCCACCGAAGTCGAGCGGCTCCGTCTTTGACGCACCTTCCGCCGCTGCAAACTGCCCCAGCCAACGCTGCACATTCGCCTGCACCCCGCCCGCCGGGCTCTCCGAGCCGAAGTGGAAAAACGTCACATCCGCCGACTTCCCGCCTTCTTTCCCCGGCACTGCAAGCTGCGCCTTGCGCATTGCCGAGGCAGGCGGGACGGACTTCCATCCATCGGGCAGAGTAAACGTGAGCGCGCTCACCGGGAACGTGTCCGCAGCGAAGAGCGAGATGGATGCAAAAAGTGAGAGAGCGAGAGCAGAAAAGCGTTTCATTTGAAACCCCACTAAAGCCACCCGCCGCGCGGCGGGCAAGGCGTTTACATCGGTCCGTGTCGATTCGCGTGTGATGGAACGTGGACCCGCAAAGTAAAACGGCTTTCCAAGCCGTCCCACACGACGGGTCAGCATCCTCAGGCATCCTGACCCTCGCACTGAAGGAACAAGATTACCGAGGAAACGAGCTGACCCCGGATGCGCTGCACGCTCAAGGACGCGTGACTTGCAGGCGGATGTAGCGGGCTGGCGTGCCGGTGATTGGGGTGTTGTCGCGGACCTCAAGCAGTGTCGCGGTATCTTGTAAAATCGTGGTGTTTGCCGAATTCCATCCAGCCGCATTTGCGAGGTCGTCGTTCACTTGCACGCTGAACGTCACGTCGGTGGCGGCGGGATTTTTTTGCACGCTGAGCGTGAGGTAGTCTCCCGCCGCGCTGCTGACTGGGAGGCCGCTGACGCTGTGGATGAGCGGTTCGAGGCCGAATGCGTATTCGAAAAGATTCACGGTTCCGTCGAAGTCCGGGTCAGCGTTATCGCCTCGGATGGCTGCGTTGTTTGCGTCGATGCCGAACTTCTGCATGTGCCATTCCACGATGGGCAGCGCTCCGGCGGGCACGTCGGTGATGGTCGCTTCTCCGCTGGTCACGGGGCCGAGCCGATACTCGATGTTTGCGCCCGCAGCGAGTGTTACGGTCTGCGCTCCTTGCGCGATGGCGTCGAGCACGGGCGTCACATTGACGACTTGCGATGATGCACCGACGGGAATCGTCACAGGCACGGTGATCGCCGCGTAGCGCGTCCCCGGCGCAGTGCCGCCGATGGTGGCCAGCACGCTGAGCGGTGCCGCCGTCGAGCCGCTGCGGGCGACGCTGAATTGCCCGCTGACCGGCCCGTATTCTGCGGCATCCGGGACGGGCGTGCTGACGGTGACGAGCGGTCCTTTATCAATCGTAAAGTAGTCGGTGATCACGCCATCGCCGTTGATGAATTTCGCGTCGAGCCGGTTGCCGTCGATGTCGAAGATGAGCGAGCCGAGTTCCAGTCGCGAGAGCGACATCACGGGGTGCGGAGCAGGGCTGATGAGCTCGGTGCTTCCGCTGGTCCATTCGGTCGCTTGGCCGGAGCTTCCCGCCACGACATAGACGGTGCCTTGGTTGCCGCTGTAGTCTTTTCCGTAGCGCCCGGTGCCGTCCGCGCGGCCATTGCCTGCGTCTTTAAATGTGCCGCTAGTCGCGAGGGTGGGCGTGGCGGTAAAGCCGTCGATTAACTTCGAGCGTTCGTAGCAATGGCTGTGGCCGCAGAGGACGAGATCGACGCCCGCAGCTTCCAGCACCGGCACGAGAGCAGTGCGCGCCCACGTCGGCTGCGACTCGGTGTCGGAATCATGGCTGCCTTTCGTGTAGGGCGGATGATGCCACAGCGCGATGGTCCACCGGCGCGTGTTTGCGGCCAGATCGTTTGCCAGCCAAGCGAGCATGTCTGTCCGCAGCGCAGCGTTGTTCGTTTGCACGTCGAGGCTGATGAAATGGATGTTCCCGTAGTCCCACGAAAAATACCGCTCCGTCCCCGACGGATAGCCGCCGCACTCCGCCACGTCTGGAAAACTGAAGATGTCGAAATACGCGACACCCGCGTAACTCCCCGTGCGGACCTGCGCCGTCTCGTGATTGCCGAGGCAGGACCACACCGGGCTCTGCCGCAACACCGTCGGATACATGTCGAAAAGCGCAGTCTGATACTCCGAATCCGTGCCGGTGTTGTAAGCGTTGTCGCCGAGTAGCAGCATCATGTCGTTATACTTAAATGCCGGGCTGCCGTAGTAGGCGTCGCGGACCTGCCGCTGTTCGCTGTTCGCCGTGCCAGCATCGCCGAGCACCCACACTCGCGTCGCGCGATCCGTTCCAGCAACCGGCGCAGTGAAGAAAAAATGATCCGCATCATCACCGAGCAGCGGGCCCGTGCTCGTGCCGATGGAATAAAAATACTTCGTGTCCGGCAGCAGACCATCCACCCGCACTTTGTGGTTCGTCGTCACCGCAGCATCCGTCACGCTGCCAGTGAGCACGCCCTGCGTGGTCCCAAAGCGAACGACGCTATCCGACGCCGACGTCGTCCGCCAGCGGATGGTCATTCCGTCCGCGTTGTTCTTATTCAAATAAGGCCCACGCGTGACCTCCGAAAGGCCGGCGAGTTCGAGATCAAAACTCACGTCTGAACCACTAGGAGTATCCTGATGAATCTCCACCGCGATGGTATTCACACCCGCCACGACGACCGTCGTCGGCAAAACCCAAACCGCCGTTTCGTTTCTCCCCGAAGTCGCAAACGTATCGAACGCCGCCGCTGCGACCAGATTCGTGGTGCGGGCGACCTCCGTCCCGTTGATGAAAACCGCACCCGCATCATCATGTGTCAGCGTGAGGCGCACCGACAAAAAAGCCGCCGGATTCACCACATTGAACGTCTTCCGAAAATACGTCGTCGCATTTTTCTGCACGCCAGCAGTGACCGCATCCGTATCAATAAATCCCGTGACCGTCGCCTCATCGCCATCGCCATAGCCGAGCTGCGCCGGGCCGGAAGCCCAGGCAGAATCATCGAAAGCGATCGCACGCCACGAGACACCTTGATCGCTGCCATCGTCCAGATAGCGCCACGTAGAACCGTTCTGAATGATGGGCGTCGTCTGGCCGTACGACGCCGCAGTGAACACAACAAGCAGCAGGAAAAATCGGAGAAGCTTCATAATTATTTCGGTGAGTTACCCGCCGCGATCTCCGCACCGAGTTTGCGATTAGCCGCTAATGAACGCCGGGCCGCCGGGATTTTCTCAAACGCCGCCGCCGCTTTCCCCCAAGCCTCCCGCGCCTCCGCCCCACGTCCCGCCTTTCCCAGCAACCGCGCCGTTCGCGCCAGCCAAATATCCGGGCGAGGCTCACAGCCCGCGAAAAACTCCAGCCGCCGCAGCGCGGCATCCGTGAGGCCGGCCCGCTCCTCGATGTCCAGCGCGTGCTGCTCCAGCACCGGCAACCGCCCGCGCCGCTTGCTCGCCTCATCGAGACACCGCGCCGCCGCTTCCGGCTGGCCGTGCCGCTCCAAAAGCTGCGCCCGCTGCGTGACAAAATGCGGCTCCGTCGAAGCAGCCACCGCCGCCGCCAAATCCGCATCCGCCTTCTTCCACGAGCCGCGTCTTTCCAAAATCTCCGCCCGCAGCGCCCGCCCCTCCGCATGATCCGGCTGCTTCGCGATAAATCCATCCAGCAACCCCAGCGCATCCCGCTCGCGGCCCTGCGCCAACCGCAACCGAGCCAGCCCGAGCCCCACCGCATCCAGCCTCGGGTCCAGCTCGCCCGCCTTTGCATAATCAGCCTCCGCAGCCCGCAAATCCTTATGCTGACGGTATAACTCAGCCCGCCGCAGCCACATCGAAGCATCGCCCGGAGCCCGAGCAATCACCCGCGAAACCGCCTCGATCGACTCATGCAAATCCCCATGAGCAAAGGACGACGACGGCAGGAAGAGCAGGGCAAGCACGGCAGCCCACGGTCTGAAAAAGTTGAGCGACATAGAGAATCCTTCCCATTTGGACTGTGACATAGATGCCGTCCATTTGTGCCCCGTAACCAAATGGACGGAACGAGCACATCGCGGCAGGGTGTGGCACAGCCCATACAGGCGAGATGGGCTGGCATTTCTCGCCCCTTGGGGGGCTATCCGCGTTGCGGTTGTGCGCTACAACTTGCCGGCTCGCACTCGAATAAAGCGTAGCGTAGCTCCCTGCGGGATGGTGTCGCGGAAGGTGACTTGTTCGATGCCGTTGCCGAGGTCGCTGGCGGTGCCGATTTGTTCGGTCGTCGGTGTCCATGAGCCGGAGAGGTTGTCGGTCGATTCAATCGTGTAGGTGACGTCGAGCGCTTTGTGGCGGCGGGTGAACGTAATGGTCAGGAACTTATCTGCGCCGATCGTCGTGGTGCCTGCGGCGGAAAGCGCGAAGTTGTCGCCGGCGCGGGCGTTTTTGCCGAAAGCGAATTCGCCGAGGTTGTTGAGACCGTCGCCATCGGCGTCGGCTGCGGGGCCTACGAGGACGGTGTTTACGGTGCCAGCAGGATTTGGTGGCGATGGGAGATAGACTTCGGCGTTGCTGAAATGATCCCAGCGCCAGCCTTCATAGACGTTCGCAAAGTCCGCGTCGGATGCGCCGGGTGAGCCTCCGACTGCGCCGCTGAGCGCCCAGTGCGTGGGTGCGTCGTATGTAGCGAAGTCCGGTGCGGCGTTGCGCGCGACGAGGCTGCGCCCGCCCGCGACGGTGGGCGGGAACCATGCGGGATCGAAGCTGAAATCGAGAACGACTTCGCCGACGCCGTCCACGAGCTGGATCGTCTCGCCGGAGTTATCGAGGTTGCCCGTGAAGACGCCCGCGACGGTGACGCCGGGATGGCGCAGTGCGAATGCGGCGGAGTTGCTCACGAGGATGATGCGACCGCCTGCTGGCAGCGAAGTCGGCGTGGTGAAGGCGAACGTGATTCCCTTTTCGAAATGGCAGCCGTTGAGTTCCAGCGGAGTCCCGCCGATGTTTTGCAGTTCGATGAATTCAAACTCGCTCGCACTCACGCCGGGGATTGCTGCGCTCTCGGCTGGTGTTGGGGCGGTCGGAGCAAACATCAGCTCGGTGATTCGCAGTTGTTGCTGCGCAGCGGTCGGCGCGGCGGTGTAGGTCTGCGTGGCTACGAGTGCGCCGGTGGCATCACGAAGTTCGATCGTCTCGCCGCGCGCGGAGAGTTGGCCGTTGTAGCGGTCCTGCACTTGGAGTTGCTGCCCGCCGGTCGGCCCGGTGGTGCGTGCGCGAAATGCGGCGGCGCTCGGCGATGCGTAGATGCTGCCGCCTGCGGGAATGACGGTGCCGGGGTCAAACGTCATGGCCACTGCGCCTGCGAGCGTCCAGCCGGAGATGTCCGCGACAAACGCGCCGGGGTTTGTGAGTTGGATGAATTCGTGTTCTTGATTTCCGGACGCCGGATTGAAATCCACTGCCGTAATCGTGACCGGAAAAACGCCGGGTTGTGCGTTGGGGATGAGCTGATTTCCGGGCGAACCGCTCGCGACGGAATACGTTGTGTAGAGGTCCGTGCGGCGCTGCGGGAAGAAGTTCAGCACGCCCGCGATCTGGCTCGATACGCTGCCGGGAACGTTTGGCGAAAGGAGCGCCATCGTCGCGTTCGCGCGCTGCTCGAAGAGTCCGTTCACAGTTCCCGGAGGCTGGAGCATTTGGTCCATGAGCGTGCGCAAGCGGCGCATCGCGAGCGGCTGGAGCGTGGCGTCGTTGAAGACAAATTCCCAAAGAAGATTCCACTGCGGGCTCGCGGTGCCGGGCTGCTTCGCGTGCGCGGCGTCGCCGAAGAACGGGTGATACAAATGCGGTGGTCCGTCGCCCGTCACGCCGAAGGTCCAATCTTTGTCCCACGGGAAGATGCTCCACTCGCCGTTCCCGTTTGTGTCGCGGTAAAGGTAGAAGTTTTTCCGCACGTCGTCGGCGTCCTGTGTGATGCGGCTAAGCGCGAGCAGATTCAGCAGGCTCGGCGCATTCACATTGTCCCAAAACCAAGCGCGCCGCGCGTTCACGTCGGCTTGATTGAGGCCCGTGACGAAGGCCTGAAGGTCCGCGTTGCCCTCAAACTTCCGCGTCTTCTTTTCTACCGCATCCGTCGCGTCCGTGAAGACCGGCGAGCCCGAGCCACGCTGCACGAATTTGTAAAGCGCGCCCTCTTTATCCATGCCCCTCGCCGCGAGAAACTCGTCGTCCACCTGCTCGACGTAGTAGCCCACGCGGTCCGCGCCGCCATTCACGCGCAGCACGGTGTTGAACGCCACACACGCCGGATGTCCCGCGAGACGGTAGGTTTCAAACGCAAGCGGCGGACGGATGTAACTGCCATCGCTGCCGGGCGCGTTGAGGTTCGCTTCGTCCACGCGTCCGGCCTCGGCGTTGATGAAGCACTTCTCGCCCGTGTTGAAATCGAACTTCTGCGAGCCGGTGGACGTGAATCCGCCGCGCGAACGCACGAAGACATTGTCGTAAAACTCGCCGTTGAAAAACACGGAGGCCCGCGTGCCTGTCGCGTTGCGGGCGCTCGTGACATCGTTTGTGAACCACTCCCACAGCGGGATGTTTGGAGTGACGGATTGCACGACGGTGCCGAAGTACTCCGCGGAATTCAGCGGGTCGGTGAAGAGCGGGAGCCGCGAGGTGTGTGTGGCGTTGTCCGTTGCCGTGATATACCAGCGGATCATCTGTCCCGCAGTGCTGGCGGCGTCGGGAATCGTCGCGCCAAACACACCATCGCCCGCGGCGCCGTCACCGTGCGCACCGTCGTCGAGCATCGGCGTCTGGATGATCGAGCCATACATCACGCGGTAGTTCAGCGTCACTCCGCCGATCGGGCCAAACGTCGGCACGACGCGCGCAGTCACGACCACCGGTTGCAAATCCGTAGGCTGCGCGGGTGAAAACGCGGGACTCGTAACGACCGGCCCCGGCGTGCCTGCGCCCGTCACATTCAGAGCGCCCGGCGTCGGCGTAGAAAGATACGCCGCAGTCGTCGAGAGACCGGTGACATTAGTCGCGACGAGTTCCGAGCTATTCAGGAAATCGTAGTTGCTCGCGCTGAAATTGAGCGCGTGAATCGCGAGCACGTTCGTGCCGGGCTGGAGCCATTCAATGGCGTCGTCGAATGCAAACTCCCGCGGCACGATGGCCGCGCTGTCGGGATTCCGCACCGTCGCTGTTGCGTTCCATGCGGGCGACGCCGGAGCATTCACGTCGAGAATTTCATGACCGTTCACGTAGGCCACGAAGCCGTCATCGTATTTCATCCGCAGCGCCAAGCGACTCACGGTGGCGACGTTTGCGACAGTGAACGGGATGCGGATATAGACGCCGCTGTTCACGTTGTACATCGCCGATTGCACATCCGTAGCGAAGTGTGACGTGAGCCCCGTGAGCGCGTTCTGGTAGCGCGACTGCGCCTCGCTCGCCGTGACCTCGCGGCCATAGATCGCCGCCTCGTCGATGCGCCCCGCAAAGGGAATCGAGGGGCTCGTCGGCGTGCCCGTGTGATTGCTGCCAAACACGAGCGCGTTCGCGATGTTCATCGTGTTTGTGTTCGTTCCCGATAGAATCGCCACGCCATTTAGATACGCGGTAATCGTGCCGGCAACATTGCGTGTCACCACAAGATGATACCACGTATTGTTCACCACAGAGCCGCCCGGCGAACCGACGAAACCGCTGTGATAGACGCTGATCGTCCCCGCAGTCTGCGACGAAAGGTGGATGCCAAAATCCCCGCCCGTTCCTTTGTAAGTGAACAAATCCCCCCGCCCCGCCGCGTTCGTCGGATAAAACCACATCTCCACAGCGAACGGCCCCGTCCCAAAGTCGAACGACGCATGATCCGGCACGACAATCTGCGAAGTACTGCCGGGCAAATTCACAGCGGTATTCGTAGCCTCGTATCCGTTGAAAGCCGGTGGACGAGGCCCCACTGCGTTAAACGCCGCCAAGCCGTAAATCGTTCCATTCACCGCCGCGCCGAGCGAGCCCGTGTTTGCAGCAGCGGTCCCGGACGCTTCGTTGAAGCGCCATGCTCCGAGCGCACCGACACCCGCCGGAACCGTGGAGGAAAACGAAACCGGCACCGAAACCGCACGCTGGTAATGCGAGAAAACCTCCGCCGCCGAAAGCTCGCGCCCGTAGATTGCCGCCTCGTCGATACGCCCCGCCATCGTAGCGCCGGGACTCGTCGGCGTTCCGTTATGGTTCCCTCCGAAGAGCAGCGCGTTTGCGATGTTCATCGTCTGCGTGTCCGTGCCGGAGAGGATCGCCGCACCGTTCAAATACGCCGTCAGCGTGCCCGCGACATTGCGCGTCACCACGAGATGATACCACGTATTATTCACCACCGCGCCGCCTGCCGAGCCGATGAACCCGTTATGATACACGCTGATTTTCCCCGCCGTTTGCGACGAAAGATGAATACCGAAGTCCCCGCCCGTTCCTTTGTAAGTGAACAAGTCCCCCCGCCCCGCCGCGTTCGTCGGGTAAAACCACATCTCCACCGCAAACGCCCCCGTTCCGAAATCGAAAGCCGTGTTGTCCGGCACGAGCACGCCGGTCGCTCCGCTCAAATTCACGCCCGTATTCGCAGCTTCAAATCCATTGAAATCCGCAGGCCGCGGCCCCACCGCGTTAAAGGTCGCAGTCGTCAGCAACGTCGCATTTTCCACCGCGCCGAGCGAGCCGATGTTCACCGCATTCGTTCCGCTCGTTTCGCTGAAACGCCAGTATCCCAGCGGCGCGCTTGCAGCCACCGTGCTCGCAAATGTGTAGTCCTCATTCGGATCCGTCCCGCCGGTCTCATAGCCGAGGCCGTTCGTCCCCGCCGTCCACGCGGAGTCCACGAACGCCGCATCCGTCCACGTCGTGCCGAGCGTGCCGTCTGACGGAACGAGATACTTCACCGCCGCACCGCTCGCCAGCAGCGTCTGCGTCGTCGTCTGCACGGGAAACCCGTAGCTCACATTTTGATACTGCGTGGGAAAACCCGGCGCGAACTCCGTCGCCACCGAGAGGTCCGGACGCAACAGCCCGAGATACTCGCCACCCGCGCTCAGCGAAAAATTCGTGTGGAGATTGTTCACCGGATTCGTCCGGTCTTTTCCCGAAGCAAAAACGATGAGCCGCTGCCGAGGAGCGAGCACTTTCGACGGAAAACGCCACGTGCTCGTGGAATCCTTCAGCACCCAATTGAACAGATTTACCGAAGCCGCCGAAGTGTTCTCCAGCTCGACCCAGTCCTGAAAACTCCCGTTCTCATCCGCCAGCGTGGACGAATTGCTCGCCATAAATTCGGTGATGGAGACCTGCGCAGACGCTGTGACCGAGAGCGAAATGAGGAGCGCCCCAAGGCGTGAGAGTGACGGTTTCATGAAACGGTAGTTACAGCCGCCTCCGTGCGAGAGCAACCGTGAGCTGCCTTATACGGGCTGTCGTCCCGCCCATCAGAACTTCCACCCAGTGGGCGCCAACTCGAATCGGGGTACGGGGATATGTCCCTTTAATCCACGAATGCGAACTCGTTGGACTGAAGGAGGACGTGGGCGAGTTTTGCCCAGCGGGAGAGGGCGCGCGTTTCTTTTTCCGGGCCGTGGAATTGTTCCTTGGCGGAGAAGATGGTGCCGTCGGCGGCGGTGAGGACGGTGCGCCACTCGAAGGTGTCTGAGTTTTCGTCGCCTCGGCTTTCGACGACGAAATCAATCGTCTCGCCCGCTTTGACATCGAGGGTGCCGATGGGCGGGGCGACGGCTCCTTTGGGCTCGATGATCCATTCGGCGAGTTGGCCTTTTTGGTTGCTGATGATGCGGGCGAGGATGCCGTTGCCGGGTTCGCTTTTCCGATGCACGCGGCCTGCGAGGGTGAGGACCATGTCGCGGGGGGCGGTGAACCGGCGGATGACGGCGAGTTCGCGGTCGGGGTGGCCGCTGTCGGCGGTGAGATGAGCCCAGCCGGTCTTGGGGTCGGGGAGCTTCTCGCCGGTCTGCCAGGCGGCGCCCGTCCAGCGAGGGAATGCGGTGAACGTCATGCGCTGCGTCGCGCCGTCGTAGCGCCCGTAGCCGTATTGCCAGAGCGGCGGGGCGGGGAGCGGGGCGTCGCCTGTGGCGCTCACGAACTCGAGGGTGCCGGTGACTTCGGCGGGGGTGGGCTGGCGTCCGAGGACGCGCTCGAAAAGCTGGACGACGCGCGGCAGGTCGGGCGTGCCGCTCTCGACCTCGGAGCCGTTGGCGAGGGCGGTGGCGCGCTCCATGACGAATGGGCTGTTGAGCATGTAGAGGGCTTGCTGCGGGACGTTGGTGACGGCGCGCTGCGGGGTCATCATGTCGGGGCTGGCGAAGTCGAACGTGCGCAGCGTGGCGGGGAGGTTCTGGCGGTCGATGTAGCCGTAGATGGCGCGGCGTTTGGGGTAGGGTTGCTCGAAGATTTTCACGGGGCGACCGAACATAGTTTCGTCCAGCTCGTCGGATGCGGCGAGGAGGGAATCATGGAGGGATTCCCAGTCGAGGCGGCGGCGATTTTGGTGAGAAAGGAAACGGTTTTCCGGGTCGCGGAGCCGCACCTCGGGGCGTTGGTCGCTGGTCTGCATCCAAGTGGCAGAGAGGAGGATGGTGCGGTGGAGTTTTTTGAGGCTCCAGCCGTCGGCGACGAATTGGCCGGCGAGGTAGTCGAGCAGCGGTTGATGAACGGGCTGCTCGCATTTGGTCCCAAAGTCGCCCGGCGTGCGGACGAGCCCCGCGCCGAAGTGGTGGGACCAGACGCGGTTGACGATGACGCGGGCGGTGAGCGGGTTGGCGGGGTTCACGATAGCTTGCGCGAGTTCGAGCCGCCCGCTGCCGTTTTTGAAGGGCGCGGCGTCTCCGCCGAGGAACGATGGGAAGCGGCGCGGAACCTCGTCGCCCTGCCGTCCGGGGTTGCCCCGGATGAAGACGCGCGAATTCGTCGGCTGTGGTCGGTCTGTGAGGGTGTGGGCACGCGGCGGAGCGCCGTCGCTCATCTCGGCTTGGGAGAGCTTTTTCTCCAGCCGCTGCCGTTCGTCGCGATACTTGCGGGTGAAAAAGCGCGCTTTCTCCAGCTCGGCGACGGCAGCGGCGTTGACGCCGGGAGGCACGCCGACGAGGGCGAGCATCACATTCACATGGTCCGCCGTGGTCTGCTGGTAGGCGCGGATCTCCGCCTCTCGCTGCTGGCGGAGTTTTTGGTAAGCTGCGGTCGCTTTCCCGCCGGAAAGCTCGGGGAGTTTGCCGGGGTCTTTCTCCTCGGTGCTGGACGCGAAGACGCCGTAGAGCGCGTAGTAATCCTTCGCCGTCACGGGGTCGAATTTGTGGTCGTGGCAGCGCGCACAGCTCACGGTGAGCGCCATCGTCCCGCGCATCACGACATCAATCCGGTCGTCAATGATGAGATTCCCGTCGTTCAAAAACCGCCGCCCGAGCGTGAGGAAACCGAGCGCCGCCAAGTCGTCGCGGTCCGCACCCGAGCCCGCGATGTCTGCGGCGAGTTGGCGGGTGAGGAACTGATCATACGGGAGGTCGTCGTTGAACGAGCGGATGACCCAATCGCGATACGTCCACGCGAAGGGATACTCGCGGCTGTCGTTCCCCGCGAGATACCCGCGATGGTCCGCATACCGCGCGACATCCAGCCAGTAGCGGCCCCAGCGCTCGCCATAGCGAGGCGAGGCGAGCAGGCGGTCCACGGCGCGCGCCCACGCATCGGGGGCGGCGTCTTTTTGAAAAGCATCCGCCTCATGCTCCGACGGCGGCAACCCCGTGAGCACGAATGCCGCACGGCGGAGGAGCGTCTGCTTGTCGGCGATAGGTGATGGCTGGAGCTTCTCGGCGTTGAGCCGGTCTAAGACGAACGCATCAATCGGACCTTTCACCCAAGCCGCGTTCACCTGCGGCACGGCGACGGGCTTCACGGGCTGGAAGGCCCAATGCGTCTTTGCCGCATCGGCCTTCGCCGTGGAAGCGTCGCCCTCCGGCCAAGGCATCCCCATTTTCACCCACTCGGTGAGCGCGGCAATCTGCGGCTCGGGGAGCTTCGGCGCTTTTTCCGGCATCTTGAGGTCGCCCTCGTGGCGGATGCTCTTAATAAGCGAACTCTTCTCCGGCTGCCCGGCAATCGCCACGGGCCCGGTGTCCGCGCCCTTCAGCACCGCCGCGAGAGAATCCAGCCGCAGCTCCGCCTTTTGCTTTTCCGGCCCGTGACATTTCACGCACTGGTCCACCAAGACAGGACGCACCTGTTTCTCAAAAAACTCCACCTGCTCCGGCGAAGGAGCCGCCATCGCAGCCCCACACACGAACGCCAGACTGACTCGTAGTAAGATCATTCGCCGGACCAATCCCGCGCCGCCCGCGCGCTTAGGGGATCACTTACCCGCGCTTGACGAAACGGCGCGGGCCACCGACAAAACGCGCCCCCGATATACTTCTTACCGATATGAAAAAGCATTCCATTCTTACCGCGTCGATTGCAGGCGCATCACTTCTCAGCATCAGCGGCGCGCAAGCCGTGGATTTCGTAAAGGACGTGCAGCCGATTCTCGAGCTGAACTGCATCCGCTGCCACAACCCGAAGGCGACCGCAGTTGAAAAAGATGAAACGGACTACCTCCTCGATACCAAGGCCGCTGCGGTGCGTGGAAAATATATCATCCCCGGCAAAGGCGCGGACTCGAAGGTGTTCAAAACGACCATCCTTCCCGACGACGACGAGCATCTCATGCCGCCGCCGGAGGAGATCAAAAAGAAGTCCAGCCGGAAGCTGACCAAGGACGAATCCGAGACGCTCAAGAAGTGGATTGATGAAGGTGCAGCTTGGCCCGAGGGCGTGACGCTCATCGCGCGGAAGCAGTCCATCGGTGTCTCGAAGGAAGACCTCGCTGCGGTAGCCACGGCGGTCCACAAGCGCATCATTGCGAACAGCCCCGAGAAGACGGAGGCGGACATGAAGCCTTACGCGACGACGATTGCTGGGACCGATGTGACGTTCGACATGGTGCCGATCAAAGGCGGCAAATTTATGATGGGCTCGCCCGCCAACGAAAAGGGCCGCAACGCCGACGAGGGGCCGCAAAAGGAAGTCGCTGTGGAGCCGTTCTGGATGGGGCGGCTGGAGGTCACCTGGCCGGAGTTTCAGCTCTTCATGTACCCCGAGGAGGAGAAGAAAACCCGTGTCATCAAGAACCTGCCTGCCGAGCTAAACGCCCTCACTGACTCCGTCTCACACCCGACGCAGCCTTA
>CAMDQC010000076.1 GCA_945905735.1 Prosthecobacter debontii | reverse complement strand
TCGAATAATGCGTTTGCTTCCAATGGTGTCTCCTTTGGGTAGGCGTTTTCCTCTCCCGCGTCAGCGTAATTGTTCCCCCAAGAATCCGGCCCAGTTCATCAATGCCGTTCCTCTCTGAATCCCACTCTAAACAGCGGGGAGCCCTTTTTCGAGCCGGATGAAGACGTCGGCTGGCTCGTGGACGACATCGCTTTTTTCTCCACAGACACGCTGGGAAGCACGACGACGACCCGCACGGGCACGACGTTCCCGCGCACGCTCAGCACGGCGGGCTCGTTCGTGGCGCGGGTGCGGCCTGTGTTTTACGACACCTTCCCCGGCGAGTGGGCATCGGTGAGTCGCGTCACCGTTACTCAACCGCTGGGCACGCTGGTGGTGAATGTGCTCCCACCGGGCGGCGGCATGGTTTCCGGCGGCATCTCGCCGATGCAGGGCGCAACGGTGAGCCTTCAGGCGGTGCCAGTCAGCGGCTACTTTTTCACCGGCTGGAGCGGCGGGCTCGTGAGCGAGTCGGCGACGTTAAATTTCACCATGCCCACGAGCCTCACGCTCAATGCGAACTTCGTGCTCAACCCCTTCCCGGCGGGCGCGGGCAAATACTTCGGCGTCATCGCTGCGACGCCCTCCGCGCACGCCGGGGCGGGGATTGTGAGCATCACCGTCAGCGCCACTGGGGCATTCACGGGGAAGGTGCAGATCGGGGAAAAGACGACGCGCTTTACCGGCAAGCTTTCGCCCTCGGGCGTCGCGAAATTCGACACGGGCGGAAGTGCGACGCTCAACCTTCCGCAAGCATTCGCGTTCACCGCCGCGCTCTCGGGCGGCAGCGTCGGCACGATAGCGGGCACGCTCGACGGAGCGCCCTTCGCGGCAGACCGCCGCAGCCTCTCCATCTCGCCCGCATCCGTCGGCGCATACACTGCGCGCCTCTCCGCAGCCGCGCCTGCATCCGGCGCGTGGCCGGAAGGCGATGGCTGGGCGCGCATCCAAGTCGCCGCGACCGGCGCGGTGACGCTCACCGCGACGCTCGCAGACGGGACGCCTGTCACCGCCGGCGGTTGGCTCGGCGCCGATGGGCGCTGGGCGATTTACATCCCGCTGGCTGGCGGAAAAGGCTCGCTCTCCGGCATCGCCGCGCTGGCGAATCTGGCCGCGAGCGACATCACCGCTCCGCTCCGCTGGTTCCGCCCCGCGAGCGGCAATACGCGCTTCCCCGCTGGCTGGCCGCAGGGGCTGGACTGCACGCTCTCCGGCGCGCGCTACACCCCGCCCGTGCCGCTCGCCCGCGTCTTCACCGAGCTCGATGCAGCCAACGGCGCGGGACGCATCCGTGCGGAGTTGGACGCGCCCTTCGACTGGCCCGTAGTCATCGCGACGACCAGCAAAGTCACCCTCGCCGCCAGCTCCACCGACCGCTCGCTCCGCGCATCCCTCACGCCGAAGACGGGCGTTTTCTCCGCCACATTCCGCGCCCCGGCGAACGGTCGCACCTACCAAGCAAAAGGCGTCGTCATTCAAAAAGAGCAGCTCGCCACCGGCTTCGCGCTGGAGCCCACAGGCAGCATCCGCGTCCGGTTGGAGCGGGAGCAGTAGGGGGCTTGTCTGGAGGGTGATCCGCTCGTCACGATGACGAAAGCACTTCGATTGCGATGAGCATGGCGGCACCGCGGGATTCTACGCTGAGTTTTTCGAAGATGTGGATGGTGTGTTTTTTCACCGTGGCGTGGGTGCAGCCGAGGATTGTGGCGATGTCGTGGTTTGCTTTTCCCTGCGCCATCCAGAGTAGCACTTCGGCTTCGCGCGGGGTGATGCCGAGTTTCTCCAGCGGGGCGGCGCTGCTGAAATCAAGTGCGCCGGGTCGCTGCTGCGCGGCGCGTGTGAGTCGAGTGCGGATGGCGGCGAGCAGGTCGGGGCGCGTTACGGGTTTCGGCAGGTAATCATCGGCACCGAGATTCATTCCGGCGCGGATGTCGGGCGGTTCGCCTTTTGCCGTGAGGAAAATGAACGGCAGTGCGCGGGTCGCGGCGTCGGAGCGGAGGGCGGCGAGAATCTCGAGGCCGTCGCAGCCGGGAAGCATGATGTCGCAGACCACGAGGTCGGGCCGCTGTTCGCGTGCGGCGCGCAGGCCGTCGGGGCCGGTCGCGGCTTCGAGCACGCGGTAGCCTTCGAGCGTGAGGATGTCGCGGAGGTTTTTACGCAGTGGCGCGTGGTCTTCGATGAGCAGGAGCGTCGTCATGCGGCGGGAAGTGTAAGCGTGGCGGTGGTGCCGCGGCCTTCCACGCTCGTGATGGTGAAGGTGCCGCCGAGCAGCGCGGCGCTGCGGCGCACGATAGCGAGGCCGAAGCCGGTGCCGGGTGTGTCGCCGACGTTCGCAGCGCGGTGAAATGCCTCGCCGATTCGCGGCAGGTCGGCAGACGGGATGCCGATGCCGTGGTCGCTCACGGTGAAATCGAACGCGCTGCCGCGTGGCTCGACGGCGAGCCGGACGGCGGAACCGGCGGGGCTGTATTTCACGGCGTTGCCGAGGAGGTTCGCGAGGATGCCGCGCAGCAGCGTGGCGTCGCAGCGCGCGGTGCCGGCGGCTTCGATGGAAAGCGGATAGCGGTCGCGCGTGGCGGCGGCGACTTCGCGCGCAACGGCGTGGCAGAGCGCGTCGAGGTCGTGCTCGGCGGGCTGCGGCGCGACGCGGCCCGATTCGAGGCGGCTGAGCAGGAGGATTTCATCCACCATCGCCGACATGCGCCCGGCGGAATCGTGAATCTGCGCCAGCGCCTCGTCGCGGCGGGCAGGCTCGATTTTATCGAAGTAGGCGGAGAGCAAATCCGCCGATGAAAGGATGACGCTGAGCGGCGTGCGAAACTCGTGCGAGAAACCCTGCACAAGCCGCGCGCGTACCCGTTCCGCCTCCAGTGCGGCGCGCAAGCCGAGCGTGCGCGCGCCCTGAAAGACCAGAAACGCGAGCAGCAACGCGCACGCGCCACCGGCACCCAGCACGAGCGTGGGCGAGACGCCGCGATACGTGTCGCCAAACGCCGGGCCGCGCGCGATGGCGAGCCGCAGCGTGAATTCGCCCTCGCGGATTTCAAAAAAGCGCGCGGCGTCCGGTGGCTGGCCGTTTTCCCCGAGCGGCGCGACGGTGAGCACGCCGTCCTTCAGCAGCGGCACGCCGCTGTTGCGGCAGAGCGAATTGATGTCGAGCCAGCCCACCGCATAGCCGCGGACTGCGCCGGAGTCGGCGATGGTGGACGCGACGAAAATGCGCCCGCCATCCGCGGCATCCGTCACTGCCGACGGCGTGGGGCCGAGCGCCGTGCGTGCGAGCAGGGTCGCGCGGCGTGAGTCGCTCGCGAGGTCGTCGCCGACGCGCTCTCCGGCGCTGCCGTCCGTCCATTGCAGGATGGCGCGGTTTCCGTCCGCCGCCGCGTAGCCGAAGCCGAGCAGGTGCGGGAAGGACTGCCGGAAATTCGGCGGCATCCGCAGTGAGTCGCGAACGGACGAGGGCTGCATGCGGAGCTGGTTGCGGAGGATGTTGAAGAAATTCAGGTGCCGCACGAGCGCGAGCTGGATGCGCTCGCCCGCCAGCCCGCTGGTCGCCTCGAAAAGCTGCGCGTCCTTTCGCCGCGCCTCATCGCGGAAGCGCAGCCAGCCGAGCCACACGGGCACGAGCGCAAGGCCGAGCGTGAGCGCGGCGAGCAGCCATGGTCGTGAGGGCGGATATTTCATCGTGGCGAGACTACCTCGGCGCGCTGGCGGGCCAATACTCCCGTGGGAGTATTTACGCATCGGACCGTCGTGCATAAGTGGAAGCGCGTGAAATCGCATCTGTCCGACCACTCGACCCGCACAATGAAACATCAAAGCGCAATCAGCCAAACTATGCAGAGACTCTTGGATAGCGAGTTGCGTCCCGGTGAGCGCCTGTTTTGGAGTCAACAGCCACGACCGGGGGCATTGGCTCAGAAGTCGTGCCTGAGTTTTCTAATCGGCATTCCGTTCTTTGCCTTCGCCGTCTCCTGGACGATTGCCGCTTCAAGCGCTTTGGGTGTTTCGAAGGCCGGAGGGAGTGCCTTTCCGTCAATTTTCCCGATGCTCTGGGGCAGTGTGTTCATCCTCCTTGGGGTGAGTCTGCTGATGTCACCTGTCTGGGCTTTCTGGAAGGCGTTGCACACGGTCTACGCCATCACTGACCAGCGAGCTATTCTCATCGCCGCTCCGTGGCGACGGGCAGTCTATTCATTCGCCGGGCAACAGCTCGTTGACATCCACCGAGTCGAAGACGGGCGTGGGCGCGGCGATATTGTATTTCATCGGGAGGCTCGGGTAGTCAGATACGAGAAGACTTATCAAGTCAGACGAGGGGGCAACTATTACTACGACATTGGTTTTCTCGGCATCGAGCGCATTCGAGAGGCCGAGGACTTTTTGGGAGAGGTTTATGCAAAGTCACGAACGGCCTAGCCATGCGGCGGGGGCGTCGCGCTTGCGATTCACGCGTCCCGTGCGCCGAGTCACCGGCAGACTCTCCGCAGGCAAGCAGACGCTGGAGTTCGTGCGTGGTGTCTTGAAAAAGTGATGGCCTGCGGGAGCAGGCGATACTCCTGTGGGTGCATATACGGCTATGCGAAGAATGCGCACTTTCGCGGGATGAAAACACGATTCGCCGCGCTGCTCGCGCTCGCCTTTCAAGCCGCCAGTGGCGCGGCGGTGAATGACCCGTTCACCGACGCGAGCTACACGAATGCCAGCGGCGGTGATGCGCTGGGCGCGGTGTGGTTTCGCAACGCGACGACCAGCTCGACGCTCGCCGTGGTGGACGATGCGAGCGTGTCGCCGGCGAGCAAGGCGCTCGCGCTGACGGCGACGACGAGCCAGCGCGGGATGCTGGCATTTTTCCCCACGCAGACGCTGGCGGCGGGGCAGTCGCTCGTCGTCGAGTTCGACTTCCGCTTCACGACCACTCTGGTGAACGGGGCGCAGAGTTTCATGTTCGGAGTTTTTGATTCCTTGGGCACCCGGCAGACGGCGGATGATGTCTCCACGACGCGGCTGGACGACCGCGGCTATGGCCTGGTGACGAATGTCGGCGCCGACACGACGAACGCGACGCGCGTGTTCGTCGAGCGTCCGGGAAATGACATCCTCGGCGGCAGCGGGCTCGTTTTTCCTGCGGGCAGCGTGAATGGCGCGTCCTTCGCCTGCGGCACGGCGGCTCGGCATCACGCCTGGCTCACGGTGACGCGGCAGGAGGACGGCAGCGTGCTGCTGCAAAGCCGCATTGACGCGGGAACCATCGCGAGCGCGACGGTGACGATTGGCACCGACCAGTTCTACTCGTTCGACATGGTCGCGCTGAGCAACGGCACGGCCATCGAGAGTTTCCTCATAGACAACGTGTCCGTGAAAGTGCCGTCGCCGCCGACAATCGCCATCACCTCGCCGGCGGTGGATTCAGTGCTGGCGTCGCCTGCGGTGCTTACCATCGCGGCAAATGCGACGGACAACGGCAGCGTCGCGAAGGTCGAATTTTTTCGCGGCGCGACCAAGCTCGGCGAGGACAGCGCGGCTCCTTTCACGTTCGACTATGTGAATCCCGCCAGCGGCACATTCACGCTCACCGCCGTGGCGACGGATGATGACGGAGACACCGCGACCTCCGCACCCGTGGATATCCGCGTGACGGGTGCGCCGGACGAGTTCGACGAGCTGCGGCAGCGTTGGTTCGACGTCCTCACGGGCGGCAACGCGCACGACCTCGGCGACCCCGACATCGCCGCGCGCGTGGCGGGCATCAATGGCACCGCGCAGGCGAATAAAAACTCCATGGTGACGCCGCGAACGACGACGGTGTGGAGCGACCTCGGCGTCGCGACGAGCGGGCTGCACACCAGCGGCAGCTACTCGCGGCTCAGCGCCATGGCGCTGGCTTACGTCACGAACGGATGCTCGCTGAAGGGCGATGCGCCGCTGCTCGCGGACATTCTCGCCGCGTTCGACTGGATGAACGCGAACCGATACAACGACACGACGTCTTTTACCGCGTCGGAGTGGTATGCGATGGAGGTGCTCGCCACACAGCACATCAACAACATCTGTGTGCTGCTCTACGACCAGCTCACGCCCAGCCAGCTCATGCGGCACATGCGCGCCATCGAGCACATCACGCCCGACCCCACCAAGGATGTGCTCAACAGCATCCCCTCCCACGGCTCGAACCGCGCGGAAAAATGCCACGCTCTCTCCTTGCGCGGTGTGCTGGAAAAAGACGCGGCAAAGCTGGTGCTCGCGCGTTCGGCGATTGGCGAAACCTTTACCCACGTCACCAGTGGCGACGGCTTTTATGCGGATGGTTCCTTCATCTTCCACAGCGGACTCGCCGCCACGGCCACCTACGGCGTCGAGCTGCTCGGCTCGCTGAACAACACCTTCCAACTCACCGACAACTCGACGTGGGCCGTCACGGACCCGAACCGCGCGAACGTGTTTGGCTGGATTACCAAGGGCTACGAGCCGCTGCTGTTTCGCGGCGCCATCATGGACATGGTCGCAGGCCGCTCCATCTCGCGAAACAGCGCGTCTGACCACGTCCATGGCCACGAGTTCCTCGCCGCGCTGATTGACACCGCCACGTATCCGCCGCCCGCCGACGCGCTCACTTTCCGGCGCATCGCGAAGGCGCACATCAATGCCGACACCGCGCGCGATTTCCTGGCGAATGCATCGCTGCCGACCTTGGTCCGCATCAAGCCCGTGCTCGCGGATGCCAGCATCACCGAGCAGCCGCAGCCGGTGGCAAACCGGCAGTTCGCAGGCAACGCGCGCGCTGTGCATCAGCGGCCCGGCTTCGCTTTCGGCATCAGCATGTCATCCACCCGCGTGCTGCAATACGAGGCCATCAGCGGCGAGAATTTGCAGGGCTGGCACACCGGCGATGGCGCGACGTATCTCTACAACTCCGACCTCGACGAATACTCCAGCGCCTACTGGCCCACGGTGAACCGGAAGCGCCTCGCCGGCACGACCGTGGACACACAGGCGCTTCCGAATCTCATCAACAAGAGCCAGGACTTCGGCGGCTTCGCATGGGCGGGCGGCGCGGAGCTGCTCGGCATCTACGGTGCGACCGGCATGGAACTGGATGCACGCAGCAGCACGCTCACAGCGCGGAAATCATGGTTCCAGTTCGATGATGAAATCGTCGTGCTCGGCTCCGGCATCACCAGCACCGATAACCGCGCCATTGAGACCATCGTTGAAAACCGCCGCCTCAACGATGCCGCCAGCGCGCTCACCGTGGACGGCATCGCCAAGTCTGCTTCGCTCGGTTGGAGCGAAACGATGAGCAGCATCGGCTGGGCGCACCTCGCCGCGACGGGCGGCTACATTTTCCCCGGCGGCGCGACGGTGAAAGGTCTGCGCGAAGCACGCACCGGAGCTTGGAGCGAGATACACAGCGCCGGCTCGGCCACGCTCATCACGCGGAACTACGCCACGCTCTGGCTCGACCACGGCGCGAATCCCGCCAGCGCCACCTACGCCTACATGCTGCTCCCCGGCGCGAGCGCCGCGCAGACGAGCACCTACGCGAGCAGCCCGGACATCGTCATCCTCGCCAACACCGCCGCCGTTCACGCCGTGCGCGAGCAGTCCCTCGGCATCACCGCTGCGAATTTCTGGAACGACGGAACGAGCACTTCGGGCATCATCACCGCCGACAAAAAATGCAGTGCGCTCGTGCGCGAAACGGCGACGGCGATGGATGTCGCCATCAGCGACCCCACGCAGCTCGGCGGCACCATCACCATCGAACTCGCTCGCAGCGCCATCGCCGTCACGAGCGCCGACCCGGCCATCACAGTCTTGCAGCTTTCGCCGACCGTGCGCTTCACCGCGAATGTCGCCGGCGCACTGGGTCGCACGCTCGCCTTCACGTTTGAAGACACGCCGTTCAACGCCTGGCAGCACGCGCATTTCCCCGCCAACCCCAGCCAGGGAGCGCCATTGCTCGACCCTGACGGCGATGGCGCGGCCAATTTGCTCGAGTTCGTGTTTGGGACAGACCCGCTGGCTGACTCCTCCGCGCAGCGCCCCGTGCAGAGCGTCATCAATGTCGCGGGAAGCGACTATCTCGCGCTCACTTTCCGACGCCGCACCGGCGCGAATGGCGTGACTGTCGTCGTCGAATCCACAAGCGACCTCGCCACTGGAATCTGGCTCGCCGATGCAGTGCAATTCGGCACTCCCACTGACAACGGCGACGGCACCGAGACCGTCACCTTCCGCGACATCGTCCCGCTCGGCAGCGTCCTGTCCCGCTTTCTCCGTATCCGCGCGACCGCCGATTGATTCGCCGCGCCCGGCCGATACTCCCGTGGGTGCATTTACGGTGCGCGGATAAGGCGGGAGACTCGCAGCATGACAAAGCAAACCATCCTCGCAGCGGCAGTGCTCAATTTCACTTTCAACGCGTGCGTCGCGTTCGCCGGCGGAAATCCCGCAGGCACCACGACCGGCCTCGTGCCGCTCGATGCGCTCGGCACCGCCACGTATCAGGGCGCGGCGGGCGGGCTGTATCCGGGCGGCAGTAACACGATTCCGGCGGGCCATTTATCCGCGGGGCTTTCGCTCACCGCGCAGGTGGAGCCGCTCGACTCGATGGGCAATTCGAGCGCGGCGGGGAAAATCGGGGTCGTCTCGCTCGGAATGTCGAATTCGAGCTTCATCTTCGGCGTGATGAGCGAGCTGCTGCTCGGGCAGACTGCGCCAAATGTGGTGATTGTGCAGGCCGCGCAGGGCGGCTTCGACGTGGGCGAATGGGCCAGCCCGACAAACGCAATCTGGGGCAATGCCGTCGCGGCGGTGAACGCAAAAGGAATCACCCCGCAGCAGGTGCAGCTCGTCCTGCAATACCACTCGATGGCCAACAGCAAATACCCGCCGCAGGCGTGGCCCGCGACTCCGCACGATTTCCAGAACTTCGCCGAGCAGACGATGCGGAATCTCCCGGCGTTCTTTCCGAAGACGAAGCTGTGCCTGTGGTCATCGCGTGAATACGCGGGTTTCACGACCACGATGAACAACCCGGAGCCTTACGCCTACCAGTCCGGGTTCGCGGTGAAGTGGATGATTGAAAAGCAAATCAACGGCGATGCGTCGCTGAACTTCGACCTCAACTCCGGGCCGGTGATGTGCCCATGGATGGCGTGGGGGCCTTACGTGTGGGGCGACGGCCTCACGGCGCGCGCGGACGGCTCGGTGTGGGAAATTCGCGACTTCAACGCGGATGGCGTCCATCCCTCGGTGCGTGGGCGCACGAAGGCGGCAGCGGCGTGGGCGCGATTCCTCCTCACCAGCCCGCTCACCGCGCCGTGGCTGCGCGCGCCGGGGAATCGCCCGCCCTTGGTGAAAGTCATCGGCCCGGATACAAACGTCATCGTCGAGGCTGGTGGTCGCGTCGCCGTGGAGGCACACGCGGAGGACATTGATGGCAGCGTGGCGCGCGTGGATTTCTATCAGGGCAACACGCTGCTCGGCTCTGATGCCGCAGCACCGTATTCATTCCTGTGGTCCGGCTTCTCGCCGGGCGACTACACGGTGAAAGCCGTGGCGGTGGACGACCTCGGCGCGAGCACGACGAGCCTGAACGTGACGCTGCTCCTCCGCGATGCCACCACCGCCACGGGCGCGGCGGACGTTGCGACGGACAGCTTTGAGAGCAGCGATTTTGTCGGCGGCGCAGGCTGGCTGTCGCAAGGATGGGCCGTGGCCGGAAACGCGAGTGTCATCACGACACCCACGCCCCCGGCGGGCTCGTATCAATCGCAGCTCAAAGCCGGCGCATCGCTCACGCGGGCGGTGGACCTCGCCGCCGCAGTAGCGCCGTCGCTGAGCTTCCAATGGCGCGGGCAACTCCCGGCAGGCTACACGTTTCTCGTCGAGTCGCTCGGCGCGAGCACGCAGACGCTTTTCAGTCGCACAAATCTCAACCAGGCGACGGCGCTCGCCGAGTCCATCCCGCTCGCTGCCTTCCAGCCCGGCGCGAACTTTACGCTGCGCTTCAGCGTCACCGGCCCTGCAAACGCGGCCACGCTGCTGCTCGACGACATCCGCATCACGACAGTCGCGCCCGCAGTGCCCGCAGCACCCTCGCTGATTCTCCGCGCTACCGCGCCCAGTGAGTTTCAATTGATTGGCAGTGCCGCGATTCACCGCACCTACACGCTCGAATTCAGTACAGACCTCGTGACGTGGGCTCCGCTGCATCACACCACCGCCATCGAGGATGGGACGAACCTTTTCCCCGCCGCGGTGAGCGGCACCGCGGCATTTTACCGGAACACGACAGTGCTCCCGTAGCGTGCAGCCGATGCTCCTGCGGGTGTGTTTACGGTTTCCACCATGCCGGTGATCATCGCCTCCTATGAAAACATTATTCATCACACTCATCACACTCACACTCACACTGCTCGCGCAGGCCGCGACACCGAAACAGGAAGCCGACTTCCTTGCCGAGGTGACGAAGGTCCTGAAGGCTGGCGACGCTAAGGCGCTCAGCGCACTGGTTTGCTGGGACGGTGTGCCGAAAGAAGTAAAGCAGGAATTCACCGAACTGCTTGCTGCCATGGCTGCCGACAAACCTTCGGACATCAAGCTGGAGGCGGTCCCGGCGGGCCTCGATAAAGGCCCGAAGGACAGCCTCGTGCCGGTGAAAGTGCTCGCGGTGAAAGAAGGCGCGGTCAGCCTGGCGTTTCCCGTCGGCGAGAAAGCCGGGCGTCTGATGATAGCCGCACCGCTTCAATCGATGTTCGATCCTGCAAAGTAGAAGCGAATCCTGCGGTCAGTTCGGACCAAACAACGGGTGTCATGAGCAACTGTCGCTCATGACACCCAAAGTTTTTTCGGAAGCGGAGTCGCAGTTCCCCAATACTCCTGCGGGTGCATTTACGGGTTCCCAAAGTGGAGGAAGATGGACCGCATGAAAACGATCTCACGTCTCGCGCTTCTGCTCGCAACTATGACACTCTCTCAAGCTGCTCCGCCGTCCGCTTGGACGGCGCGCGGCATCGGTGGTGGCGGCGGGATGTTCGCTCCGAGCTTCAGCCCGCACGACACGAACACGGCTTTTCTTGCTGTGGACATGAGCCACGTCCTTCGCACGACCGATGGGTTCGCTTCGTGGACGACGATCGATTTCGACCAACTCCAGGGGAAGCAATTCACGGAAGTGCAATTCACCGCGGCACCCAACACTCTCTACGCGGCGGACCAGCGGCGTTCCGCGACGGAGAACACGATCGTGCGTCCGCTGAGGAGCATAAACAACGGCGACTCATGGACCACGTTTGGGAACTGGCCGTCCAATCTACGCGCTTTGAGCGTCCACGCTTCGCCGTTGCGCAGCGATACGTTTCTCGTTTGCGCGGGCAGCAATACGGGCAGCGACATCCGCTTTTACCGACCCTTGCCTGCGGACTCGACCGGACTCAACGGGCAGTTCCTGGTGGCGCACACATTCACCGGCACACAAGGGCGCGTGGCGGGTGTGTTCTGGCACACGGGCGCTCAGGAGGAATGCTGGGTCGGCACGAATCAAGGACTGCTCTACTCGACAAATGGCGGGCAGAGCTTCAGCGCATCGGTGGCGCTTCCGACGGCAGAGACGATGTGCAGTTTCGCAGGCGGACGCGACGCGACGACGGGGCAGATTCGCTTCTACGCCGTGACGACGACCTCGACCGTAAGTGCTCAGAGCACGCCGCAGAGTTTCGCAAATGGAACGGGGCATGTGTGGCGGCTGGACTGGGGCTCGGCAAACTGGGTGGATGTCACCGGCCCCATCACGGGCACCGAGCGGCCGACGATCGTGGCGATGTCTCGCGCCAACGCGAACGTAGCATACGTCGCGGTGAACCGGCCGACGAGCTATCCCGACTCATGCGCAGTGTGGCGCGTCACGTCGCCGGGCGGGACGTGGCAGAACATTTTCACCACGGCGGGAAATGGGAACATCGCGACGGGCTGGCTCGGCACCACACAGCGCACCGGGACGGTCGCGAAAAGGTTCGAAAGCGACCTCACATACGCCACACCGTGCGGACTCGCAGTGCATCCGTCGCAGCCGGGGCGCGTGCTATTTTGCGACAACGCGCAAATCGTGCTGAGCACAAATGCCGACACCGCATCGCCGCTGTGGCAGCAAGTTTACGCGACTCCGGACAACGCAGGTCACGGCGCAGGACAGCTCATTCCAAACGGCCAGAGCTACCTCAGCAACGGTCTCGAAGTGACCGTGTGCACACAGCTCGATTTCTGCGGCGGCGGCGTGATGCTCGCGGCGATGCTCGATTTGCAAATGGCCATCAGCACCGATGGCGGGAAGCGGTGGGGCTGGCCGTTCGACCACACCACGCTCGGCGGAGGCGACGTGAACGCCGTCGCGCACGATCCGCTCACTGGCACTCGCTACGCCGCCGCGGCTTTCACAAACTCCGCCTACGAATACCTCGGCTGCGACGACGCGCACACCGACAATACCGGCTCGGCGAGCAAGGCTGCGCCGGGCGTGTATTTCCAAGCTCCGGGTGAGAATGTGTGGCACCCGCTCAAGACAGACTTCGGCGTCGGCTCCGGGCAGCGCGGTGCGAATCCGGTGTCGATGACCTTCGACCCGACCGCGCGAAAACTCTACGTGAGCGTGGTACACAGCGACCCGGCGAAGGACGGAATCTACGTCTTCGATGTCGCGGCTTCATCGTGGAGCAAATTGAACGCACCGCTGCGCAACGGCACCGCAGTGCAGCATCCCTACACCGTCAGCGTGCTGCCGCTCGGCGGGCTCGTTGCCAGCTACTGTGCGCATCAAGTCGGCGATGCCGCCATCCTGCCAACCACGATCACGAACGGTGCATACAAGCCCACGTCGGGAGTCTTTTACCTTCCGCCCGGCAGCAGCACATGGCTCGACAAGACGACGCGGAACGAGATGCGCTATTTCACCCGCGATGTCGTCGTGGACCCGCACGACCCGAGCGGCCTGACGTGGTTCGCCTGCGTGTGGAATACGGACAGCAATGTGGTCACGCCCGCCGCTGCAGGCGATACGCCGACGACATGGGGCGGCCTGTATCGCACTGTGGATGGGGGCGATAACTGGACGCCGATTTGGAATGGCGACACCAATTTCAGCGGCAGCGCCACGAGCTGCGCACTGCACCCTGAGACCGCGCTGAAAGACGAACTGCTGCTCACCACCCGCTTTGGCGGGCTGTGGATAACGCAAAACGCGCACGCGGCCACACCGACTTTCGCGCGAGTGGATTCCTACCGCTTCCGAGCACCATCACGCGTTTACTACGACCCGGCAAACCACGACAAAATCTGGGTGACCAGCGTCGGCAACGGGATCGTAGAGGGCGTGCGCCCGACGACCTTCGGCGAATGGCGTGCGCGGAACTTCGGTGCGCTGGCTGCCGACGATACCGTGAGCGGCCCGCTCGCCGACCCCGATCGCGACGGAAGAATCAACGCGATCGAATACGCCACACAGCGCGACGCCTTCACGGCCGACCTCGCCCCGCTCTCGCTCACGCTGTCTCCGACCCCCGCGCTCGCGTTCCGCCGCTATCCCGCCGCGAACGACGCCACGTTCATCGTCGAACGTTCGCCCGACCTGCTCTCATGGCAGACGCTCGCGCAGGCTACCGGCATGGGCACATGGAGCGTCACGCCGGGCTTCACATTGGCGGAGGCGTCCGATGGAGCCATCACCGCAGCGGATAATGTCAGCGCCAGTCAACTGTTCTACCGGCTGCGAGTCATCGTGCCTTAGAGCCACGCTTGCAAAGAGGGCAGAGCCCGGGGTGCTCGCATCTTGCCATCGCGCGAGTTGCCATCGCACACTTGGCGTATGAAAGGTGTGCTAATTTTGTCCTGCTGCGTGTCGCTGGTGTGTGCTGCTGGAGAGCATTCGCCGGCGGAGGTTGCGGCTTCATTTTCGCTCGCGGATCCGGAGCTGGCGATAGAGCTGGTGGCCTCGGAGCCGTTGGTGGAGTCGCCGTGTGCGGTGGCTTTTGATGAGCGCGGGCGGCTTTTCGTGGCGGAGAATCGGGGCTATCCGAACGCGTCGGAAGTGCTCGGGCGGATTGCGCTGTTGCGCGATTCCGATGGCGATGGGCGGATGGATGAACGGACGACGTTTGCGGAGGGGCTGAGCTTTCCCAATGGCGTGCTGCCGTGGCGCGGTGGGGTGATCGTGACTTGCGCGCCGGATGTTCTTTTTCTGAAAGACACGGACGGCGATGGCGTGGCGGATGAGCGCCGCGTTTTGCTGACGGGCTTCGCGACGACGGGCAGCACGCAGCTCCGCGTGAATGCGCCGACGCTCGGCGCGGACGGCTGGATATATTTTGCAGCGGGGCTGAGCGGCGGGGCCATCACCGCGCCGGGGAGTGCTGAGGCGGTAAAAATGAGCGGCGATTTGCGGTGGAATCCGGCGACGGGTGCGATTGAAAATGTGGACGGGCGTTCGCAATACGGCATGTCGTTCGACGAGTACGGGCGGCGATTTATCTGCATGAATCGTGTGCAGGTGCAGCACGTCGTGTTGGATTCGCGCTGGCTGCGGCGGAACCCGGCGCTGGTGTTTTCGGACACGGTGCAAAACTGTCCGGAGCTGATCCCGAACACGCTGATGCGTAGCACAAACGGCGCGGCGCGGTTGTTCCCGATCAGCGCAAACATCACGACGGCGGATTCGCACCAAGGGTATTTCAGCGCGGCGTGTGGAGTGACGATTTGGCACGGAGATGGGCTGCCAGAAAGGTTTCGCGGCCACGCATTTTCGTGCGACCCGACGGCGAATGTGGTGCACCTGGACCGGCTGGAGCGCAGCGGTGGGACGTTCAGCGCGCAGCCGTTTTACGCGGGCCGCGAGTTTCTGGCATCGCGGGACGATTGGTTCCGGCCTGTCTTTCTGTGCAGTGGGCCGGATGGCGCGCTCATCATTGCGGACATGACTCGCAAGACGATCGAGCATCCCGATTACCTGCCCGGCGAAGTGCGGAAGCAGACGGACTTTGAGAGCGGCAAAGGGATGGGGCGAATTTGGCGAGTGAAGTCGAAAACCACTGCGCGTGCGGTGAAAGCGGAGCCATCCGAGGCGGCGGGACTGATGAAGGCGGTGCGCGAGGGCGCGGTGGATGCGGATGTGATGAATCGAGCGTGGAATGCAGGCGATGCGGATATGCGAGAGCTGGTGCTGCGGATCTGGCTGGAGCACCCGGAGGCGCGCGCTTGGAAGCCCGATCCGTCGGTGCTGGCGCAGGAGCCAGCGGCAAATGTCCGGTTCATCGCGGCGCTCGTGCTCGGCGAGCTGGAAGAAGGTGCACCGGCACTCGGTGTGATTGCTGCGAAGGATGTGAGCGACCGCTGGACGCGCGCTGCGGTGCTCAGTTCCATCGGTAAAAAGGAGGCGGAGTTTTTGCAGTCGTTCGCCGGAGAATTGAAGACACCGGGGATGGATGCACAGGAACTCCTCGTGGCCGTGGGGCGTTCGTTTTCTAATGTGAAGACGTTACTGGACGCGGAGCATCTGGACACACGCCGGGAGTTCCTTGCGCCGTTGATTCTCGGCGCTGCGCTGCGTTCGGGGGAACGGCTGGATGGCGTGGACGTTCTCGGCGATTGTGCCGCAGTCGCGAAGGACGCCGCTCGCCCGCGCGCCGAGCGGCTGTTGGCGGTCCGGCTGCTCGGGCGGATGTCGGGCGCGGGCGCGCTGGTGGAATTGGCGATGGATGCAGATGATGAAATCCAGACGGAAGCGACGCGGCTACTTGCCACGTTTGCGGATTCGGAAGCCGCGCGCGTATTGCTGCGCGAGGGCGCGTGGGCGCGGATGTCACCCTCGCGGCGCGAGGTGGTGTTGGGCTCGCTGCTGGCAAACGCTGCACTTTTTCCGGGTGTGTTGGATGCGCTCGATGGGGGGCGGATACCGGTGATCGCGTTTCACGCACAGCGGCGCGCGCTTTTCCAAAAACACCCCGATGAGCAGGTGCGCAAACGGGCGGCGGCGATCTTCACGGTGCAGAGCTCGGCAGCTCGGCAGAAGGCGCTGGATGAGGCGAAAACTGCCCTGACGCTGAATGGCGACTCGACGAAAGGGCGCGTGGTTTTCCGCAACGTTTGCGCGATGTGTCATCGGTTGGAACGCGAAGGGAGCGCGCTCGGGCCGGACCTTTTCGACATTCGTGGGCAGACGAAAGAGAACATCCTTTTTCACATCGTGGAGCCGGATGCTGAGATCGCGCCGAGCTTCGCAAACTATGTGGCGGAGACGCAGGACGGGCGCTCGGTGAGTGGCATCCTCGCGAGTGAAACGGCGACGAGCATCACTCTGCGAGGCCCGCTGGCGCAGGAGACTGCGCTGTTGCGGAGCGAAGTGAAAAAGCTGGAGGCGCTGCCGACTTCACTCATGCCGACGGGACTGGAGCAGGCGTTCTCCAAGCAAGAACTGGCCGACTTGTTGGCGTATCTCAAGGGCGAGCCAGAGCTACGACGCTGAAGGAATTCGAGCCATGCGGACGGCTTCTAGGACGCGGATCGTGCTGGCGATGTCTTCGCAGACGGTGAAGCGGACCTCGCTGAGGACGGCTTGGTAGCTGACTGTTGCGCGTCCGCCGGCAATGATGGGCGCTGTGGGCAAAAGTTGGCGGATCGCGCGAAGCTGCGCGGGAAGCGTCGGGTCATCTGCCGGATAGATGATGCTGAGTGCCAGGGCGTTTGCATTGCTCCGCTCATAAACGGCGGCGATCTCCTCCGGCGGCAAGCTCGGCCCAAGATAGACGACCTTCCAGCCGCAGTCCGTGGCTGTGGAGGCAACGATCAGCGCACCGAGTTCGTGGACCTGGCCGGGCGGCGTGGTGACGACTAGGACGGGTGCATTCGCCGTAGGCGAATATCCGTGCACGAAGGAGCCGAGCATCGTCCGAATTACGGCGCTAACGCAGTGTTCGTGAGCGATTCGAAGGGTGCCGCGTTCCCATCCATCGCCGATTTGTTGAATCAGCGGCACGATCACGCGGAGCGTCAGCAGTCCTCGCCCCAAGGTGACGACGCCGGACTGGAGCACGCTCTCCAGAGCTGTGCAGTCGAGCGATCGCACTGCGTCGAGCGCTGCCGAGAGAATGGTTTCCGCTGTGTCGGGTAGGCGCATTGGGGCTCCATCCGGCGTTTTCTCTTCGGCAAGAATGCGGAGCGCATCGACGGCGAGTGTGGCGATGTTCCCGATGCTGTGACCGGCTTGCGTGGCTCTGCGGAGCAGTTGTAGGCGCTCGATTTCCTCATCGGAATATAGTCGCCGTTTCGTGTCGGTCCGCGATGGGCGGATCGCCCCATAGCGCTTCTCCCACGCACGGATAACGTGTTGGGAAAGCCCCGTGCGGCGCGCGGCGATCGCTATTGAAACTCCGTGATTCATTATTGCGGATTAAAAGTGAGACAAAAGTGAGACATCTTCAATAAAACGATCCCTTTCTCTTAAAAGATGCATAGACAAACTCTTGACAACTCGGGAAAAACGAGACAAAGTCTAGACATAAAAAATAATAACCGACTAAAAGACATGGATGCAGGACCCGCAGAAGAAACTCGCCTCTTGGAGCAAATAGCCAACGGAGACCGTGCGAGTTTCGACGCCCTCTACAGCCAGATGCATGGGCTCCTCTTCACCGTTGCGATGGGAGTGCTGAACAATCGCGAAGCAGCCCAAGATGTAGTCCAAGACGTTTTCGTTCTGGTGTGGGATCGGGCGGCGGCGTTTGACGGAGCGAAGGGCAAAGCATCGACGTGGCTCGTCGCGCTGACGAGGAACAAGTCGATCGACCGGCTGCGCAGTGTGAATCGCCGGGCTCGGCTAAATTCCGAATTTGAAGAGGAGGGGAAAACGGACACTCGATTTGATGATAGAGACTCGCTGCAGGATGCGATTGCCGCCGAGCGTGCTGCGATCATTCGCGCAGCGATTGCGAAATTGAATGCGGACCAACAAGCGGCCATCCAACTCGCGTTTTTCGACGATATGCCTTACCCGAGCGTCGCCAAGAAACTCGCTCTCCCGGTCGGGACTGTGAAGGCTCGGATCCGGAGGGGAATGAAGAAGTTGCAAGACTTGCTGAGCGTCGAGCTGGTGGCGCTCGGAGCACCGTCGATGGGTATCTAATTTAAGGCGATGAAACTCCGCGAATTTTCCTGCGAACTTTGGCTGCCTCGCCCGGTCTGTGAAGTCTTCCCGTTTTTCTCCAATGCTGCGAATTTGGAGCGCCTCACGCCGCCGTGGGTGAACTTCCGCATCCTCTCTCCGCAGCCGATTCTGATGAAGCAGGGCGCTCTCATCGACTACCGCTTGCGGGTGCGCGGCGTGCCCGTCCGCTGGCAGAGCGAAATCACGGTATGGGAGCCGCAGCGGCGGTTTGTGGATGAGCAACGACGTGGGCCGTATCGGCTTTGGCGGCATGAGCACATCTTCGAGCCGAAGGATGGTGGCACGCTTTGCCGCGACGTGGTGCGGTATGCAGTGTGGTTCGATTTTCCGCTCCACGGACTCCTCGTCCGGCCTGATATAGAGCGTATCTTTGAGTTTCGGCAGCGTGAGCTTGGAAGGTTCTTCTCGCCGACGACGCGATTGGATACAGTCGGTCTATCACGATGATTTCTATCCGCTTACTGCTCCTGTTTTTTGCCGCACTCATCAGCGGATGCGCGACTCAAACCGCCCCGCTGCGCACAGTGCAGCATGTGGATTTGAAGCGCTATATGGGCGATTGGCGTGTCATCTCGAACATTCCGTACTTTGCCGAGAAAGGCCGCGTGGATTCGGTGGAGAGCTACGCCCTGCGCCCGGACGGGCGTATTGATAATTGGTTCGTCTCCCGGAAGGGGACGTTCGCCGCCCCTCAGCAGCGCGTGGATGCGCTGGCGTGGGTACACAATCGCGAGACGAATGCCGAGTGGCGCGTGCGGTTCCTCGGCTTCGTCACCGTCGAATATCTCATCATCGACCTCGACCCGCAGTATCGCTGGACGGTTGTCGGGCATCCTTCCCGCAATTACGGATGGATTATGGCGCGCGGAAAAACCCTGCCGGAGAAGACGCGCGGCGAAATCATGGCGAGGCTTGTCGCGCAGGGCTACGATCCGGCGCGGTTTGTGATGGTGCCGCAGATTCCCCAGCCGTGAAGACGCTCGCAATCATCGGGACGGGAATATCCGGGCTGGGGGCCGCGCACTTTCTGCATGGTCGCTACGACCTTTCGCTCTACGAACAGCACGGCTATGTCGGCGGTCATACCAATACGATTGCCGTGGACGAGGCCGGACGCTCCGTGCCCATCGACACGGGGTTCATGGTTTTTAATCACGTCACGTATCCGAATCTTACGCGTCTTTTCCGCGAACTGGATGTTGCGACGAAACCGACCGACATGTCCTTCAGCGTGCGTGAATGCACGAGCGGGCTGGAGTATAATGGAGGGAGCCTGAATCTCCTTTTCGGCCAGCGCCGCAACTTCCTGAATTTGCGTCATTGGAAGATGCTGATGCAGACGAACCGATTCAACGCAGAGGCAGTCGCAGCGCTCGACGATCCTCGCTATGCGACAATGACGCTGCGCGAATACGTGTCGGAGCGGAAATATGGTGAGGACTTTTTGCAGCGGTATCTCGTCCCGATGAGCGCATCGGTGTGGAGCACGCCACCCGCGCTGATGCTCGATTTCCCCGCAGTGACGCTGCTGCGATTCTGGCACAACCACGGGTTTCTCGGCCTCGATACGCAGCACCAATGGCACACCGTCGTGAACGGCGCGAAGTCGTATGTGCAAAAAATCACCGTTCCCTTCCGCGACCGCATCGCGGTGAATAAGAAAGCCGTCCGCGTCGAGCGCACCGCCACAACTGCCCGTGTGACCTCCGCCGACGGCGAGGTGCGGGAGTTCGACAAAGTCATCCTCGCCTGCCACGCCGATCAAGCACTGGCAATACTCGCGGACCCGACGGACACGGAGTCGCGCCTGCTGCGGGAGTTCAAATACCAGCCGAATATCGCCACCCTCCACAGCGACGAATCCATCATGCCGCGCACCCGCCGTTGCTGGGCCGCGTGGAACTACCGGATCGAGGCCGGCGGCACCGGACTCCCGACCGTCCACTATTGGATGAACCAGCTTCAAGGCGTCTCGGACCGCGCGAACTATTTCGTCTCGCTCAACTGCCACGACCAAATCGCGCCCGATAAAGTGCATCGCCGCATCGACTACGAGCATCCGCTTTTCAATCTCGCGGCCATCGCCGCGCAAAAAGAGCTGCCCGCGCTCAACCGCATCTCGCCCGACCAGACGACCTACTACGCCGGGGCGTGGTTCAAGTATGGCTTCCACGAAGACGGTTTCACCAGCGGGTTGGAGTGCGCGCGAGCTGTGACGGGCGATCCGATTTGGGCATGAATTCGTGCCTCTACGAATGCGACGTGATGCATCACCGGCTGGAGCCGAAGGTGAATCAGTTTCGCTATCGCATCTTCATGTTCTCCCTCGATCTCGATGAGATCGACTCCCTCCGCATCCCGCTCTTCAGCCGCAATCGCTGGAACCTCTACGAGTTTCGCGACCGCGACCACCTCACGATTGCGGGCTTCGAGACCAAGTCGGTGAAGGAGAACGTCATCGGCTACCTCGCGCAAAACGGCATCCAGTTTCCGCCCGGTGGGCGTATCCAGTTCGTCACACTCCCGCGCGTGCTCGGCTATGTTTTCAATCCAGTCTCATTCTACTTCTGCTTCGACGCAGCGGGTTCGCCGCTTTGCGCCGTCGTCCAAGTCGGCAACACGTTCCGCGAGATGAAACCGTACCTCATCCCCGCACCGACTCCCGACGGCACCTTCCGACTCATCACGCCGAAGCACTTTTACGTCTCCCCGTTTTCCGCGCTCGACCTCTCGTTCGACTTCAAGCTCCGCGTCCCCGGCGATGTGCTCGACATTCACATCGACGACCGCGATGGCGAGCGACGCGTTCTTCTCAGCGCGCTCACGGGAAAACGCGCGCCGCTCACCAGCGGAAGGCTGTTGTGGCTCACGCTCAAATATCCGCTCATCACTCTGAAAGTGATCACGCTCATCCACTGGCACGCATTCATTCTGTGGTTGAAGCGGCTGCCTTTTCATCGCAAGAGTGCCCATGCCGACATGCAGCGCGACGTCCTGAAACCACACTCTTCCATCGCTCCGAAAGCCCCATGAACGAATCGCTCGCCGCCACAGCTCCACTCACCGCAGTCGCGCAACCCGGCCTTTACCAGCGCATCGTTTTGGATGCCCTCGGCAAAATGACAGCCGGCTCGCTCACGCTGGAACTTCCCGACGGCAGCAAGCGCACCATCGGCACGCCCGGCGCGTCCACCCAAGCGACCATGCGCATCCGCGACGCCGCGTTTTTCAAGCGCTGTGTGCTCCACGGCGACATCGGGTTTGGTGAAAGTTACGTCGATGGCGAGTGGGACACCGACAACATCGAGCGCGTCATCTCGTGGGCCGTCCTGAACATCGAGAACTCGCCCGCGATGTCCGGCTCGAAGACCCGCTCGTTTGCGCTGGGCCTGCTAAAATTCACCAACCGAATCAACCACCTGCTGCGCCCCAACAGCCTCTCCACCGCGCGCCAAAACATCGCGGAGCACTACGACCTCGGGAATGACTTTTACCGTCTCTGGCTCGATCCCACGATGACCTACTCCAGCGCAATCTTCACCGCGCCGGACCAATCTCTTGAAGCCGCGCAGATTGAGAAATACGACGCGCTCTGCCGCAAACTGCACATCCGCAGCGGCGACCATGTGCTGGAGATCGGCAGCGGTTGGGGCGGCTTCGCGTGTCATGCGGTGAAAAACTACGGCTGCCGCGTGACGACCGTCACCATCTCGCAGGAGCAATTCCGCTACGCAAAAGAACGGTTCGAGCGCGAGGGAATCGCCGACCATGTGGACATCCTGCTCGAAGACTACCGGAACCTCGACGGCAAGTTCGACAAGATCGTCTCCATCGAAATGATGGAAGCGCTCGGCGACCGCTACCTGCCCACTTACTGCCGCCAGCTCCATCGATTACTCAAGCCGCATGGCATGGTCGGCGTGCAATACATCACCGTCCCCGACAATCGCCACGCCGAGCTGCGTCGCGGGGTGGACTGGATTCAAAAGCACATCTTCCCCGGCTCGCTCCTCCTCAGCATCAGCCGCGTGAACGCCGCGATGAACAAGACCGGCGACCTCTTTCTCCACGACATCAAAGACATCGGCCTCAGCTACGCCCGCACGCTGCGGATGTGGTTCGACAGCTTCAACGCCCGCCTCGCCGAAGTCCGCGCACTCGGCTTCGACGACCGCTTCATCCGCAAATGGAACTACTACCTCCAGTACTGCGAAGCCGCCTTCGCCATGCGAAACATCAGCGTCGTGCAGGCCGTTTACACTCTCCCCAATAATCCACGGCTGCGGCACGGATGAGTCTTCCGCAGGGACCGAAGCGTAACTCACCACAGCCATGATCCTATTCCTGCGCATCGCATTCATCATCGTCCTCATCAGCATGTTCGCCGTCACCGGGTGGGCGAGCACGGAGGTCGCGCTTTGGAACACACCGCGCGCAGTCGCCACGCATCCGTGGTTCATCGCCACATTATTCGATACGTATTTCGCTTTCCTCACGTTTTACGCGTGGCTGGCTTATAAAGAGACCACGGTCCTGGCTCGTATCGGGTGGCTGCTCGGCATCCTGCTTCTCGGCAACATCGCGATGGCGACCTACATGCTCATCCAGCTCTTCCGCCTCCCCCTCACGGCGAAGATGGAAGACCTGCTCCTTCGCCGCAAATGACCGACGCCGTCCCGCGCGAATCGTGGTGGAGACGACGCATTGTTGCGCCTGTAATTGCGCAGCTAAAGCAGGGAGCCACTCCCGAGAAACTCGCGCTCACCGTGGCTCTCGGGTTTGTCCTCGGCGTGTTTCCCATCCTCGGTTCCGCCACGCTTCTGTGCGGACTCGCGGCTTGGGCCTTGCGGTTGAATCAACCCGTCATTCAAATCGTCAACTACCTCGCATACCCCGCGCAGCTCGCACTGCTCATCCCGACCTACCGCGCCGGCAGCGACCTTTTCGGCATCGCGCACATCCCGCTTTCCATCCCGTATCTGCTCGAACGCTTCAGCGCCGACGTGGGAAAGTTCTTCGCCGACTTCGGAATGATCGCCGTTCGCGGGATTGTCGTTTGGGCGCTCGCTGCACCGCTCGTTGCAGCAGCGATCTACTTTTTCATGCGACCCATCCTCCAGAGGGCTTATTCCAAATTAGCATCGCAAACAATTTAAGATTTCGCTTGCTCGCCCTTTGCGTATCATCTAGCCGGTGACCTCGTTCGATTGTATGACAAACAATTTCTTCCAACGTGGCGATGAGTCTTCGAGTCTCGCAGAGCGTGTGGATTGTGTCCAAACGGCACGTCGGAACTCGGGTAGCGGGAAATTCTTCCAACAGCAAATCACCGCGCAACCCGGCTGCGCTACTTCTCAATCCCGGAATCATAACGCACAATCTGGCGGGGATATTTCTCAAACCGGGGCTCGTATCCGCCAATCTGGCGGCCCTATTGCCGGACCTATCAGAAAGTTTGTGTGGCCAGGCAAAAGAGAGGACACAAACGAGTGAGAAAACCAAAAAGCAAAGAAGAAGAGAAAACGAACAAAGCATTGGATGAACTGATAGCGGTGCACGGGCACACGCCGGAGGCGATCTTCGGAGA